>NZ_JABMCZ010000001.1:606782-910174 GCF_013186535.1 Nocardia terpenica
ATCTCGCGCGCGCCCATCCCGCCGTCGACGCCGACCGGCTGGGCTTCGCGGGCATCAGCTTCGGCGGCTACTTCGCGCTGCGCGTGGCCCAGCACCTGCCGGGCACCTTCGCCTGCGTGCTGAACTTCTCCGGCGGCCCCCGGGTGGCGCCGTTCCCGGGGCTGCCCCGGCGGCTGAAGGACGACTTCCGCTTCGCGTTCCTGCGGCCGCCGGGCGCGGATCTGACCGGGCTGCTGGCGGATTCGGCGCTCGACATCACCTGGATCCCCGACACCCGGGTGCTCAGCGTGCACGGCGCGCTCGACGACATCTTCCCCGTCGCCGACATCCGGCGGCTCGACGAGCAGTGGGCGGGCCGTCACCAATCGCTGGTGTACGAGTCCGAGGCGCACGTGTGCCTCAACAGGCTGGCCCAGGCCGCCCACCGCGCCGCCGACTGGGTGCACTCCTGCCTGACGACCGATCGAGGACTCGCATGACAACTCCGAAACCGACGCCCCCGGTCGTGTCCGGGCGCACCTGGGTGATCGCGGCGACCATCGTGCTCGGTGCGTTCATGACCCAACTCGACTCCGCCCTGGTGAATATCGGCCTGGCGACCGTCAGCGGCGCGCTGCGCACCGATCTGACCACCGCGCAATGGATCGTGAGCGGTTACCTGCTCGGCCTGGCCGTCGGCCTGCCCGCCTGCTCGTGGCTGTGCCGCCGATTCGGCGCGGGCCGGGTCTGGCTGCTGGCGCTGGTCGCGTTCACCGTCGTGTCGGCGGGCTGCGCCGCCGCCCCCGACATCGGGGCCCTCATCGCGGGCCGATGCCTACAGGGCCTGGCGGGCGGAATCCTGCTGCCCGCGGGGCAAACCGTCATCGCCTACGCCGCCGGGCGCGGTGCCATGGGGCGGGTCATGAGCGTCGTCGGTTCCGCGCTGGTGCTGGCGCCCGCGCTCGGGCCGATCGTCGGCAGCACCCTGCTCGCCCGGCTGAGCTGGCCGTGGCTGTTCCTGGTCAACCTGCCCGTCGGCGCGATCGCGATCGCCCTCGGCCTGCGGGTGGTGCCGCGCGGCGAGCGCAGCGCCGGAACGCGTTTCGACGCACCGGGATTCGCGCTGATCGGGCTCGCCCTGCCGCTGGTCGCCTTCGCCATCGACCGGATCGGACAGCCCGGCGCGGGGCGGCCCGTCCTGGTCGCGATCCCGCTGCTGCTGGGCGTGCTGCTCACCGTGCTGTTCGTCCGGCGGCCACCGGCGCCGGGACGGCTGCTGGACCTCGCGGTCGCCGCCACCCCGACGTTCCGGGCCGCGGCCGCGGTCAGCCTGCTGGTGGGGATCGTGCAGTTCGGCGCGCTCGTGGCGTGGCCGCTGTATCTCCAGATCATCGCCGGGGACGGACTGATCGCCTCCGGCGTGATCATGATCGGATTCGCGCTCGGGTCCGCCATGCTGATCGTGTCCGGGCGGCTGACCGATCGGATCGGCGGCGGCCCGGTCTGCGTGGCCGGGACCGCGATCCTGGTCGTGAGTTTCCTTCCGCGCGTGCTCTCCTCGACCGGCGGCACGGTCGTGGTCACCGAGATCTGCCTGATCGTGCTCGGCATCGGTTCCGCCCTGTCGATCGTGCCCGCGTCCACGGCCGCCTATGTGGCCGTGCGGCCGCCGCAGATGCCCGACGCCGTCACGATCATCAATGTGCTGCTGCGCGTCGGCGGCGTGCTCGGCGCGTCGGTCGTGGTGGTCGTCATCGGCAGCCAGGCCATCCACGGGGTGCACGATCCCGGGCGATTCCGGGCCGTGTTCCTGGTGCTCGCCGTCGTGTCGGCGCTCGCGTTCGGATTCTCGGTCCGGCTCGTGCGCGCGGCCACAGTTCTATCCGCTCAACCGAAAACAGCTGTGCAATGAGAGTTCCCGTCATCACCGGAATCGGGGTCCGCGCGCCGGGCAGCGCCGATCGCGCCGGATTCTGGAAGATGCTGGTCGAGGGCAAACCCGCGATCCGCACCATCGACTACTTCGACCCCGCGCCCTTTCGCTCCCGCATTGCCGCGCACTGCGATTTCGACCCCGTCGCCGAGGGGCTCACCCCGCGGGAATGTCGCCGCATGGACCGGGCGACCCAGCTGGCGGTGGCCGCGGTGCGCGAGGCCGTCGCCGATTCGGGACTCGACCTCGACGCGGCCGACCCGCACCGGATCGGGGTGAGCCTGGGCAGCGCCACCGCCGCCGCCACCAGCCTGGAGCGCGAATATCTGGTGCTCTCCGACAGCGGGCGGCAGTGGGAGGTCGACGAGAATCACCTGTCGCCCTACATGTTCGACTACCTGTGCCCGGCCGCCATGCCCGCCGAGGTGGCCTGGGCCGTGCACGCCCAGGGCCCGGTCGCGCTGGTGTCCGACGGCTGCACCTCGGGCATCGACGCGGTCAGCGCCGCGGCCGACCTGATCCGGTCGGGCCGGGCCGATATCGTCGTCGCGGGCGCGGCCGAGACCCCGATCACCCCGATCGTGCTGGCCAGCTTCGACGCGATCAAAGCGACCACGCCGCACAACGATCCGCCCGAGGCCGCCTCGCGGCCCTTCGACGCCGACCGGGCGGGTTTCGTGCTCGCCGAGGGCGCCGCCATCATGATCATCGAGGAGCTGGCGGCGGCCCGCGCCCGCGGCGCGACCATCTACGCCGCCATCGGCGGCTACGCCACCCGCCTCAACGCCTATCACATGACCGGGCTGCGGGTCGACGGCCGGGAGATGGCCGAGGCCATCCGCATCGCCCTGGACCGCGCCCGGCTCGACCCGACCGCGGTCGACTACATCAACGCGCACGGCTCCGGCACCAAGCAGAACGATCGCCACGAAACCGCCGCCTACAAGCGCAGTCTCGGCGATCACGCCTATCGGGTGCCGATCAGTTCGATCAAGTCGATGGTCGGGCACTCCCTCGGCGCCATCGGCTCGATCGAACTGGCGGCCTCGGCGCTGGCCATCCACACCGGCACCATCCCGCCGACGGCGAACCTGGACTCGCCCGACCCCGACTGCGATCTGGACTACGTGCCGCACACCGCGCGGGAGCGGACCGTCGACGTCGCCCTCAGCGTCGGCAGCGGTTTCGGCGGCTTCCAGAGCGCCATGGTGCTGCACTCGGCGCAGAGCGTGGCCGCATGAGTGTCGTGCTCACCGGCATCGGCATCGTGTGCCCGACCGGCATCGGCATCGACCGGTACTGGGACAGCGTCCTGGCGGGTAGGCACGGCATCCGTCCCCTGGCGGGCGCGGCCGGGAACTACTCCAGTTCGCTCGCCGCCCGGATCGAGGGATTCGATGCCGCGCAATGGTTGTCGGACCGGCTGCTGCACCAGACCGATGTCTCCACGCGGTTCGCGCTGGCCGCGGCCGAACTGGCGCTGGCGGATTCGGCGATCGACCCGGACGCGCTCACCGACTACGACAAGGGCGTCATCACGTCCAATGCCACCGGCGGATTCGAGTTCACGCACCGGGAATTCCGCAAGTTGTGGACCGAGGGCGCCGATGTCGTCAGCGTGTACGAGTCGTTCGCCTGGTTCTACGCCGTCAATACCGGGCAGATCTCGATCCGGCACGGCATGCGCGGGCCCGGCACCGTGCTGGTCGCCGAGCAGGCGGGCGGACTGGACGCGATCGGGCGGGCGCGCGACGTGGTCCGGCAGGGCACCCCGTTCGTGCTGTGCGGCGGCGTCGACTCCTCGATGGACCCGTGGGGGTGGGTCTCGCACATCGCCAGCGGCCGGTTGACCCGCAGCACCGACCCGGACCGGGCCTACCTGCCCTTCGCCGCGGAGGCCGACGGGTACGTCCCGGGCGAGGGCGGCGCGCTGCTGGTGCTCGAGGACGCCGACTCCGCCTCGGCGCGCGCCGCCGCCCACCGCTACGCCGAGATCGCCGGTCACGCCTCGACGTTCGACGCGGCCGACGATCAGGGCGGCCCGGCGGGGCTGGCCCGCGCGATCCGGCTCGC
This sequence comes from Nocardia terpenica, assembly GCF_013186535.1. Classification (NCBI taxonomy): domain Bacteria; kingdom Bacillati; phylum Actinomycetota; class Actinomycetes; order Mycobacteriales; family Nocardiaceae; genus Nocardia; species Nocardia terpenica. Next base: position 610,768 of record NZ_JABMCZ010000001.1, read on the forward strand.
GCTCGCCGACGCCGGGCTCACCCCCGGCGACGTCGACGCGGTCTTCGCCGACGCGGCCGGGGTGCCGGAGCTCGACCGCAGCGAATCCGACGCCCTGACAGGGGTTTTCGGTAGCACCGGGCCACCGGTCACCGCGCCCAAGAGCGGCACCGGCCGCCTCTACAGCGGGGGCGGTCCGCTCGACGTGGCCACCGCCGCGCTGTGCATGCGCGACGGCGTGCTCCCGGCGACACCCGGAACCACCGCGGTCCGGGCGGACTGCGCGGTCGACCTGGTGCTCGGCGCGCCGCGCCCGGTGGACGTGGGGGTCGCGCTGGTGCTCGCCCGCGGTCGCCTCGGCTTCAACTCGGCCCTGGTGCTCACCCGGGCTTCGTCCGCTGACAACTCGTCCGCCGACAACCGAAAGGACAACGATGGCAACGATCTCTGAATCCGATGTCCTCGCCGCGCTGATCGCCTCCGCCGGGGAGCCCGAGGCGCAGGTGCGTGCCGAGGAACTGCTCGACACCACCTTCGAGGAGCTCGGATACGACTCGCTGGCCCTGATCGAGAGCGTGTCCCGGCTCGAAAAACGGTTCGCCGTCACGATTCCCGACCACCTCGTCATGGACTGCCGCACCTTCCGCGAACTGGTCGAGCGCGCGAATGGCTGAGCACACCTATTCGCACGCCGCCTGGTGCGCGGGATCGCCGGGGGACGCCTACGGGCTCGTCGCCGATGTCACCCTGTGGCCGATCGTCTTCGGCCCGACCGTCGCGGTCGACGTGCTGGACCGCGGCACCCGCGGCCCGGTGGTGACCGAGGAGTTCCGGATCACCGCGCTGGTCGACGACCGGGTGCGCGGCTGGACCTCGCGCCGGGAATTGAACGCCGACGAGCGGACGATCGGCTTCCGCCAGCGGCATGCCCGCCCGCCCATCGAATCCATGTCCGGCAGTTGGAGTTTCCGCCCCGACCGCGGCGGCACCCGGGTGGAGCTGGTGCACCGCTGCGTGCTCGCCGACGACGGAGCCGACACCCGCGCCTGGCTGCGGGCCGCGCTCGACGCCAATTCCGAACGGGAACTGGGCGCGCTCACCGACCTGTGCGCCGCGGCGGTCCCCGTCGGCGATCTGGTCCTGCGCTGCGCCGACACCGTGCCGGTCGACGACATCGACCACGCCTACCGGGCCATCGATGACGCCGGATCGTGGCCGGACCGGCTGCCGCACGTGCTCGAATCCGTGCTGAGCGAACCCGAACCGGGCACCCAGGATCTGCGGATGACCGTGCGCACCCCCGACGGGACCGTGCACCGGACCCGATCCATCCGGCTGTGCACCGCCGGAAAACGGATCCGCTACAAGCAATTACAGACACCGGACGGGCTGGCCGGGCACAGCGGCCGCTGGGACTTCGACCGGGACACCGCGACCGTCACCGGCAGCCATCTGGCGCTGCTGGATCCGCGCACCGTCACCGATCGCGAGCAGGCGGCCCGGTTGCGCGAAACCTTCGGCGCCCGGCTGCGCGCCAACAGCCGGGCGACCCTCAGCACGCTCACCGGCGTCGCGGGACACCGGTCATGACCCGATCGACCGCCCCGCTGGGGCACGTGCAGGATATCGGCAACGGCGTGCACGCGTTCGTCCAGCCCGACGGCGGATGGTTCCTCAACAATGTCGGCATCGTGGTGGGAGCCGACCTCGTCGTACTGATCGACACCGCCGCGACCGAACGCCGCACCCGCGCGCTGCTCGCCGCCGTGGACGAGCTCGCCCCCGGCCGTCCCCGGATCGCGGTCACCACCCATTTCCACGGCGACCACACCCTCGGGAACGCGTTTCTCGACCGCGAGACCCGGATCGTCGCGCATGCGGGGACCCGTGCCCTGATGGCGGAGACGGGGCTGTCGGTGACCGAGATGTGGCCGGAGGTCGAGTGGGGAGCGGTCCGGGTCCGGCTGCCCGACGTCGAGATCACGGATTTCGCTGCGGTGCATACCGGTTCGCATCGCGTCGAGCTGCGGCACCCGGGCGTGTCGCACACCGCCCACGATCTGGTCGCGTGGCTGCCCGACGACGGCGTGCTGTTCGCCGGGGACCAGGTGATGTCCGGCTGCACGCCGTTTCTGCTGTTCGGCTCGGTCCTCGGCGCCCGGGAGGCGATGACGACGCTGCAGGAGCTGCGGCCGCGGGTCGTGGTGCCCGGCCACGGGGCCGTCGCCGACGCCGGGATCATCGACGACAACATCACCTACCTGGAGTGGATCCTCGACCTCGCCGCGCGGGCAATGCGCCACGGCCACAGCCCGGTTCGGGCCGTCCGCGACGCCGGGCCCGGTCCGTTCCCGCACTGGATCGATCCGGAGCGGCACGTGGCGAACGTGCATCGCGCGCTGGCGGATCTGTGGGGCGTGCCGGGCGGGACCCCGCTCGACCTCGCGAAGGTGATGGCCGATGTCGCCGCGGCCTGCCCGGGCGGGCGGCTGCGATGCCGGGCGTGAGACCACCCGAATATGTCGTACCCATCGAGTACATTTCCGGCGGGGAGTCCGCTGCGAAAAGCAGAATCAGGAGAGCATCATGTGGAAGACCGAATACTCCGCCACCACCGACCTGTCCGCCCACGCCGTCTGGAATGCGTTGCGCGACATCCACACCGGCGCCGCGATCAGCGGCGGCGGCGACACGTTCGAGATTCACGGCCCCTACGAGATCGGCACCGAGATATCGGTGACGCCGCAGGGGCAGGAAACGTTCCGGTCGGTTATTGTCGAGCTCGTCGAGGGCGAGGTTTATGCCGACCGCACCGAATTCAACGGTCTCGTGCTCACATTCCGGCACCTGTTCCGGCCCGAGGGCGGGCGGCTCACCGTCACCCACGAACTGCTCATCGAGGGCCCCGAGGCCGACCGGGTCGGGCCGGAGCTCGGCCCGCAGATCAGCGCCGACTTCCCCGACGCCATGAAATCCCTGTTCGCCATTGCCGCCGAGCGCCGCACCACGGCCTGACCGCCATGACACCCGCTCGCGCGACCACTGTTCCGCGATCGCCGCGCATCGACACTCGGCGGGGGCGGATCACCGTTCTCGGCCGGTTCTCCCTCGCCGAGTCGATCGACTTCGGCTTCGGCGCCCGCCGCGCCGAGACCGGCTCGGCCATGCGCCTGGCATTCGTCACCGACGACTACGAGGGCCACGCCGCGGTCGTGGTCACCCAGCCCGGCCCGCACGACGTCCACTGCGAGGTGGTGTCGGCCCCCGATCCCGAAGCGGCACTGCGCCAAACGGCGCGCATGCTGTCCATCGACGTGGACGGCACCGGGTGGGACGAGCTCGGCGTCGGCGACCGGCTCATCCGGGCGCTGCAGCGGGCCCGGCCGGGCCTGCGCCCGCCGCTGTTCCACTCCGCGTACGAGGCCGCCGCCTGGGCCGTGCTCTCGGCCCGCCGCCCGGCATCGGCCATGACCGTGCTGCGCGACCGGCTCGCGCAGGCGCACGGCGCGAGCTTCGACCTCGCCGGACAGGTCGTGCACGCGTTCCCGACGCCCGAACAACTGCTGCGGGTCGGCTCCTTCCCGGGCCTGCCGGAGGAGAAGCTCACCCGCATGCAGGAGGTGGCGCGCTGGGCCCTGGAGGGCAGGCTCGACACCGACCGGCTGCGCGCCCTCGACCCCGCCGAGGCCCTGCGAATACTGCAGGGAATCAAGGGCATCGGCCCCTTCTACAGCATGCTCGTAGTGGTCCGCGCCCTCGGCCACACCGATGTCCTCGCCGAGGGCGAACCCCGCCTGCTCGCCACCCTCGGCCACCTACTAGCCCGCCCCACCCCCGCCACCCAGCAGGACCTGGCAACCCTCGCCGAAGCCTGGCACCCCTGGCGAACCTGGGCCACCGTCGCCATCCGCGCCGCAGGCCCCCGCCTCGCCCCACTCACCGACCCGGCCTGATCCCGGCTATTCTCGGAGGGTCCCTCCACTTGGCCGGAGGTCGGTCATGTCCGAGCACGACTTGCAGCGGCGGGCCCTGCGCGCCGATGCCAGGCGGAACTACGAGCGCATCCTCGCTGTTGCCGATGCGGCGGTCGCCGAGCATGGTGCGGGCGCCTCGCTCGAGGAGATCGCCCGCCGCGCCGGGGTCGGCTCGGCGACCCTGCACCGGCACTTCCCGACCCGGAAGGCCCTGCTGGAGGCGGTCTTCCACGAGCGGGTGGAGGCGCAGTGCGCCCGCGCCAACGCCCTGGCCGACCGCGCGGACACCGCCACCGGCCTGATCGTCTGGCTGCGCGCCGTCGGCGCCTACATCGCCACCACCCGCGGCCTGGCCTCCTCGCTGCTCGACGGCGGCCACACCCCCGGCCCGCTCGCCGAAACCACCTGCTACACCATGATCCGCACCGCCGGATCCACCCTCCTGCACGCCGCGGTAGCGGCAGACGCCGTCCGCCCGGAAGTCTCCATCGATGACCTCCTAACCCTGGTCAACGCCATATCCCTGGCCACCGAACACATCCCGGGCAACGCGGCCGAAGCCGACCGCCTGCTGCTGCTCGTCATCGATGGCATCAGAGCGCGGCCTCGTCGAGCACCCTGACGTCGCCGCTCCGCCGCCGCGACACCCGCACCGCCGCCTCGACCAGGACCGCGACCGCGATATTGATGCCGAGGGCGGGGATTCCCGCGTTCACGTTGGCCAGGTTGATCTTCCAGAAGGTTGCCCAGATGACGAAGCCGACTCCGGCGAGGAGGCCGCCGAGGACGGACGCCTTGCTCAGTAGTGGGCGGTCGGGGAGCCCGGCGAGCAGGCCGGGGGCGAATTGGACCAGGCCGCTGTAGGTGATGAGCAGCAGGTTGGCGAGGGCGTTGGGGCGGGTCAGGTCGAGGATGAGGGCCGAGCCCAGGATGACCAGGACCGCACCGTGATTGGTGAGGAATTGGGCGCGCGGGCCGCCGACGCGAATCACGTTGCGCGCCACGTTCGACGACATGGCCAGCACCATGACCGAGGCGGGTACCATCGCCGCCGCCGCGCCCGCCACCGCGATGAATCCGAGTAGCCACGGCGGTAGGGCCTGCCGCGCCAGGGTCAGCAGCGCGCCGTTGGCCGACGCGTCCCGGGACAGGGCGAGGATGGCGACGAAACCGATGGTCATCGGCAGGATCAGGGTGATCTGATAGAGCGGCAGCATGATCCAGTTGCGGCGCAGGCTTTTCGGGCTGCGGGCCGACAGCAGCGCGGGCCAGCTGAACGGGAAGGTGAACAGGCCGCTGCCGAGGAAGCTGGCCAGCATGCTGGTGATCCACCAGACCCGATCGTTGGGACCGGCGTGCACGGTCAGCATCGTCGGGTGCAGCCGCGCGACCTCGCGGAAGGTGTGCAGCAGACCGCCGCCGGTGAAATGCAGCGGCACCGCCACCGCCACGATCGCGACCGCGGCGAGCATCAGCGCATCCTTCAGATACGAGGTGGCGGCCGTGCCGCGGATGCCCGCCCAGAGCACGAACGCCGCCGTCAGCACGGTCCCGGCCACCATTCCCCAGGTGCCCGAACCACTGTCGTGCGTGACCAGCCCGATGATCAGTCCCAGCCCGGTGATCTGCAATTGCAGATACGGCAGCATGAACACCACCGAGCAGACCGCCACCACCGTGCCCAATGTCGTGCTGCCGTACCGCTGTTCGTAGAAATCGGCCTGGGTGAGATAGCCGTGCCGCCGCCCCAGCCGCCACAGCCGCGGCCCGATGAAATACCAGGTGATGCACGCCAGCGGCACGTACGGAATGGCGTAGGTGGCCGCCACGCCGCCGGTGAACGCCAGGCCCGCCATGCCGAGGAAGGTGAAGGTGGTGAAGGTCTCCCCGGCCTGCAGGAACCACATGGTGACCGTGCCGAAACGGCCTCCGGCGACCGACCATTCGGCGAGATCGGCGGCGGGCGTGCGGCGGCCGAGGAAGCCGATTACCGCGATCACCACCATTCCCGCGAGCGCGATGATCGCAACGATGTTCACGGCGACGGTTCTCCGCCCTCGTCGTCCGAGTGCCGGGTGCGCCCCCACTCGACCGCCGCCAGGGCGGGCACGATCACCAGCACCCACGCCGAGGTCCAGACCATCATGGCGGGCAGGCCGAGCCACAGCCGCGCGGTATTGACGAACGGCAGCCAGGGCGTGGCCACCAGCGCCACCGCCGGTATCACCGGCAGCAGCAGGACGAGATCGCGGCTACGGCGCACCGACGGCCTCCCGGGCGAGGCGCCGGATCGCGAGCTCGGCCAGCAGCGCCGCGCCGTCGGGCAGGACCGCGTCGTCGAAGGTGGCCCAGGGGGAGTGGTTGTAGGCGGCCTGCGCGGGATCCACATCGCGGGGCACGGCGCCGAGCATGGCGAAACTGCCCGGGATGGCGTCCAAGACGCGGGAGAAGTCCTCGGAACCGGTGAGCGGGTTGGCCATTCGCTGGAAGCGCTGCTCGCCGAAGACCTCGGCGACGGTGTCGGCGAGGAAGTCGGTCTCGGCGGGATCGGTGGCGGTGACCGGGTATTCGTTGTGGTACTCGACGTCCACCTCGAGCCCGTGCGCCGCCGCGACGGACCGCACCAGCGTCACCGCGGCATCGGTGACCCGGGCCTGCGCGGCGCCCGAGAAGCTGCGCACCGTCGCCTCGAACGAGGCCGTATCCGGAATGATGTTGCGGCGGGTCCCGGCCCGCACGACGCCGACGGTGAGCACCACCGGATCGAAGACGTCGAAGGTTCTGGTCACCATCGTCTGCAGCCCGGTGATCATCTCGGCCAGGGCGGGCACCGGATCCTTGGCGCGGTGCGGGCTCGCGCCGTGGCCCCCGGCCCCGCGGACGGTGACATCGAGCCGGTCCGACGCGGCCAGCATCGCCCCGGTGCGAGAGGCGAAGACGCCCTGCGGAATCGCCGCGGAGGTCACGTGCAGCCCGTACCCGGCCGCCGCCCGCCGCCCCGCCGCGTCCAGCACCCCCTCGGCCAGCATGTGCCCGGCCCCGTCCCAGCCCTCCTCGCCCGGCTGGAACATGAACACCACGTCCCCGGACAGCTTGTCCCGATGCTCGCACAGCAGCCGGGCCGCCCCCACGAGCATCGCCACGTGCAGATCGTGACCGCAGGCGTGCATGGTGTCCCCGGTCTGCGAGGCATACGGGACGTTCACCCGCTCGGCGACCGGCAGCGCGTCCATATCCCCGCGCAGAAGTACCGCGGCCCCACCGGGATTCCCGCGCAGCACCGCGGTAACCGACGACAGCGAGTCCCCCGTCTCGATCTCCAGCGGCAGCCCGTCGAGCGCGGCGAGCACCCGCTCCTGCGTGTGCGGCAGCTCGAGCCCCACCTCGGGCCGCCGATGCAGATCCCGCCGCACCCGGGCCAGCTCATCGGACAGTTCGGACGCATCATCAACAAGCCCCACGGGCCACCTCCCGAACATGACGCGAAACCCGATGCGAGATACCGAGCTTCACTGTTTCAGACTTGCGATGATTCCCTATCGAATTCGGTCACGCCACGGGAACGGCGAATGTCTCCTCAGGCGAGCAGGCTCGCCGTCCGCGAGATCAGATCGAGTAATCCGTCGAATTGTTCCGCGTCCGTTCGCGGATGCAGCAGGGTGACCTTGAGCCAGAGTCTGCGCTGGCCGTCGGCGTCGGCGGCGATGGCTCGGCCGAGCACGGCGGTGCCCTCGTGCAGCAGGTGCCTGCGGACGGCGGCCACCAATTTGTCGCCGGTGTGGTCGTCGGCCCAGTCCGCCTCGATCGGGCGCAGCAGCACGGTGCTGATGCCGATCTCGCCGGGGCGGCGGCGCAGGCCGGGGTGGGCGTCGACGGCGGCGGCGAATCGCTCCGCGGTGCGCACGCAGTGTTCGATGAGCAGGGCGATGCCGCGGCGGCCGAGGGCGCGCATGGTGACCGCGATCTTGAACGCGTCGGGTCGCCGGGAGGTGCGCAGGGAGCGGCCCAGCAGATCGGGCAGTCCCGCCTCGGTGTCGTCGGCCGCGTTGAGGTAGTCCGCCTCGATGCTCAGCCGGGTCATGACCGACGCGTCGCGCACGGCCAGGATCCCGGACGCCACCGGCTGCCAGCCGAGTTTGTGCAGATCGAACGAGACCGTATCGGCCGCCTCGATGCCCGCGAGCCGCCCCGCCAGTTCGTCGCTGAACAGCAGCGGCCCGCCGTAGGCGGCATCGACGTGCAGGTGCGCCCCGTGCGCGGCGGCGATCTCGGCCAGCCGGGGGAGCGGGTCGATCAGCCCTTCGTCGGTCGTCCCCGCGGTGGCGACGACGACGGCGGGCCCGGACAATTCGCGCAGCACCCGGTCCACCGACTCGGGCGGCAGGTGGCCGTGGGGGCAGTCGACGACCACCGGGTCGGGCAGCCCGAGCAACCACGCGGCGCGCCCGATGCTGTGGTGGGCGTTGGCACCGCAGACCACCCGCACCGGACCGGTCGCGCGGGCCTGTTCGCGGGCCAGCAGCAGCGCCATGAGATTCGACTCGGTGCCCCCGCTGGTGATCACCGCGTCCGGCCGCGCGGCCCGCGGATAGACCAGGGCGGCAAGCACATCCGTCACACCCTGCTCGATCACCGACGCGGCGGGCGCCTGGTCCCACGAGTCCATGGACGGATTGAGCACCGACGCCGCGAAATCCGCCGCGGCGGCCACGGCCAGCGGCGGGACGTGCAGATGCGCGACACAGTACGGATCCGACGGGTCGGCGGCACCGGCGGACAGCACGGTGGTCAGCTCCCGCAGCGCGGTCTCCGGGCCGTCGCCGTGTTCCGGCAGCACCGCACCGCCGAGCGCGGCGTGCACCCGCCGTGTCACCGCCCCCGGCCCGCCCGCGGGCAGCGGTCCGTGCCGCTGCTCGGCGCCCTCCGCGAGCGCGTCGAGAACCACGGACGTCATGTCCCGCAAGACGTTTCCGAACCCAGCCGGAGCGGCCACCGCATCGACCGGCGCCATGCCTCAACTCCAATTCTTGACACTATCGCCGAAATACGATCCGGTCAGCATCCCACCGGCGAAGAGGACTGTAGGTCTTGGTATCTCGGCCGGGCAACCCCGTGTGTGAGACCTCACCGGCCGCTCGGATCCGGCGGTGCGGTGCGCCGCCGACTCCTTTGCGCGAGCCGCGAATGCATGGGCTGCACAAGTATGCCCACCTGGAATCATTCGAATTCCGTGAATAACCCCTAGGGCAGGTAAATAATCGGTGAACGGTGCACAAACATAAGGTGTACGAGAATTTTGATCATATTTGCCCGGTCGTACCATCGACGTGCCACTACCTCTGAAAGTGGCGTGAGAGAAAAGAGAGGTCGATGAGCAGTATCCGCAAGACTCTTGCCTCTGTTTCTGTGGTGGTTGTCGGTGGCTTTTCCGCACTTGCTTTCAATCCAACGATAGCGTACGCCAACGATGGCGGACCCTATTATTGGGACGTGCCGGTGCCGACGCAGGCGCAGGTGGACATCATCGCTCGCGCGGGCATAGAAATGGTTCCCGCAGGTCCGGGCCGGGTGACGATCGCGGTCGACGAGGCGGGCGCTCAGGCGCTGCGGAATCAGGGCCTGGAGCCGACGAAGAAGGCCCCGGTATACAAGTCGCTACCGCAGCAGCCGAAACCGCCCGGCGCGGAAAATACGTACTACGGCGGCTATCACACCGCGTCGGACCTGCTCGATCACGCCCGGAATGTCGCCACCAAATACCCCGGAATCGCCCAGGTGCACGATTTCGGCAAAACCTGGCTGGCCACCCAGGGCTCCGGCGGTCACACCATGAGCGTCCTCTGCCTGACCGGATCCAAAACACCGCCGCAGGCGACCGATCAGCAAAAGGCCGCGGCGAAAACGTCGGGCGATCCGGCCGGGTGCGCGCTGTCGCCCACCTCGACCAAACCGCGTTTCCTGCTGACCGTGCAGATCCACGCCCGCGAGTTGGCGACCGGTGAACTGGGCTGGCGGTGGATCGATTACCTCGCCGACGGGTACGGCACCGACAGCACGGCGACCTCGATCCTGGACTCCACCGAGATCTGGGTCGTCCCGGTGACCAACCCGGACGGTGTCGACGTGGTGTCCAGCGGCGGCGACCAGCCCAAGATGCAGCGCAAGAATGTCGACAACAGCCAGACGCCGCCGACCTGCGACGTCGTCGACGGGTCCGGCCAGGGCCCCGGCGTGGATCTGAACCGCAACTTCACCGAGCGCTGGGGCGGGGATTCGACGGACCCCTGCGCCGAGACCTACCAGGGCCCGAGCGGGGGCAGCGAACCGGAAACCCAAGCCGTGCAACAGCTTTACGCGGACCTGTTCCCCGACCAGCGGCCCAGCGGCGGCGGCGATGTCCCCGATACCGCGACCGGATTGATGATCGATCTGCATTCCTACGGGAATTACGGCATCATCCCGAACGGTGACACCGATACGAACACGGCCGAATTGCGGGCATTGACCACGAAGATCGTGCCCAGCGGGTTCGTCGTCGGCACCGACGTCGAGACCGTCGGATATTCGACCACCGGATCGACCATGGACCAGGCGAACGGAACCCTGGGCGTAGCGGCACTCACCATCGAGATCGGCCCGAACGATGCCTCGGACTGCGGCGGCTTCATGCCCAGCTACTCCTGCGTGGACAGCACCTTCTGGCCGGAAATGAAGCAGGCCTTCACCACCGCCGCCCAATCGGCGGGCGCACCGTACAAACAATCCGTAACCCACACGGCCCCTTGAGCTTTCGAGCCGTCCGGTAACCAGAGTCCCCTCCCGCCGCCCGACCGGGAGGGGACCGTTCGTTCGAGCTCATGACAGCGGCCTGCCGGATATGACCACGCGGCGCGGCGGGCGGGTCTACCGTGGGCTGTCGTGACCGATCCGATCGCCGATCGCGCGTTCGACCTCCTCCGTGCACACAGCCCACTCACCGAGGACGAGTGGTGCGAGATATTGGTGGCCCACGGGGTGGGGAATGCGCGTGAAATGAGGGAATTGATCCAGAGTTTCGACGTTCCGTGGCTGGGGTTCCTGCCGGACGGGCGCTATATGGCACTGGATGTGCTGTATCGGGACCGGATACTGACCCACCGGCTCACCGCCGTGGAGATCGACGCTGGGCTGATCGCCGCCGACCCGGATCTGAGTCCGATGCTGACCGGCCCCGATTCGGCGGATATCGAGGGATTCGGCGGCGCGCGAACCGCTTACGACAAACTCGACGCCGACATCCTGGACGGTCGCGAGCTGCCCGGGTACACCCACCGCATCCTGGTGTTCGCGCCGTCGGCGCTGGCGGAACTCACCCCGGGCACCCTGATCGGCCTGCAGATCGTCGACGGTCGCGCGCGGCTGCGCGTGGTATCCGAGCCGATCGCCCCGCCGTCGGTGACGGTGGCCGCGATCGAATGCCGGGTGGCCGAGGACGGCGTCACCGAAATAGACGATGTGTGCTGGGAGGCGATGCAGGCCGACCCTCGCCTGTTCACCCGGCCGACGCTGCCGCTGTCGGAGCTGGTCACGGCGGCCGGGCTGGTCCGCAAGGGCAATCTCATCGCGCAGCCGGGATTCGATTTCGACAATATGCCCGGCATCGACCCGGCCGAAATCCTGCAGGTCATCGACAAACTGACCGAAGAGCAGGCCCGAGCCGTGGTCGCGTTCACGGAGCTGACCGACGCGGTGGCGGCCGCGCCCGCCGAGGAGCAGGCCGCGATCCTGGCCGCCGCGAGCCTGGACGAGTTCGTCCCGATGGGCGCCGAGCGGCCCGCGCGGTCGGCGCTCGAAGAACTCACCGTGCGCTCGGAGTGCGACCCGAACGCGCTGGTGACGGTCGCCGAGCACGTCGCCCGGCACGGCCCGCGCAAGCTGGTGGCGGCCGCGCACTGGCTGGCCGCCCGCGCGGTCGAGGTGCTCGACCGGCTCGACGAGGCGCAGCACCACCTCGATGCCGCCGTCGGCGCGGACCCGTTCTGGGTGCTGGCGCTCGCCGACCGCGCCCGCTACGCGATCGACCGCGGCGAATTCACCCAGGCGCTGGGCCTTTTCGACCGCATCGACGGCGGCCAGCGCTTCCCCATCTACTGGCTGCTGGAGGAGATCGTCACGGCCGGACCGGAACTCGGCCGCAACGACCGCTGCTGGTGCGGCTCCGGCCGCAAATACAAGGTGTGCCATCTCGGCCGCGGCGAACCCACCCTCGCCCAACGCGCCCGCCTGCTGTACCAGCGCGCCTGCGTCCACTGCGACCAGCCCGAATGGCGCAGGGTCCGCACGAAACTGGGCATGGTCCGCAGCCGTCACTGGGACACGGGCTCGCTCCACGCCCTGGACGACCCCCTGGTCGTGGACATCACCATGTTCGAGGCGGGCGGATACGCCGACTACCTGGCCCGCCGCGGCCACCTCCTCACCGCCGACGACCGGCTGATCACGGAACAGTGGCAAACGGTCCGTCGATCGATCTACAAAACCGAGCGGGTGCATCCCGGCCGCGGCATCACCCTGCGCGACCTACGCACCGACGAACACCACATCATCGCTTCCCCTTTCGCCAGCCACCACCTCCACCAGGGCCAACTGTATTGCTGCCGACTGGTTCCGGCGGGGGAGGAGATGATCGCGGGCGGCAGCTTCGAACCGGTGACCGATGAGCAGTGCGAGGGATTGTTCGCCTTGCTCGACGACGAGACCACGGAACCGGACCAGCTCATCGAATTCCTCAGTACGCGGTTCGAGGAGTGCCCGGAGGACCAGTGATGTCGCCGCCTACGGGACGAGCGGGCGAACCTTCTCGGCGATGAAGCGGAAGAACCCCACGGGGTCGGGTTCGTCGGGGGTGGGTTCGAGGACCACCGTGTCGGCACCGGCCGCTGCCCACCGTGCCACCACATCGGCGATCGCCTGCGCGTCGCCCACGGCGCACAGGCCGTCGTCGACGTCATGACCCAGTTGCCGCACTTCGGCCGCGGCGCGGTCGGCCGCGTCGGGGCCGGTGGCGGCCACCAGCTGGACCATGAACGAGAAGTCGCCGTCGCCCCCGCGCGCCGCCCGGCCCTGCCGGGTCAGCTCGATGGTCTGCCGCACGCCCGCCAGCGTGGTGCCGGTGACGACGCCATCGGCGGCCTCGCCCGCCAGCCGCAGGGTACGTGGCCCGAATCCCCCGACGACCACGTCCGGCGCGGTGACCGGTGGCCAGTCCAGGGCGACATCGTCGAGCTGAACATAGCGGCCCCGCACCGTGATTCGCTTGCCCGCGAGCAGATCCCGGAGCGCGTCGAGATATTCGCGCAGCAGGGTGATCGGCGAGGCGACCCGGGCGCCGACCTGACCCATCCACTGCTGATTACCGTGGCCCACCCCCCAGATCGTCCGGCCGGGGAACATCCGCTCCAGCGTCGCGATCTCCATCGCCGTGACGGCGACATTGCGCAGCGGCGCCGGGAGCACCCCCACACCGATACGCACGCGCTCGGACCAGGCCAGCGCGGCCGCCGCGGTCGAAATACCGCCCTCGGCAAAACAATCCTCACACAGCCACAGCTGCTCGAGCCCCGCCGAATCGGCCACCCGCACCACCTCCCGCAGCCGCTCGGGAGGATTCTGCGGCTTGAACACCACACCCAGGGTCGTCATGCCCTCAGAGTTACCAGCCGGAACCGCCTGCGGTCGAGGGGATTTCGCCGCATCGGGTATCCCGAAGCCCCGGCTATCGGACGGCGTCGACGTGGTCGAGCAGGTGGGTCAGCACCGCTTCGGGGGCTTCGATCTGTGGCCAGTGCCCGATGCCGTCGTCCAGCATGACCACGTCCGGGTCGGGAATTACCTGCCGATACCGGTCGGCCATGTGCCGACCGGAGTTCGGGTCCGCGGGTCCATCGATGAACCGCATCGGAACCGTGGTCTCGCGCATCGCGCGTACCCACCGGTTGCGATGGACGTATCGGTCGTTGACGAAGCGGCCGACCTTGTGGCTGACCCGCTTGCCGTCGTTGAAACCCAGGATCTGATCGAACTGCGTGATCAGCCGCGGCGACGGTTTGGTTGCGGCGCCGAACATTTCGTCGATCGACCGCGCCAGGACCGCTCGCGACATCAGGACCCGCTGGTAGCGGCTGGCCAAGGCGCCCAATGGAGTACGAGACAGCAGGGTCTGCACCAGGCGAGGGGTGTACACCTCGTTGAACAGCCCACCGTTGAGCCAGGTGATCGACTCGATTCCGCACCGGCCGTAGGCTTGGCCGCCGGAGTCGTGGCGGGCCAGCATTTCCTGAGCGACGGAGACGCCGATGTCGTGGGCCACGATATGGCAGGTCTGCACGCCCAGGTGGGCGAGTAGCGCCTCGTGCATATCGGCATGGTCGAGCACGGTGTACTCGTAGGCGACCGGCTTGTCGGAGAACCCCATACCGAGCATGTCCGGCGCGATCACGGTGAACCGCTGGGTCAACGCCCCCCAGATCGGTGCCCAGTCCCAGGAACTGAACGGATAACCGTGGATCAGCAACAGCACCGGACCCTCGCCCTCGACCCGGAAGAAGACATCGAACCCCAGGTAGTCGAAGTACCGACCACCAGATCTCCACTGCTCGAGCTCGGCGTCCATTCCACCACCTCCGGCAGCTTCCGATTCCGAACTCAGCATAGAGCCGATCGGTACTACCCGACTCTGTGGCCGGGCCGGTGGCCCTGGCGGCGCGCCGTGCCGTCGAGTAGGGCGTTGACGGCGGGGGGAGCGAGGACCTGGTCGAGAATCATTGTGGCGCAGGCCTGTATGCCCGTGGGCGCGTCCTCGGCGCTCGACTCGATGCGCAGTGAGCGGGTGGCCAGGGCCGAGGATTGCTGGTAGATCAGTTCGCGCATCCCGGCTATCAGTGGTTCGGCGGCGTGTGACAGGTCGCCGCGGACGATGATGACGGCGGGGTTGAGGATGTTGACCGCCGCGGCCAGGGCTTCGCCGATGCGACGCCCGGCTTCGCGCACCAGTCGCAGTGCGTCGGGGTCGTTGTCGTGGACCAGGCCGACGAGTTCGGGCAGCGCGGACACGGGCTTACCGGCTTCGGCGAGCTGTTCGAGCAGGGCCAATCCGCCCGCCACGGTTTCCAGACAGTTCAGGTCGCCGCAGCGGCATCGGCGCGACGGAACCCCACCCACCTTGATATGCCCGATCTCGCCCGCCGCCCCCCAGGCGCCGTGTTGCAGTCGACCGCCCGCGATGATCCCGGCGCCGATGCCGGTGGATGCCTTGACCAGAAGCAGGTCATCGATGTCGGGGTGCCTCGCATGTTCGGCCAGGGCCAGCAGATTCACTTCATTGTCGACCCTGACCGGCACGCCGAACCGCTCGGCGAAGAATTCGGCCACGGCAATGCCGCCGAACACGGGCTTGGCGGCCAGGCTCATGCTGTGGCCGGTGGTGACATCGACCGCGCTGGGTACGCCGACGCCGACACCGTGCACGAGCCGCCCGGGCAGCGGTGTCCGCGACAGGAGCCGATCCAGGTGTTCGGCCGCGGCGGCGAACACGGTCTGCGCATCCTCGCTCATGCTCACCGCGAACTCGGACTCGGCCAGTACCCGGCCCGCGAGGTCGCACACCGCGACCTGAGCGCGGCTGACTCCGATCGACGCGGCCAGGACGACCCCCGATTCGGGGTTGAACACCAGCCGGGTCGGGGGCCGTCCACCGGTCGACCCACCCTCGACGCGTTCGACGACGAGTCCGCGCTCGAGCAGCTGCTCGACGCGCAATGTCACCGCTGTTCGCGACAGTCCCGTCAGTCTGCGAATATCCGCGCGGGTCACCACGTCATGCCCGCGGATCAGCCACAACACGTCCCCGGCCGAGGTACCGGGCGTCGTTGTCGGTCGGCCAGTCACCGTTCCTCCTCGCCGGTTCAACGACCACCGTATCCGATTTGTTCAGACCGACTTATCCTGTAGTTAGGTCTTAAAAGATCCAAAGTTTGCTTGCCTGAGGACCTAAGTGAGCGTTAGCGTGTGTATTCGATCACAGTTCGGCCCACGCATGTCGGTCCCCCGCGGACCGCGCGGCGGCATCGTCGATTCGCCCTCTTGCTTCGGCGGCCGGTTGGTCCCGGCGGTCTCGGCCGCTGCCGCAGCACGCTCGTCAACACCGTGTAGCGACTCTCGATCCGAGGAGGAAATGTATGCCCACTCATGAGACCGAGAAGGTGGACGACTCCGGCGCCCCCTGGCTCGAGCGCGCCCGCTGTGGTGTCCGGCCCCGCCTGGACCGCCGGGGATCGTGTGGGCGTCCGCGACGCGGGTTTCCGATCCGATCCGTGATCGACCACTGACGGGCGGGAGTGGGCGAGATGGCTTCATTCTCGGGCTCACGCATGCTCGACAGCAGTCTGCTGTTGCTGTTGGCCGAGCGTCCCGATCACGGGTATTCATTGCGCAATCGCCTCGAACACCTCGGGCTGGACTTCCACGGCGAGCCCGGCGCCCTGTACCGGCGCCTGCACGTGCTGGAACGGCGGGGATTGGTCGAGCACCGCGTAGATCATTCCCACAATGGGCGGAAAAAGAAAGTCTATTCGACAACTGTGGCCGGTATTGCAGAGCTCGGTAGCTGGGCTTCGTCGCTGCAGGGCACGCTCGAAATAATCCAACAATGGCTTGCCGCGCATGCCAGCCTCTCACGGTGAGTGTCTTTCACACTTATACGCCTTCGTCGAGCAACCTATTCTTTCCGTCACCGGATGCATCCGGTGGGCCGAGATTATTATTCGTGTCCCCTCGGCTGATGAATGTGTTGAAGAATCTACGAAGATGAGGTCGATCATGCGTGTGCTCATCGAGGCTGCGGGGCTGGTTGTGCTCGCCGCGATCGAGGCCGTGGCCACCCAGTGGAGACATTTGGTGCGCGGCCAGATCAGAAAGGTCAGGAATCTGACCTTCACCGTGGTGAATCATGCCCTGATTCCGGTGGTCAGCGTAACCATGGCGCATTTCTTGGAGCCGCGGATAGGCACCCAGTGGATCGCCGGACTGCCCGTGATCGTCGGCTTACCGTTGACCATTGTGGTGCTCGATTTCGCCGGATACTGGTTCCATCGCTTCAGTCACCGCAATCTGTTTCTGTGGCGGTTTCATCAGATCCACCACCTGGACGAGGATTTCGACGTCACCACCGGTGCCCGGGTGCACACGGTAGAGGAGACGATGCATCACCTGATCCTGCTGGCCCTGGTGGTCGTGTTGGGCGCACCGGGCTCGTACTTCGCCGCATTCGCCACCATCTCATTCCTGATAGCGCTGTTCCACCACGCGAATATCGCGATCCCGGATCGCCTGGAGCGCGTGCTGCGGCTGGTGCTGTTCACCCCGGCGCTGCATGTCCCGCATCACCATGAGGACATTGTCAATACCGATACCAATTTCGGGTTCATCTTTCCGTGGTGGGACCGGATGTTCGGCACCTTCAACACCGTCGCCCGCACCCCGCAATGGCGTATCGGGCTGGACTATTCCCACGATCTGCCGCTGCATCGGCTGTTCGTCCAGCCGTTTCTGCCTCGTCAGCTGAAGGAGACCGCGACCCCGCCGACCCCCTCGGCCGCGACGTCGGTCGGTACCGGAAAAGGCGGGGCGGCATGCTGATATCGATCGAGGCCATGTTGATACGGGGCGGCACGTCCAAGGGCCTTTATCTGTCCGGCTCCGACGTGGATGCCTGCGGGATAGCCGCGGATGTGCTGTTACCCGCACTGCTGGGCTCGCCGGATCCGCGTCAGATCGACGGTCTGGGCGGAGCGAGCACCACCACGAGCAAGGCCGCCATCGTCCGGCCGTCGACGCGGCCCGATACCGACGTGGACTTCCTGTTCGGGCAGGTGGATATCGAATCGGCCGCGGTGGATTGGAGTCCCACCTGCGGGAATGTGCTCGTGGGGGTGGGGCCTTTCGCGATCGAGCGCGCGATGGTGCCCGTGCGCGGTGAAACCACCGATGTCCGAGTGCATTTGGTCAATACCGGCGCGCATGTGGTGCTGACGGTACAGACCCCGACCGGGGCGGTGCGCTACGACGGTTACGAGGAGATCGCCGGGGTGCCCCGCAGCGCGGCCCCGGTCGGGGTGACATTCACCCGGTTCGCAGGCGGGGCGACCGGAGCGCTGCTGCCCACCGGCAAACCGACCGACATCGTCGACGGGGTCGAGGTGTCCTGCGTCGACGCCGGCGTGTGCGCGGTGCTGGTCCGCGCCGCCGATGTCGGCGTCGCGGGAACGGAAACCCCGGATCAGCTCAACGAGAACCGAGAGTTGTTGCGGCGCCTGGAATCCCTGCGCCTGCAGGCGGGCGCCTTGATGGGGATGGGCGATGTCACCGGCCGCGTGATACCCAAGGTCATCCTGCTGTCGGAGACCACCGAGGCCACCATCCGGTCGCGCTACTTCGTGCCCACCAGTTGCCATCCGGCGCACGCGGTGAGCGGAGCGGTGTGCCTGGGTTCCGCACTCGCCCTGCCGGATACGATCGCCCGGGACCTCGCCCCGGCGGCTGCGGATTCCGGTCGCTACACCATCGAACATCCGGCAGGTCTGATCGACATCGGCCTCACGGTCACCGACGGCCGTCCGGCCGGGGCCACCGTGGTGCGCACCGCGCGAAAGCTGTTCGACGGCACGGTATTCGCCGATATCGACGCGGCGCGGGTGACGGCATGAACGTCGATACCGTGCATGCGAGGCTCGAGGTCGATCATCGTGACGTGTCGACGAGCGCCGCCCTCCGAAAGGGGTTACGGCCCCGGGTGCGCTGGGCCTTGTGTGTGGCCATCACCCTGGCGGTCGGTGTCGTGCTGGCCTACCTCGGGCTCGCTGGCGGTTGGCTGATCGCGGCGATGCTGGCCGCGGCGCTGATTGCCCTGGGCACCGGCCGCGAGCTGGCGATCGGCGGCCGACCGGTCCGGCTCGCCCAGGCGGTGATCGGAGTGCTGGCCGCACTGCCCCTGTGCGAGTTGCGCGGCGGCACCGCCGTCGGTTACGGCGGTGCGGCCACCGTCACGATCCTGACCACCCTGGCCTTCAGCATCGCCTGCGGGCTACTGCTGGCCGGCGCCGGGCAGGGAATCTCGGCGACCACCGGAATCCTGTCGATGATCGCGGGCGGCGCCAGCACGGTGTCCACGATCGCCGACCAACTCGGCGGAGACCAGAGATTTGTGTCCCTGTCGCAGTACCTGCGGCTCATCATCGTCAGTGCGACTCTGCCCGTGGCACTTCCGCTCCTCGGGAGCACCGCGCCGCACGGCGGCGCGCCCGTGGATCAGCGGTCCACGGGCGCGGGGCTCGCGATCACGATCGCCATCGTGGCCGCCGCCGGGCCGCTTGCCGCGCGCATGAAAATCCCCGCACCGCACCTGCTCGGACCACTGGCCGTGGCCTTGGTTGTGGGCGTGTCCCTGCCCGCCGAGCTGCGTCCCGCCGTGCCCGACCCGATGAAGATCGCGGCCTATGCCGTTATCGGCTGGCAGGCCGGGGGCGGCTTCTCACGATCGGCCGCGAGCCGGTTCCTACGCCTGCTGCCCTACATTCTCGCGTGCATCGCCGCCACCATCTCCGGTTGTTTCGGAATGGCCGCCGTCCTGTCCGACTGGTACCACGTCCCCCTCACCGAGGCATACCTGGCCACCTCGCCCGGCGGCATCTATTCGGTATTGGCCATATCCCATGACATCGGCGCCGGTCCGGTCGTCACCACGCTGCAGGTGCTCCGCATGATCGTGATGCTTTTGACCGCGATCGCGCTGCCCTACCTCATTCGGCGATATCGAAAGGAACGATGACATGAAGCGCGTTCTCGGCATCTCGATGGTGTTCGCCTGCCTCGGCAGTGCGATGCTGGTACCCGCGGGTCGGGCCGCCGCGCACCCCTCGGTGTTTCCCACCACGATCGACCTGCCCGCCGGATTTCAGCCGGAGGGCATTGCGATCGGATCACTGCCGGTGGCCTACTTCGGCTCGAAGGCAGACGGTTCCGTCTACCGCGCCAGCCTGGTGACCGGGCGGATCCACCTCCTGAGCCCCGGGCCGGGCACACCCGCGCTCGGACTCGAACTCGACCACCGCGGCCGACTGTTCGTCGCCGGCGGCACCGGAGGCGACGCCCGCGTCGTCGACACCCGCACCGGCTCGATCCTCGCCGACTACCAACTCGGAACCCCGCCAACCACACTCGTCAACGACGTAATCCTCACGCCGACCGGCGCCTGGTTCACCGACTCACGCACCCCCGTGCTGTATCACCTACCCATCGACCGCGACGGCACGCTTCCATCCCCCGAAGCGGTCGAGCGCCTCCCGCTAACCGGCGACATCGCCTACATACCCGGGGCATTCAACGCCAACGGCATCACCCGCACCCCCGACGGCACCAGCCTGATCATCGTCCAAACAGTCACCGGCCAACTGTTCCACGTCGACCCCACAACCGGCACCACCCACCAGATCCCCCTAGGCACCGAATCAGTCCCCGACGGCGACGGCCTACTCCTACAAAACAACACCCTGTTCGTAGTACAAAACCGCCACAACACCATCGCCATGATCACCCTGAACCACTCCGGCACAGCAGGCACACTCGAAACCCGCCTCACCAACCCACATTTCGACGTCCCCTCAACCATCGCATCCTTCGGCCACCGCCTATACCTCCCCAACGCCCGCCTGACCACACCCCCCACACCAACCACGCCGTACAACGCCATCGCGGTCGACCGACCACGAAATAACGACCGACGGCATTGACGGTTCCGGCTCTGGACCGGTTCACCGGTGATCACCCAACCATGAGACGTGGCCGAGACTACGACCGTGACCGTAGCGAAGAAAGCTTCCTGAAATGCCAAAAGCCCTGGCGAGCGATCTGCCAGGGCTTTTATGGTGTGCGCCATCAGGGACTTTGACACACTTTCTCTACCTACAGCCAGGCTGTAGGTGTTCATGCGATAGACGGTAGCCCTCGACTCTGGCGTCGTCAACGCGCCACTCCGAGGGGGCGTGGGAGCGGTCGGTACCCACGAGACTGTTGATGAGGTCGAGCTTGGCGCGGACTGGTAGTTAGTCGGTGTCGCCTTCGCGGAGCCTGGCCCGCAGCCGCGCGATGACGAGGTCGCGCTCACCGAGCGCAGCCTTCAGATCGGATGTGCTCAGCGTGAGTGAAGCTTCGTCAGTGGGAACCGAATCGACTTCCGCACGTGGTGGCGTGAAACCGGACGGGTACCGGCGAATTGTGTGAAAGGTCAGCCAAAATTCGCAGTTCACCGCTGTCTCTTTTCAGGAGACTTTGCCGTGGTGTCAGAACGATTCCAGTGCCTGCGGTCGGATGGCAAGTCAGGGCCGCGGGCGTCTGGACCGGCAATCCTCAATGATCGGGTTGCACTCCTGGTGTGCGAGCATCGCGCGATCAGGGTCGGAGCCAGGAGGCCGATCCAGGTCACAAGCGGTCGGCGAACCAGTCGGCGACAAGCTGCCGCGCGGGGTCGGAGTCATCCATGCTGCAATGTTCGGCACCGCCATCAACGCCGTCGAATACCACCAGTTTCTTGTCGCTGGACCCGGCAGCTTCGATCGCTTCCTCCGCGTGCGAGAGAGGGATCATCGAATCGTCGGCACCATGCACAATGAGGAAAGGCTGCGTCAGGTGCGGCAGCGCTTCGGCGAGGGCGAACGGCTTCACTTTCTCCAGCGCCTGCTCCATCGTGTCGGTGCCCATCACCCACGGCAACTGCCAGAACGGCACCGGAGTGGTTTTGGACCGGGTCTCCCAGCGGTGCTGCCATAGTTGGCCGTAGTCCCACACCCCGCCCCACGCAGCGCACGCCTTGATCCGGTGCTCGAAGGCCGCGCCGCGTGGCGCGTAATACCCGCCGAGACTGATGCCGAGCAGACCGAGCCGCTCCGGATCGAGGTCCGGCCGGGTCATGAGGTGATCGACGATCGCGGACGTGGGCACCTCATAGTCGGGGCGTGACGCGACACCACGCAGCCGCAACGGCTCCCCGGTGCCGGGAGCGTCGACCACCAGACAGGCGATGCCGCGGTCGGCGAACTCCTCCCGGATGATGCAATACAACAGCTCCTTGGTCACGTCGAAACCGTTGTAGAAGATCACCACCGGAGCCCGCCCGACTACGTCTCGGGCGGGGATCAGCCAGCCGGGCAGGATGCCGTCGGGCGAGTTGATCTCGACGCGCTCGAGAGGCCGCGGCATCGTCTCGACGGCCTTGCCGAATGCCTCGAGAGCCAGGCTGTAACTATTGGTCTTCGCCGGGCCGGGCGCGGTCTGGCGCTCGCCAGTCAGGTAGTAGTTCACGGCATTCAGGAACCGCTCGGACGCGCTGCGCCGATAGCCCCGGCTGAGGTCCCGCTTCGCGAATTCGACCTGGAGCGTGCCCGCCTCGTCCCACGCTTTCGTCCACGCCTCTGGATCGGGCTGCGCCTCGCGCAGCCCGGCGAGTTGGCGGTCGATCTGGCCCAGTTGTCCGCCGGCGGTGATCGACAACAGCACGGCCGAGGACCACATGTAGTTGTCCGGAAAGTACCTGAACACGAGACCTCCTTGACCGAAGCGGGCGCTATCCGGCCGATGCTACCGGCCTGAACACGATTCACCAGGAGCCTCACCGGCATTTTTCGCGGCGCGCGGTGCCAACCGTCCCCGCTCAGTCAGTGGATTGTGCGGACACCGGGTACCAGCCGCGCGAACCTCCAGACCACGGTGAACTGGCGCACCTGTCGACGAATCGCGTTCGGCCGCAGAATGATGCATCGACGCCCGGCAGATCTGTCAGGACCGCCTTCAGTGAGTATCGTTGCAGTATTTATGGCCGCTGCGTCGCCGAGCGTGCGGCGTAGCCGGTGAGCAGGGCGTCGATGATGTCGGTCAGTTGGGGCTCGACATCCACGACGGCGTGTACGAGTTCGGGTTCGGATTTGTAGAAGTCGCGTAGTTTCGTGCCGGGGGCCGCCATCTGCCACATGGCTCCGGCCATCGCGGTTGCGGTGGCGATGACGCTGAACGCCTGGTCGAGCCGCAACAGGGTGACAGTGCAGAGCGTGGAGCTGACTTCGGTGACCACGGCGATGGCGCGAGTCTTGAATTCCCGGACCCTCTCCAGTGAGACATTTCGTTCCAGGTTCAGCGGCGTGTGCGCGAGGAGGTCGCAGAACAGTGGGCGGGAAACCAACGAGTGAGCAATCACAGCTGCGGTCTCGCGCGCTGTCGCATCCGATTCCGGCCGCCCGGCACTGGGGCGGGCCGCGAGGTTGTCAAGCTCGCCGCGCACCGCCACCGACCATTCGTCCCAAGCACCGACCGCCAGTTGCAGGAAGATGTCCTCGCGCGTCTCGAAGTAGCGCAACATTGCCGACTTGTGCATACCGACCTCGTCGGCAATGGCGCTCGCAGTCACCTCCCGCACGCTACTGTCCATGGCCAGGCGAGCAGCCGCCACCAGGATCGCCTCCTGCCGAGCGCGCTTCGCCTCGGGGGTACGAGCACGTTCAAAGTCGAAATCAGTCAAACCAGTCACCGTCCAAGCATTGAGTTGCCGCGACCTGGTTGTCGAGCAAATCGCCCATCTCCAGCATAATACAACCTAATTGCATTATTAGTGAAACCGTGTTTCACTAGAGCCATGAGTCCGCAGACCAATACTTGGTTCATCACCGGCTCCTCCCGAGGCTTCGGCCGTGCCCTCACCCTCTCCGCACTCAAGGGCGGCGACAGCGTCGTGGCGACCGCCCGCAGGCCCGAACAGCTCGCCGACCTCGCCGCGCAGTACGGCGACCGGGTCCTCCCGGTCGCTCTGGATGTGACCGACCCTGCTGCGGCCGAAGTCGCACTTACCGCCGGGCTGGAGAAGTACGGCCGGATAGACGTGGTGGTCAACAACGCCGGCTACGCCAACGTTTCCCCCGTCGAGACCACCGACGAGTCCGATTTCCGCCGCCAGTTCGAGACCAACTTCTGGGGCGTCTACAACGTCTCCCGAGCCGCGCTGCCGCTGCTGAAGAAGCAGGGCGGGGGCATCGTGATCCAGTTCTCCTCGAGCGGCGGACGCATCGGCAGCACCCCCGGACTCGGCTCCTACCAGGCAGCAAAATTCGCCGTCGACGGATTCACCCGGGTCTTGGCGGCCGAGACCGCACCGTTCGGCATCCGCTACCTCGTGGTCGAACCGGGCGGCTTCGCGACCGACTGGGCAGGAGCCTCCATGCAGATCGAGGAGATACCGCAGGACTACCGCCAGACCGTCGGTGCCTTGGCCGAGCTGCTGCGCGCCGGTGCCGCACCGGGCGACCCCAATCGGGCCGCGGAAATCCTTGTGCGGGTTGTGCATTCCGGCCAACTGCCCAGCCATCTGTTACTCGGAGCCGGCGCGGCCACGATGGCCCTGGCCTACTCCCGCAGCCAGATCGCCGAGGCGAGCGCTTGGCAGGCCGTCTCGGTCTCCGCCGACACCGGTGCCGGCTACCCAATCGATCTGCCTATCGTCCACTGAACCCGCCAAAGCGGCAGGAAGGACAGGCCATCCGAGAGCACTTTCACCGACAAGGCCGCCTCGTCACGGGCGCGCCGGATCAGGGCTGACATAGGTTCGATTGACCCCGAGAACGGCTTTAGAGCATCGACAAAGGGAGAAGCGCATGTCTGCGAAAACGATCGTTATCACCGGCACGGCCAGCGGTTTCGGACAGCTGAGCGTGCGTCGCTTCAGCGAGGCCGGCTGGAATGTGGTCGCCACGGTCCGCAAAGAGACCGACCTCGACACCCACGCCGCCATGGAGAACGTGAAGACTCTGCTGTTGGACGTGGACGACGAGCAGGCCGACCTGGCATTCGGGGAACTCGCGCAATCACAGTTCGGCCGCGTCGACGCCCTGATCAACAACGCCGGATACTTCCAATCCGGCCCACTCGAAGCCACGACCATGGACCAGGCCCACCGCCAGTTCCAGACCAACGTCTTCGGTCTGATCGCATTGAACAAGGCGTTCATCCCGATCTTCCGGGAACAGCGATCGGGTGTCATCGTCAACGTCAGTTCGATCAGCGCCGACGGCGGCTACCCCTACAACTCGGTGTACCAGGCATCCAAGGCCGCGGTGGCCTCCCTCACCGAGGGTTTGCACGCGGAGCTGAGCGGGTTCGGCGTCCTGGTCAAGGCTTTGCATCCGGGTGCCATGGCAACGAAGATCTACAGCAAGATCGACGGTGCCCAGAACGTTCCCGAGGACTATGACGCTTCGTGGAAAGCATTCACCTCGCTGAACATGATCCTCTCCGACCCGGAGATCACCGCCGAGGCGATGTACCGGATGGTGATTGACGGCGACACCCGCAAGGTTCACTACTACAGCGGCCCCGATGGCGAAGCGACGCCCCGCGTAAAGCAACTTCTCGGCCAGGACTGGTACTTCGAGGAACTCAGCGCCCGCAACCGCAACGAAGCCACGCCGCTGTGGGAGGCATTGATGCCCCACCCCAAGTCAACGGCTCGGAACTGAGACCGACCAATGTATTCCAAGGGCAGCTTCATCGTGGCGATGCGCTCGGCGGCAGTTGGCGGCAGATAGATCCCGGCGATTGTGTCGATTGCCGTTCTTGCATGGGTCGGCCCATGCGACGAAATCAGTTATGCGCGTCAGCTTTTCGGGCGTTTATCCCTTACGGGGTATTCGCTCCGGATTGCCCGAACTCAGGGCACCAACGGGTGTGGCTCGCCAGTCATGGCCGCAAGTGCCTCGGCGACCTCCACCAGACTTGCTCGGATGTATGTCGCGGTCTGTCCGCTGCGGCCGTCGGGCTCGGCGTGGCCAGCGTAGGCGCGGGCCACTGCGTAACCGTAGTTGCGTTCGACCCAGGTGAGGGTCGTGTGACGGAGCCAGTGTGCGCTGATCTGTTGACGGCGGACCCATTCCAGGTGCGAGCCGATGCGGTTCCACAGAGAGTCGTAGTGGCGACGGGTGATTGGGTGACCGTTGCGGCGACGGAACAGGGGCTCGCTGTCGACAGGATCGTCTCCGTGGCGCTCGGCGATATGTTGGAGCATGGCCCGCATCAACGAAGGCGAGACCGGCTGCCAACGGACGGTTTCGCCCTTCTCACGAAGGAAGATGAGACATTGTTCTGGGTCAAGGTCTTTCGGGCGCAAGGCTAGGGCACCGCCACGGCGACAGGCGGTTTCGATGTGCAGCCGCAACAACATCGTGTCGAGAGTTGGGTCGTTGCCGGTGGTAGCAGCTACCTGAACGATCTCGGCGAGTTGGTGGTCTGCGATGGCCCGCCGGGTACTGGCCAGTCGCCGGGGTTTTGCGACACGTTTGGCAGGGTTGTCGTCGGGCCGGATATAGCCGTCTTCCTCTGCGTACCGGTAGAGGCAACGCGCGGCAGCGATGAGATTCTCGGCCGCGCTGCGCCCGCCTCGGGAGTTGCGGCGCACGATGGCGTCCTCTTTGGCTTGTGTGGCGAGCTGGCGCAGCTCCGCTGGTGAGGGCTCATTAATGACACGTTCGCCCCACGATTCCTCGATGCGCCGCAGGTATGTGCCGTAGACCCGTAGCGAGGTCGGGGGCATCAGCGCCCTGATCGTGGGGATGTACTCGGCGAAGGTCGGGATGGTCGTCGGCTGCGCCGTCGCGATTAGCTGCTCGGGGGTGAGTCCGAGTCGGGAAAGCAGCAGCCGGGCAGCGTCGATTTCGGTGGTGGTGGTCATCGGACCGTACTCGTCGCCTGCTCATGGAGC
Source organism: Nocardia terpenica (assembly GCF_013186535.1). Taxonomy (NCBI): domain Bacteria; kingdom Bacillati; phylum Actinomycetota; class Actinomycetes; order Mycobacteriales; family Nocardiaceae; genus Nocardia; species Nocardia terpenica. The sequence goes on from NZ_JABMCZ010000001.1 coordinate 637,546, forward strand.
GTCGAAAGGGCCTGATCGATCACCACGAGGGGGTAGATCAGCAACAGGCGGCCAGGCACTGATGCAGCGATCAAGAGCCGGTCTCCAGGTTCGATCCCGCACCGATGTCGAATGACGGCTGGCAGCCGAAGATGGCCGTCGTGATCCACGCGGAAGCCGCCGTCCGAATGCTCGAAGGCGACGGCCGTCCGTCCAGCCACTGTCAGGGAAATCGGCTGTTCAGGAAGCCAGCCGAGTCGCTTCACCGCCGCGCGGTCGCCAACCTGTCCGTGGCAGCAAATCACGGCAACGCTGTATTCGAATCGGTTCATCGCTCCGGTACCGATCATCAGCTCCGGCATCGGGAGAGGGCCGGTACGCCCCATCGGGGTGCCGCGTCGCGAGTTGGCCGGTGGCCAGACGGCCAAGCCGTCGGTGTCTATATCGTTGATGTCCATTGGTTCGCGCCTATCCGCTCAGCAGGTGACCCCGGCGCACGCACGCGCGAACCCTCGGTGTGATCGGTGAAGGCGCTGACCTCGCAGGGTGTACATGCGCGCCAGCCGGGGATGAGTCTGGACTTTTGTGCAAACCGTCGGACTGTCAGGCGGTTGCCTTCAGGGCGGATACTCGCGCCCCGGAGAATAGGCACCGGAACTTCAATAGCCAATGTCTATTATAGCACTAGCGTACAATTCAGTATTTCGCTCCGCCTGCCGGCTCATTTGGGTTGCTCAGGGTAGTCGGGTTGTGCAAGACGGGAACTCCGGTCTGGCAGATACTCGGTATGGGTGTCGGCCTGGAGAAAGCGGCCGATTGCGAACGGTCCATTCCTTCGTCCGTGGTACGGCAAGAGGATGATCCTGGTTGGGGTGTAGCCATTTGTGTGGTTGATGGCGCGCACTACGCCTTCGTCGGGTGCGACGGCACTGGCGAGTCGTGCGCGGTCCTCGGGAGGGAACACTTGGTCGGGTGCGCGAGTGCAGTCGATCCAAGGCGGAGGGTCGGTCAGCCACCGGACGACGGAGCCGTCAGGAACATGAATGACCCCGAGGTATGTCTTCTCGGCCCGCAAGTATTCGCGGAACGCTGTCTGTTCCAGCGTGGCTTTCGGCGGCCGGGACGTCGCGAATGTTAGGTCTTCCAGAAGTCCCCAGGCACCAACGGTTTCAGCGTCGTTGCGGGCGCGAATCGTTGCTTGCCAATACATATCCCGGTGGTGCGTCAGGTTGCGGACGGTGCCCGTTGTCCGAAGCCTGACCTGGGCTCGAGGCCGATACAGGAGGTTGTACACCTCCTCGTGGTGATCGAAACGGTTGGCGTTGTGCCAGAACATCGCCAACGGCAACGCCGGCACGAATTTCGAGTCGGGAATGCCCGCCATCCTGGTGCATTCGACTGTCAGATGAACCACCCTGGCCGGGAGGTCCCATACAACTCCTGTGGCGTGGCGGGGCTCGGGCGGATCTTCGTCGACCGGCCCGAGCCAGTACTGGACCCCATGAACCCGTTGCTGCGGGCCGAACACTGGGCGAGCGAGGAGGACGTACCTCCGACCGCGGTGCCCGAAGACCGCCTCGACTGACGCACGCCGATCCCGCGCTTCGATGATGTGGCCGTATATCTCATCGGCGGTGACGCTGGCTCCGAGTTTGGCAGTGTTGATCGTGCGCTCGATGAGCCTTTTGAGGACCACGAAGTCCTTCTCGCCCTCTCCACCGGAGACGACGGTCGGCTCTGCCGCTGGATCGAGTGTCTCAACCATGGTCCAGGGCTTTGACGCTGCATCTAACTTGCGTGTGGTGTACATGGCGACCTACCTGCCCTACTCGGCCGCGTCGTTGGCGGCGAGGGCAAGAGCCTGATCCGAGAACCACTCCGCAAGCTCGTTGCTCTTGTACATGTCCATTCCCTGTTGGAATTCGTTGAGCAGCGCAGTGATTACGCAGATGGGGTGGACATCCTCGGCGATCGACTCCGCCAGGTGGTGCAGCATTGCGGTTACGGCGTCGGCGTCGTGGCGCGCGGTGTGTGCCAGTACAGCCATGGCGATCTGCCGTTCGCGGTGCGAGGCTTCGTAAGGTAGCGAATGCATTTCGGGCTCCTTTGTCCGATTGGTCGGTCGGAGCCGCTGGCCGGAAAGGCCGGAGGCGACTCCGTCGGATGCGACAGACCTCAAACGACCGCACGAAATCGCGGCGATACAGTCGGGAAGGTCGGTCGGCCGGACACCACGTGAGCCGGATTCGGCTGTCGGTGTTTCGGCTACATCCGGCGTCGCCTCCAGCGAGGCCGGGGAACCCTATGAGAGGGCGGAATTCAATTGTGCGGGTTGGACAGTGACGCTGATCTATTAGTTCTTACCTTGAGCAGGTTTGCGGTGCTCCGTCATTGACGGAATCGGCGAACCTCCGCGAAGGGGCCGAACACTCCGGTCGCGGTCAGCCCGACACCAACAAGCAGGACCAACGGGTTGGAAAACGCGGCGGCCACGATAGCACCGAGTGCTCCGAGCACACCAATGCCCAGCATTAGCGCGATCCGCATTACGAGAACTGGCTTGCTGGGGTGTGTGTACATGTCCTTCACGAGATTTCCTCCTTCGTCTAGCTGTTACCCAGACTTGTGCGGGTGACGTCGAGTACGGCTTGTGGTGCTCCGTCACAGGGCACGGCGGTCCAGCTCGCCCGTACACGAATCCAGGATTCGGTGTCGCTGAATCGCATTCGGAACAAACACTGTTCGGTCACGGCTCCGCCGATCAGGGCGTCACGGCAGCGTTGAAGTTTGGCGGTGTCCTCGGGATGGGTCTGTGGGACTTCGGTTATCCACCGATCCAACGGCGGAGGTCCCGGCACGATCCATTCATGCACAAGGCCGGACCGTAGATCGACGAGGCCAGCTCCGTGTCCCGGTGACACTGGCATCGTGCGCCATACGCCGATGTCGAGAGCCCTCGGAGTCGGTGGTTCGATCTCGGTAATGTCGCAGACAATTACACGCACCAGCGGTCCCTCGGGTGATGGGCAGGATCGCGCGGCGACGCAGAGATGGCGACGTTCCGGACCGACGCTTGTCGCGCTCCCGATCCATTGCTGGCCGGCCGGTGCCGACATCAGTTCAAGCAGGCCCGCCCGATCGGCACAGCCGTCCAGTTGACCTAGCAGATACGGAAGTACGCTCTTGCCAGTAACTTCCGGATTGTCCGTCTGCTGGCTGATCTCGCATCCTTGCGCAATACCGGTGCGCGGGTCGAGAGACAGCACGCCGATCGGCAGCCGCGGTGGAACCTCTGCGTCGGCACGACCAACCCAGAGTTGCACGGCGTAGACCTGGGCGGCTGGGCCGATCACCGGCACGGCCACAATTCGTAGCCACAGACCCGAGGCCAGCCGTACTGGTATCTCGGCAGGCTGCCCGGACCCGACTACCTGGCTTAACACCGCATCGAGTTGCGACGCGACGTTGGCGCATCCAGCGATCCGGGTTCTGCTGGAACGACTAAATTGTCGGATATGCCCGTCTTCGAGAATGACAGACGGCCCTGCACTGGTCATAGTCTCGAATAGCACCCAGCCCTCCTTCGCGGCGTCCCGGTGCCTCTGGGACTGGCGATCCCGGTGCCGACGCGACGCAGCGTTGGAACGTGGGCTTCGGTGGGTGTTTCTGGCGGGGGCAGTCATGATTTTCCCCTTTCAGAAGGCCGCTGCCTGCGAGGCGAGCGCGACCGCCTCGGCGGAGAATCGCTGAGCAAGGTCGTCACCGCATTCGCGCATCGTGCAGCGGCACTCGTCGAGGATGGTGCTGATGATCGACAGCGAATCCTGGGTGTCGAATGGCTCGGCGAGCACGGGCATAGCGCAGCGGCACTCGTCGAAGATGTCCGTGATGATGGACAACAGATCCAGCGGGTTGTTCGGCTCGGCGAGTATGTCGAGCATGGCTGCGATGGCGTCGCCGTCATCGCGTGCGGCATGCGCCAGCAGGGCCATGGCGATTTGCTGTTCGCCGAACGGCGAGTACTCCAGCGGATTCATGATGAACCTCCGGGGACAACAGCCCGGCGAGGAACAGGCGCGGACTCCGGTTACCGCCGGAGTGCGGCTGCCCGCCGGAGCGGGGTCATCGGGGCTAATACAAGTCCCCGGAGAAACCAGACCATTAGGTCGGCAAGTCACAGGGTAACGCTTCACTGTGACCGACGCAACATCGATTTGCCGAAAATTTTCTGGGCATAGGGCAGACTGGTCGCCATGACCGGTGCCTCAAGCCCTGCTGTCGCCTTCCCTCACCCCAAAGACCGGCACCCCATGCTGGGTGACGTCAAAGCCGTGGACTCGTCGCGTCCGACGCAGAGCGAGGCGGAACTCGCCCGCGAACTCGGACCGATTTACGAGCTGATGTTCGGCACCGAATACCGGCTGCTTGTGGTCACCGGAACCGAACTTGCAGAAGAACTTTGGGATGAAAGCCGGTTCGAGAAGCATGTGGCCGCGCCGCTGGAGAAGCTGCGTGAGGTGACCGGCGACGCGCTGTTCATGGCGTACAACTCCGAGTCGATTTGGGGGATCGCTCACCGGATACTGACCCCCGGTTTCGTCAAGCCCGCGATGGCGATTTACCACGACGCGATGGTTTCGTCCATCGAATCAATGTTTGAGTATTGGGACAAGGCTGGGGCACGGCCTCGTGTGAATCTCACTCAAGACCTCAACAGCTTGACCTTTGAGCTGATCGGCCGAGCTGGGTTCTCGACCTCGTTCCGCGCGTTCGATCACGGCGCGGACTCCGATCTGCACCCGTTTCTGACACAGCTCAACAGGGCCATGTGGTGGATCTCCACGTCGTCGAATTCCACGCCGATGGCCCGCGTCCGGCTCGAACGTCAGCACGGCCAACAGTACAAGGACGACCTGGTTGCCCTGCATGAGTACGGTCTCCAGCTCGCCCGCCAGCGTGCCTCCGAACCCCGGCAAGGACCGAAAGACCTGCTCGACCTGATGCTGACTAACGAGGACCCAGCCACCGGAGAAAGGCTCCCCGAAGAAAACATCGCCTACCAGGTCGTCTCGTTCCTGCTTGCTGGGCAGGAGACGACCGCGGGCACGCTCGGATTCGCCCTGTATTTCCTCATGCAGCAGCCGCAGATCGCTGAGCGAGTGCGCGCGGAAGTGCTGGAGGTCTGCGGGGACTCGCCCATCGCGTTTGACCAGGTCGCGAAGCTGCGGTACACCCGGTGCGTCGTCGACGAGACACTGCGCCTGTGGCCCAGCGCCCCCGGCTACTTCCGCGCCGCCCGCGAGGACACCGAAATTGGCGGTCAATGGCCGATACGCAAAGGCGAGCCGATCTTCGTTCTCACCCTCGGCCTGCAGACCAACGAGGACTGGCCCGATCCCCTCCGATTCGACCCCGACCGGTTTCTGCCAGGCCGCGACAAAGGCCCATACCGGCCCTTCGGCACCGGCCCGCGCGCCTGCATCGGCCGTCAGTTCGCACTCCACGAAGCCGTGCTCACCCTCGCTTTAGCGACCCGGCGGTATAATTTTGTTTCCGACCCTGACTACACACTGACCGTGCATGAGCAGTTGACCATCAAGCCCGAAAGCTTGCATGCCACACTGGAACGTCGTACCACCTGACGCCTATCACGCCAGGTGGGAGTCGCCAACGGAGGTGACCCGTGGACACTGTGCCAACGTCGGACAAGATTCCATGGATCATGGTCGAAACGCTCGATCCGGCCATTGAGCCCGCGGTCGTCTCGGTGGGTGGCGACCCCCGCCCCTTCACACCACTCGACCGGAGTGTAGATCGGCTGCTCAAGAACCAGGCCATTCCGGCGAGCTACAGCAAGATGGTCAAGCGGAAGGTCCGTCACGCCATCGACGAAGTCCGGCGAACGGGCACCGAGTTCGACAGTAGCGACAAACCCGTCCGAATCGGCCACGTGCATTACCGGCTGGTCGCGTTGCCGGTGCCAGGGCCGAACATGGGCGTCCATGCGGTCCAGTTCTGGTTCGGCCCCGAGAGCATGCCGCGGTCGCATCCGGAGCCACGTCGTGCTGCTGGGGTCGTGTGGGACTTGGGCAAGCAGGTGATCTGTCAGCCGATCGAATCGCAACGGTTATCCGGCGTCCCTGACGACGAGTACTTTCCCGAGGTCTCCCTGGCGGGCATCTTCGACCGGGCATCGCAGTTCGATGGACACGACCAGGTGCTCAAGCTGGTCTACAACCCTCGCCCCGGCGATCGACTTCAGTGGCAGGTCACGGTGCCCCACATGAACGGCACCCTGATGCTGTGGCAGGTCACGATCCGCGCTCGCGACGACGAGGAGTGCAAGGGCGCATGGTGGATGTGGGAGGACATCACCAGCCCGAAACACCCGCCCAGCCATCCGACACTTGAGTCGATCGGGTACCGCGCGATTCACCGCCAGGCGGGCACCTATGCGGCCGTCGTCATGATCGCGTACCCGGCGACTATCAGCTACTGGCTCACCGAGCCCGCGCCATGGATCAGATGGACCTTCCTGAAGAAGCCCGCCGACGTTTTCCATCCCGAAGACCGAGCAAAGCTCAACATGCTCAACGCGGAGCTCGAAGTCGGTAGCTCCGCCGAAGTCACGGTCCGGACGCTCACGGCTGACGGCGGCTACGCCCTTACTCGGATGTTGTTGTCTCCCTACCCCGGCTATATCGGCAAGGGCATGATGATCGGCCAGTTCCTCCAAGCCGACGACGAACGCTCCCACATCCCCTTCCACCCGGTCGCCGTGCAACCTGGCGAGGTCGGCTACGACGAGCAGATGCGACGGCACCTTGCCCGCTGGCCCGCCGTATCTCCGACAGTCGGACAGCACTGGTCGCAGACCCAGCAACCGCCAGATTCCGACACCCAGTCGGGGGACGGGGAAGGTGACTGATGCGCTCCAACGAAGCAGGCGGTTGATAGCAATTTCCGCTGGTCAGTGCCCGATGACCCATCGATTCCGACGCAGGATTAGCTGAGGGCTTGCGCGTCTGAGTTATAATTGACATCGGCTATTGAAACGGTGACCATCGGTCATCATCCGGGGCGCGGTCTCCACCCCGAAGGCTCGACCCCATTCCGGGGTTGATGCGCATTTCCAACACATGGAGTTGTCCCGGCGTGTCTGGGCGACTCATCCAGGGCTGCTAAGTCCTGATGGTGGCACTCCTCCAGAGGTGAGGAGTTCGATCGTCGCTCCGAACGCTGTTGCAGCGCGGAGTGATTCACACGGACGGCCGGGCCTTCGGCCGTCCACCCTATCCGGCACTCGACAATCGCGCGTCAGCAGGCCATGTTCCTGCCGCCAATCCGCAGCGGTTGCAGCGAGGCGGACTGGAGTGCGCCATGAACACGAGCCGAACGGCCACTGCCGTCGATTCCCTACTCGATGTCAACGAAATCAGCGCCCGCACAGGGCATTCCCCCAAATCGATCCGCCAACTCCGCTCAATAGGCCACGAGCTGTACCGACTCGCCCGCAAGGACGGCAATCGCCTCGTCTTGGAGGCGTCGGTCGTCGATGAGTGGGTCGAGTATCACAAGACCGGCGTCCTTCGCCGCCTCAAACTCAAGCAGGGCCAGCAGAACCGCCAGCTCGCCGAATCCCGCGAGCGTCTGCTGTGCGACGACGACCGGAAGAGGGTCGTCAAGGGCTACGACTTCATCCAGCACCACTGGTGGTGCCGCGATTCGCTCTGCCGCGGCTGCCTCGGCGAGGGCTGGTGATGCACATGGTGATTCGCACCCTCCTGGTTCCGGTCCTGGCGTCAGCAGTCGTTGTGTCCGCGGGTGGTGCAGCGCTTGCCGCACCAGCTCCTGGCGCTGCCCAGTCATGTCCTGCCCTTGAGGTTTTCGGGATTCAAGGCACTGGTGAGTCGTCGCCGGACGCGAATCCGAAAACTGACACCGGGATGCTCGGCATGATGTTCCGGCCGATGATGGCCGCAGCACCGGGTCTGATCGACCGGACCTACGTGGACTATCCGGCAAGTTTCGGTGGTGCGACGGCCGGCGGCCCGATGCCGTATGTGCAGTCGGTCGATCAAGCGGTGGCTGGGATGGATCGCGCCGTAACGGACCTGGCCAAGCGCTGTCCGTCGACCATGTTCGCCGGGGCCGGCTATTCGCAGGGCGCACACGCGATGTCGATGTGGGCCAAACGTGTCGGCGCGGGCACCGGACCGATCCCGGCCGAGCGAGTCGCCGGCGTCGCATTGCTTGCCGACCCCGCGCGGCCACCGCAAGCGCCGGTCTTTCCCGGCCGTCCCGGCACCAGGTCACCCGAGCCGGTGCCTGGCACCAGTGGCAGCGAGGTTGCCCGGATCACAGTTACCGATCCGGGGCTGGGCGGCTCTGGAATCGCGCCGCTGGCCGATGTGGATCAGGGCTACGGCTCGCTAGCCGGACGAGTGGCCGATATTTGTACGCCTGGCGACCTGGCCTGCGACGCACCGGAGCACGCCCCAATTGCGCACCTGATAACCAATATCGCAGGACAGTCGGAACTGAATCCGCAGGACCCCATCGCAGCGATTTCCACGGTCGCACAGGCGCTGGCGACGACCTCGTTCAAAACAGCGGTGCCGGTGATCAACGAGGACATTCAGGGCACCAGCCTGGACGAACTCAGCTACGAGCCACAGAAGACGATCTCCCAGCGGTTGGCGGAGGCGTCGGACCCGCGAACACCGCTACCGTCGATCAACGACGCGCTGTCGGCGCTGATCAAGGTCGGGACCATCGGGTTCAACGCCGTGAAAACGGTCGTGACCAAGGTCTTCACACCTGAGACCATCGCGGAACTGGCAACGGTCGGTCTCGCAAACCCGGTGGCCGCGGCCATGACGCTGGGAACCAAGATCGCTTCGGCGACGATGGAATTGGTTCCGCCTGCGGCCCAATCGCGTTTGGTCAATGAGGCGTTCACTGCGCTTCAGGACAACATCACCGACAACCGCGACCTATTCAATGTCGCCACGCTGGTCCGCTACAGCGACACCATCGCCAAACATCAAGGATATGCCTCCGTTTCGGCATCGCCGACGGGACAGGCACCTGTGATCGTGGCTGCGAACTGGTTCGCCGCTGCCGCTCGCGACCTTGCCGCTCACCAGGGAACGAGGTGAGCAGTGATACTCGCGAACCCTGCTGAATTCGCCGGGGACAACCTGGCTCTGGGAACCCAAAGTCCGAACCTGGTGATCGTGCCGCCCGAGGCGCACCGCGCCCTGGTATGCGACGTTCCGCTGTCGTGCGACGCCGATTCACCGCCGGAATGGGCAGTGATGGCGGCGCATGGCGGCGCGGCAGCGTCAACCCTGACCCGATGGTGGTCCACGGCCGCCGATACCAGTGGCCGGTGGCCGGGCAATCCCGACACCACTCAGTTCGTGGTGCTTGCGGCACGCGAGTGCATGCCGGGACTCGTCGCGGCGGCGACCCGACTGCGGGAGTGGCACTCCCAACTCGCACCGAGCGGTGTGATGGTGCTCGGCCTGGTGCTCAGCGCGGCACGACCGGGCCGCGTTCCCGACCCGGTGCGCCGCTACCGCGACATCCTCGCCCCATTGGTCGCGGGCGCGGTCTACCGGATCGGCTGGCACGACGAACTGCTGGCGCTCGAACGCCGCGAAATCGCCTCCTGCGAACCGCAATCGGCGAGTCACTCGCCACGTCGACGCAGCGCTCTGACCGTCACAGCCCCCCGCGAGGTCGGTCGCATCGCCGCCCAAATTACGGACTCCATCGCCGGTTTGCAGAAAACCGGCGTTCTGCACCAACTCTGAAGGGATCACCTATGTCGCTTCTCTTTGCCGCACAGTCGACCGTCGCTTATCTCGCCGACACCATCAATGTGACCCCGACCGCTCCTCCCGGTTCTAACCAGTTGCTGCGCATCGTCGGATGGCTGTCGTGGGCCGCCATGACCGCTGGCGTGGCCGGAATCATCTTTGCCGGTGGCAAATTCGCGTGGGAACGCTGGCACGGCGGCGCAATGGAGAGCCCGAAAATTGTGCTGGGTGCGCTGGTCGGCGGCATCTTGATCACCTCAGCCGGCGCGATCATGAATGCCGTCGTGGCCTGATGACGCGAATGCCGGACTCGGTAACCGCCCCCTTGTTGCAACTGTTGGGGTGGCTGGGCTGGCTCGTCTTGCTGATCTGCACGGGCCGAATCATCTTGGCCGCAGCGCTTCTGGTGGTGCGGTCTCATCGCGACGAGAGCATCGAGGGCCTCGTCGGCGCGCTGTTGGGCGGCATCATTGTCGGCTCCGCCGGTCTGATCGCCGCCGCTCTCTACGCACCTGTCTGAGGAGGAATCAATGCTCCGTTCACGAATCCGAATCATTGCGGGCCTGTTGGCAACCGCCGCAAGCGTAAGCATGCTGGCGGGCTGCGGGTCGTCTACCCACCAAGCCTCCAGCTCACGACCGGACCTGTATGCAGCCCCCTCGCACCTGCGCTGGACCGTGTTCCAGGGTGTGCCGGTTCCAGAGGGCGACCAAGGACCGAAGCATTTCGACGGCCCGGTGGCGTCCGGCTACGACCTGTCGCCGACGGGGGCAGCGTTGGCCGCCATCGAGTCCAGTATCAGAGTCGCGGTCGCCGATGACACCCAAAGGGCGGACGTGGGCCAGAAGTTGCTGGCACCCGGCCCTGGCCGTGACCGATGGGCCACGGCGCGGTGGCAGATCACCATTACCGAACCTGTCGACCCTGCCATCGCTCCGCGTGTGCTCGGCTACACGATCACCAGCTACACCGCGACCAAGGCCAGCGTCGACATCTACGCCCGCCAGGCCGATCGTTCGATCACTCGCACCAGCACAACCGTGACCTGGCGTGACGACAACTGGCTGCTGGAACTGCCCGCCACACCGGACAAGCCGCTGGTCGCGGCGGTGTCCACTACGCCGGGAGACATGGTCGCCCTGCCGCAAGCCAGCGCCGGGGCGGGCCGATGACACCCATACGACGAACGGCTACATGGGTCGGCGTGGCTCTCACGCTCATCCTGATCGCCCTGTTGGTGGTCAGCCATCGCCAGGATCACGGCCACCACGACCGAAGTCCTTCAGTGTCGATACCCATGCCGAGCATGCCGTCGACCGGCAGATCGGCCAATGGCCTGCCGAGCATGGACCTGTTCGGCAATCGGCTCGACCCTGCCGGGAACGAAGCCGGCGCGGCCCTTGCCCAGGACGCAGGTCGACGCCCCGACCCGCACGCACCCGACTACCTGTCAATCACACCGTCCGGCATGGTGTGGCAGCGCGGCTGGGGTGGAGCCGCGCTGGGCGTGTCACGTAGCGACGGGCCGTCCCGGATCGATGGTGGGATTGCCTCGGGCTATGCCGACACGCCCCAAGGTGCGGGGCTGGCCGCGTATGACGCACTGGGCCGGGCGTTGGCTGCGCCTGATGGCGTGTGGCAGCAGGTGATCGCGCAGCGGTATGTGGATGGTGGGCAGGCACTCGCGTCTCGCTTCGGGCGCAGCCATGCCACGACACCCGATATGGCGAAATACGTTGTGGTTCCGGACGGTATCCGTGTGATGCCAGGTTACCGACCCGACTTCGCCGTTGTGCAGATCGCGATTCGCGGCAAGGACGGCTGGGGTTGCTCAACCTGGCCGATGGTGTGGACGAACGGCGACTGGAAAGTCCGCACCCCCGAAAACCCCGATGACCTCTGGGCGTCACAGCCATTGGATTCGCTGACCGGATTCGGAGTATGGAAATGAGCAAGCGGCTATTCGCTCGCGTCGCCACAACCGGGTGCTTGGCAGGCGGGATCGCGGTCGCCGGAGCCGGTGCCTGCGATGCGGACCCGATCCTCGACGCATGCGGCTACTTACCGGTGGTCGGACCTGCCTGTACTGCCGCGAATATGGCTTTACAGGCAGGTGGAGACGCGATTCACGACGCAGCGGCGTCCGGGTTCCACTCGATCGCCGACTCCATGGCGGGTGGGTTCGGTCGACTTTTGGAATGGAGCATGTCGTGGTGGGTGCGGCTGCCCTCGCCCGATTTGACGCAGATGTCGGCGTTGCAGAGCGTGCGTGATCACACCACCGGCTTGCAGGTGTTGTTGATGACTGCCGCGATCATGTTCACCGCTGCCCGGTTGGCGCTCGCCCGTCGTGGCGCGTTGGCCGGGGAGGTGCAGGAGTCGTTCATGGCGTTCGCTCGCGCCGTGTTCGCCTCATGGATGTTCGCTGCTGTCATCACGGCCGCCACGAAGGCGGGTGATGCGTTCTCCGACTGGGTGATTAGCGACGCCACGCACGGCCAGGCCACTGCCACCTTGTCGCTCATGATGGGCCACGCGACATTTGATCCGCTAGGCACTGCTGCCATGTTCATCCTGTGCCTGATCGGGTTCATCGGTGCGCTCCTGCAACTGGCATTGCTCGTCGTTCGACAGGCACTGCTGATCGTCGTCGTCGGCGCGATCCCGATCGCTGCTGCCGCGGCAGGAACCGGACCGGGATCTCAGGCGTACAAGAAGCTCATCGCCTGGGCAATCGCCTTCGCGTTGTTCAAGCCGGTCGGGGCGATCGTGTATCTGATCGCGTTCGAAGCAGCCGGAGCCCCGGACGCATCCGGTCAGCAGCGGTTACTCGGACTAATTCTGCTCGCGCTGGTGGGACTCGTATTGCCAGCGTTGATGCGGATGATCGCACCCGCAATCTCGACGATGGGCTCCGGGGGCGGCGGCGTCGCGGCGGCGGCAATGCTGGGTGGCGCGGTCGGCATGGCCGCAGCGTCCGGAGGCAAGGCCGCAAGCGGCGAGTCGGGCGGGGGTAGCCAGTCCGGCGGTGCCGACAGTTCCGCGGACTCCGGCGGCTCCTCGTCCTCCGGTGGAGGCAGGGCCATGACCCCCAGCATCGCTAGCGGCGACGGCGGCTCCTCGGCTGCCGGCGGGAGCGGTGGCGGCGGTGCTGGTGGAGCCGGTCAAGCGGCTCAAGGCGGTGCCACGTCGGGCGGCGCTGGTACCGCTGCGGCGGGAGCGGCGGCGGCTGGTCCTGCGGCTGCGGTCATGGCAGCCCAGGAACTCGGCAGCGCCGCGCAGAGAGTCGGTGCACAGGTCGGCGGTGAAGCCGACGCGGGCGCGGGGGGCAACAACGGGCGGAATCTCGAACCACATGAGGTGCGGCGATGAACCGAATGTACGGACGGTGGGAAAAGCCCCGCAGTGCAGGACTTTTCGGCTTGACCTGGGGTGTGTCGATGATGGGCATGGGCTTGGTGGTCGCCATCATGCTCGGCTTCATGTTCACCCGATCGTTGCTGGTGGCAGGCGCGCTGCTTGTTGCGGCAGTGATCGTGTTCGTTCCGTTGGCCGTTGTCCGCAACGGCCGAACAGGCTGGGAGACAGCGGTCCTGCGCGCGCAGTTCCTGTTGGCCCGTCGCCGCGGTGAGCACGTGTATCGGGCGGGACGGTTCTCGATGATTCCAGGGACATCGCGGTTGCCGGGGTTGATGGCCGACTCGACGATGGTTGAGTACGAGACCCCTGGTGGTCGCCGATTCGCGATGCTGCACCTGGCCCGCACCGATCACTACACAGTGGTGCTGCGGGTGCGTCCGCGCGGCAAGGAGCTGGTCGACCAGGCCCAAATCGACACCTGGGTCGAGGGGTATGGCCGGTTCCTGGCCACGCAGGGCCGTGACGAGGTCGTGGCAGTCACCGCTGTACTTGAGCATGTGGTGGAAACACGGCTGGCCCAACGCCGTGAGGTCGAGCGGCTGGTGCGTCCCGATGCTCCGGCGTTCGCGCGGGCCGTGATGAGCGAAGCGGGCAGCAGCGCCGGGACCGGGGTGCGGATCGAAGCCCGGATCGCGTTGACCTATAGGGCAATCGGTCAGGCTAAGTCTCGCCGCGACCGGGCCGAGCAGGCGAAGGAAATCGGACAACGGATGCAAGGTGTGCTCGCACATCTGCACAACGCCGGCTTGCCCGCCGTGCCGATGACTGCGGCGGAGGTCATCGGGCTCGTGAGGTCTCGCTACGACCTCGCCGCCCAATGGGACGTGGAGGCCGCGGGCGACGACATCACCTCGACTCAGAGCTGGGACAACGCCGGTCCGATCTCGCATCTGGACAGCTGGGACCACTACGTTCACGATGCTGCCCGGTCGGTGACGTGGGAGATGGATGCCGCTCCGCGCGGCACGGTGCTGGAGACCGGGTTGGAGGAGTTGCTGCGGCCCCGCCCGGACGTTCCGCGCAAGCGGGTGGCGATCGTGTATCGACTCCACGCGGCGGGCGAGGGCGCGAAGATGGTCGACTCCGACTATCGGGATGCGCTCGCGGCCGAGCAGACCGAGCGCGGCATCGCATCGGCTGCTGCTTCCATCAGGGTCGCCAATACTCAAGCCGCCCGTCAGGAACAGGCACGCGGAGCCGGCCTGACCCGCTTCGGCGTGTTGATCACGGTGACCGATCGGCTCGATGCGGACATGCCGGGCATCGAGGCGACGGTACAGGCGATGGCGGCTGCGTCCCGGCTCGGCGTGCGCCGCTGTTACGGCTACCAGGCGTCCGCGTTCGCCGCGAGCTTGGGCATCGGCTTGGTGTTGCCCGAGCACGCTTCGATTTCCAAGCGGGTGACGGCGTGAAGCAGGCACGGACGGCCCGGATTGCCGGGATACGAGTGATGAGTCCCGCTGCGCGGTCCGCTGCCGAAGCAGCAGCGACTGGGCGAGGTCTGCGACGGCTGCGGGCACGGTATCGGTTGTGGCAGGACGACGCCCGCCACGAGACGGCAGAACGTCGCGAAACAGACACCGGCCGAGACGGATTCGACAGGACATTGGCCAAGTTGACCGATCGTGGCTACCGAGGACTCGGTGGTGGACGCGCCTCCGTGGTGCCGGCAATGCCGGAATGGCGTTCTACAACCACCCAGGTGGCTGGGTTGTGGCCGTGGGCAGTCGGCGCGGCAGCACCGGCCGTCGGCACGCCGATCGGACACCACTGGGTGACCGGTGAGCCGGTGCATTTCGATCCGATGTCATGGTTCCGAGCCGGCCACATCACCGCACCGAGCATGTTTGTGTTGGCGCTCAATGGATTTGGCAAGTCCTCGTTGCTCCGTCGGCTGGTCACAGGTGCCGTAGCCGAAGGGGACACGGTGATGTGTCTGGGCGATACCAAACCCGACTACCGCGACCTTGTCGAGACCCTGGGCGGTCAGGTGATCGATCTGGGCTACGGTCACGGCAAGCTGAATCCGCTTGCGGTCGGTGCCCTCGGTGCCATTGTGGATCGCCTGCCTGATCCTGCGATGAGGCGTCAGGTGGCGTCGCGAGTTCTTGCCGGTCAGGTAACTGTTGTCGCAGCGCTCATCGAATTGGTGCGCGGCGGGCGCGTCGCAGATTACGAGGAAACGCTGCTCGCCGCCGCGCTGCGGCACCTGTACGGCCCTGGCGGATTCACCCCGGCACGCCCACCGTTGCTGGAGGATCTGTTGGCGGTCGTTTCCGACAGCGGCGAGCAGATGATGCAGTTCGCCGAAGAGGACACCGTCGAGTCCTACCGCACTGCCACCAAGCCGCTGCGCCGGTCGCTACGCGCATTGGTGGAAGGGCCATTCGGCGAGATTTTCAACGGCCACACCTCAGTGGTTCTCGATCCGGGTAGCCCTGCCGTCTGCATCGATGTGTCGCACATCCCCGAGGGTGACACAAAGCTGCTGGCGGCGGTCTTGCTGGTGTGTTGGTCCGACGGGTTCGGCGCGATACACGCGGCGCACACCCTCGCGGATGCGGGATTGGCCCCCAAGCGGATCTTTCATGTTGTCATGGACGAGATTTGGCGAGTTCTCGGTGTGGGCGATTTCATGGTGGACAGAGTCGATAGCCTCACCCGGCTGAATCGAACCTTGGCCACATCGCTGATCATGTGCTCCCACACGATCAAAGACCTCGGCGCATTCGACTCCCAAGCCTCGGTGAACAAGGCGCTCGGCTTTCTGGAACGCGCACGCGCCAAGGTTATCGGGCCGGTCGGCCCCGACGAAGTCGAACGACTTCGCGCGGTCATGTCATTCACGGTGACCGAAAAACTACTCGTTAATTCGTGGGCCGCGCCGCGCCCACCAACAGACAACACCAACAGAAGCAGCGGCGGCGGGCTCGAAACACCCGCAGGCGCAGGATGTTTCCTACTGAAGACCGGTGAAGACAATTCGCCCGGAATTCCGTTCCGCATGACATTCACGCCCACCGAACGGGCCAGCGGAATCCACAACACCAATAAGAGGTTTGACGGAATCAATTCCGCCGCATAGAGAAAACGCGGAAACCCGTTCTGGGGCGTTATCCTTCGTTGCGTCTTGACAGGCAGGTGATGTCATGGACAACTCAAAAGCCTTACTCGCTGCTGCGCTGACAATACCACTACTCATTGTCATCACGCTATTCGTTGTTTTCGGCGCGGATTTCGATGGCGGCTGCACCAGTTCAACACCTCAACCGGCCAGCGTCGTCACGGGATTGGACCGGCTCACACCACGACAGCAACAAATCGCTGCAATCATCATCGGGCGCGGTCAACTCCGCAAGCTCCCGTCCAAGGCGCTGGTAATCGCTGTCGCGGTCGGACAGGACGAGTCGAACCTGCTCAATCTGGCCAATCCCAGTGTGCCCGAATCAATGTCGCTGCCCAACGACGGAATGGGCCACGATCACGCCAGTGTCGGCGTGTTCCAACAACAACCGTGGTGGGGCTCCATCCCGGACCTGATGAACCCCGCCGTGGCCAGCGACAAGTTCTATGACGCCCTGTTGAAAGTCCCTGACTGGCAAGCGATGCCAGTTGCCACGGCTGCGGCCACTGTTCAACGCAACCTCAACGGCGCGGCCGACTACGCCCGATACGAGGCCGCTGCCTCCCAGATCGTCACTCGAATCGCACCGGCTCTGGCCCCGGTGAACGACATGGCCGCGTGTGCCGCGTTCGGGTCATCGGCGATCGGCCGCAGGATCGCAGCCGCGGCGGCGTCCCAAATCGGCGTCACCTACGCCTGGGGAGGCGGCGACATCACCGGCCCGACCCAAGGCAAGCACGACTACGGCCCAGCAGACCGATTCGGCGACTACCTCAAAATCGGCTGGGACTGTTCTGGATTGACGCAATGGTCGGTGTTTCAGGCCACCAGGAAGGCCATCGCTCGAACCAGCGAAGCCCAGTCGGCGGGCGGTACGCCCATCGATCCAGCATCCGCCCAACCAGGAGACCTCGTGTTCTTCGGTGGCACCGCAACCGCCCACCACGTCGGGGTCTACCTCGGAAAAGGGCTGATGGTCGACGCCCCGCAATCGGGCGAGAAAGTCCGGCAAGAGCCAGTCGCCGGATTCGGCGGACCTGTCACCTACCGCAGATACGGCTGAACACCAAAACGTTCGTCAGAACCTGCACGTGACCAGAGGAGCAATCAGCTTGTTGCACAACATAACTCATGGCTTCGATTACTGTCGCGCCGAAATTGCCGCCGCAGGGGGCCGTCCCAACCGGCGAGGCGGATCTCGATGACCGCCTCCACAGAATCGGGAACCTCATTTGAGCTGATACATCAAGCGTTGCTCGCCGTAAGCGGACAACCGGCGAGCGAGGGTGCCTGGACCACCTTCCTATGCCCGACTCACGACGACAACCAAGCCAGCGCAGGCATCAAGTACGACGCCGACCAGCACCGCACCGTGCTTCGCTGTTTCGCCGGATGCCCCGACGGTCTGATCCTCGACAGTCTGGGACTGACCGTCGGTGACCTGTTCGACCGGCAAGCCATCGGTTCGCCAAGGCATGTGCCGACACTCCGGCAGGGAGCATCACAGCGGACGCGCGCAGCGACTCCCCTGCCCCGCAAGAAGCGCGGTCTCGGCAAGCAGATCGGCTGGCCGGAAGAAGTCGCTCAATACGTTTACCGCGACATCCACGGACAGCGCGTCGGGCGAGTAATCCGGACTCGGACCGAACATGAGCACGGCGTCTCGAAGGGTTTTTACCTGCGCCGATACGACCCGGCAACCGATACCTGGCCGCTGGGAGCGTTCGAGCCGATCCTGTACCGGCTGCCTCAGATCGCCGCGGCAATCCACGAGGGACAAACCATCTGGATCTGCGAAGGCGAGAAGGACGCCAACCGTGCCGCCGGCCTCGGGCTCGCCGCGACCTGCAACGCGCTGGGTGCCGGATCGTTCACCCCTACCCACGCCCAACAACTGGCCGGTGCGCGCCGTGTCGTCATCGTGGCTGACCGCGACCGGGCCGGTTACGCACACGCCCGCGCAGTCCGCAAGCTGGTACTCCCTCTGGTGCGCGAGCTGGTGATTGTCGAGGCGCGCGATGGGAAGGACTTCAGCGACCACATCGACGCAGGTCACGGTCTCGAAGATTTCGACCCGGTGAGCCAGCTCGGCTATACCGACTCCGACGTCGCGGACTTGGTCGACCTGCGGCTCGACGCCTCCGACGACGAAGCGCGGATGGATAGCGACCCCGAGGCGGCGCGGCTCATCGCATCCGTGGGCTCACCTGCGCCTCAACAGTATTCCGGCTCATCAGCAGACCACGTAGGGCCGCATGCGCTGACCGGATACCTGTCGGACTCCATCAGCCGCCGCGACGACGGGATTGCGCCGTGAACGCGCCACATGCCGTCATCCGCAGGACAACGTCAGCCAACACGTCTCGGACATGGAGGTCAGATGACTGAAATCGATGAAATCACACAGCAATTGACACGCTCCGCTGCCCACACCCTGCGAGCGGCGCGTTTGGCCGTCGACCGCCACCGCCAACGGACCGGACGCCAGCGAGACGAGGACCGCCGTGAACGCGAGCATCGCCTCCGCGTCTTCGAAACCCAATTGCGCACCACAGTCCTTCAGCGCCAACTGGCAGCCAAACAGGGCAACGACCAGATCGCTGCCGAACTTGCTGCGGTCGAACGCGATCAAAAGGCTGGTGAGCTGCGAGCACGGTGGGCTGCGGCCGAAGCGTACCGCGACACGGACCCGGCATTGGCCGACGCCTGGGCAGCTCGACTCCGAGAAGCCGGGATCGACCCAGAAAACGCTCGCGCGCTCGCAGATGAATTCGCCGGCGAGCCCATCGACTATTTCGACGTATCCGACGAGCAGCAGCTTGCTGTCGATCACGTGGAGATGGCATTCGACCTTGCTGAACCGCATACGCCGGCATCGGCGAATTCCATTGGCCGGGCTACCGGAGTGGACGACGGTGCCGAAGCTGCCCGGCTCATCGACATCGCTCACCCGTCTGACCAGCCTGTCGGACCGATCTCCGTCTCCCATCAGGTCCCGGCCGCGAGTACCCAGGCGCTGGACCTCGAGCACGTCGCTCAACTGTAGCCGGCACACGATCGG
This sequence comes from Nocardia terpenica, assembly GCF_013186535.1. NCBI lineage: Bacteria > Bacillati > Actinomycetota > Actinomycetes > Mycobacteriales > Nocardiaceae > Nocardia > Nocardia terpenica. Next base: position 656,957 of record NZ_JABMCZ010000001.1, read on the forward strand.
AGATCAGAACCATGAGAGTGACCCGAGAAACCCGTCGTATCAACAAGTCCGGCGTCGGAGACGAAGTAACCGTACTGTTGATCGGTTGCGGGGTGATGTTGGCCGGCCTACTCGTGTGGACCGCCTTGGCGCTCGGATGCTTGTGTGCCGGAGCGCCGCTGACAAAGAATCCCCCCGCCGCGCTCATCAAGATTGCCGCAGGAACCCAACCCTGGCCATGGCAATCGAGCCTCATCCTGGTCGCGATGGTGGGGTCGACGGCTGTCTGCGCGGTCCGCATGCGGCGGGCACGGCCGAGGAAGGGGCGACTCGACTATGCCGCCCGCACGATGCAGCCGGTGCGCACACTGACCGGTGCCACCCACAAGGATGTCGCCGAAATGGCCCAGCGGCTGATGCCCGACGCGCTGGATGTCGCTGAGAAGTTCCCCGGCGTACCACTCGGTGATCCTGTCCAGGGCGGGGACGCCGTCGAGCTGAACTGGGAAATGCCCGCGACATTCGTCTCCGGCACACGGACCGGCAAGACGATGGCCTGGGCGATTCCCGCCGCACTCGGCGCACCGGGAGCTTTGCTGGCCACGTCCAACAAGCCCGACCTTTACAGCCATACCCGCTACGGGCGTGAGCAGGTCGGCAAAGTGTGGCTGTGCGACTTGCAGGGCGTGACCGGCACCAGGAGAGCCGAGTTCTGGTGGAACCCGCTGCGATACGTCGACTCACTGGCCGACGCGCGAAAGCTCGCGTCGTTCTTCATCTCTGCCAGCCGCGAGGCAGGAGACCGCAAGGACGCCTACTTCGACGGTGCCGCAATGGATTTGCTGTCCACCTACATCCTCGCCGCCGCGTGCGCGGAGGGCGACCTGTTGCACACTGCTGAGTGGCTAGGTCGCGACCAGGACGAAACCCCGCTGCTCATCCTGCATCTGCATAACCACCACAACGCCGCTCGGCTGATCACCGAGAAGCAGAGCCTGACCTCACGCCAGCGTGACGGCGTATTCGACATGGCTAGAAGGTTTCTCGGCAATCTGACCGACGAAACTTACGCCCAAGTCGTCATCCCTCCGCGCCGCCGGATCATCTCTGTCTCCGGCGACGAGCAGACGGGCATACAACTGTCCAGCGAGGCGGATGACCACGTCAACCACGATCTTCCGGAGTTCGATCCGCGGGCGTTCGTGGACTCCACCGACAGCCTCTACGCCCTGTCGATGGAAGGCCCAGACAGCGCCGCGCCGATCATGACGGCCCTTGTAGGTCAGATCATCGAGGCTGCCCTCAAATCGGCACGGCAGCGTCCGAACGGCAGGTTGCGGCTGCCCTTGCTGGCTGTGCTCGATGAAGCGGCGAACTGCTGCAAGCTCGGCGAACTGCCGAACTACTACACCTACGCCGGCGGGCACGGCGTCATCCTCATGACCTTCTTGCAAGTCCTGGAACAGGGCTTGGAGCTGTGGGGCGAACACGGGCTGTACAAGATGTTCGCGCAGAGCATCGAGTGCTACGGCGGCGGCATCGGCGACACCAACTACCTACGTCGCTGGGTCGATCTCGTCGGCAACCACGAAGTCGCCGACACCCAGGTCAACACCGGCCGCGGCGGCACCGGCTATACCCGGTCGTGGCGCAGCGAACCCATCATGGAAGTCGCTGATCTGGCTGCGCTGGAAAAAAACCGCGCCGTCATCCGCATTCCTGGCAATAAGCCCACCTTGTGCCGCAAGACCTTCTGGACGGACACCAAATTCGCGCCGGTCATCCGCCGGTCGCTCGAACTGTACTCAGGAGGGCAAGCAGCATGAGCGCAAGTCCCGAGCAGGAGACACCCGCCTTGGCGTACCCCTGGTTCGTCGACTGGGCCGAGGACTGGTTCTTTCCCCAGTACGCGCGGAGGCTCGCTTCCGGAAATCGGGAAGGCACCTACACCTGGTGTGCCCAGTGGTGGCGGCACCGGGAGGTCGCGGTGCGGATGGCGGCGCTGTGGCAGGCGTGGGAAGCCGCCCGGATCACCCCGGACGGTTCGGCCATGAACGGCTGGTGGCTGATGCACGCGGACCCGACGATGCGCGTGCTTACCGACGCCGCCAACGGCCCGATGTGGCGCTGCACACCCCAACGCCATGACCAGGTCGCGACCCTCCCGGTCGAAGCAGTACCGCCCGGCTACTTCCCCAAACCGCCCGCACAAGAGCTGTCGCCACAGCCGGCCCGATCACGCACCAAGACCGCAACCGGCAACGGGTCATCGCCAGCCGGCGGCCGACCCAGCACCAACATCATCGACGACCTCGACGACGGTCTCGACCTCTAGCCGAAGGACAAGTCCATGGATCGCAGCGACGAAGCCCTCATGCGCGAGGCATTCGCCCAGTACTGGCACAAGCACGAACGAGTGGAACAGTTGTACCGGGAAGCAGAAGACCTCGCGTCAGCCTGGCTGGACGGGCCGCTCGCCGAGCACTGGCAGTATCTGGGTACAGCCGTGGCGGACTGGGTCGCCAAGCCCAACATGATGCGTCGATACACGACCCTCCTGGCCAACGGGCGGACCATGCCGGACGTCACCACTGACATCCAAGCCCGCAGCATCTATCAGGCCCAGCTTCTCGCCGATCCCAACGGTCACCAAGTCGTTGCTCCGGAGGACCAACAGCTCGCAGTCGAGCTAGTCCAAGCGCGGACGCGCTTGGACGTGGCGGCGAGTTACCTCATCGACGTCGCCCACCCGAACGGCACCAGCAGGCCCGATCCGGTGCGTGTGGACACCGCCCGCGCCCTCCCTCCAGCTGCCGTGTCGGGTAGTGCGGGCAACGACCTCGACCTCTAGCGCCGTGGACGAGCCGAATCAGTCAGTAAATCAACGTGATTCATGCGAGGACGTGAAATGACACAGTCAACATCGGACACCGCGACCGAGTTCGCAGAACTCCTTTACTCCATCATCGACACCTGGCGATCCAGAGACCCAGACGCCGGCAGTATGCCGGATGACGTTCGCAGACAGATCAATTTGGCTGTCCGCGAGGACAATCGCCGCAAAGCGGTTGAATACCAGAGCGCCCGAACGAAAATCGAGGCCGCGGTCCGCGACCACCAGCACAACATGCTCGTCGGCTACCGACCAAGGTGCGCTGAGACGCACGACACCTGGTTCACCCGGCAACAACAGCTCGGCAAGCAGCGATTGGCGATCGAGCAGGCCATCAACGCCGAACCCCGGTTGACCACCGAGGACCGAGGGCAGGCAGTCGCGGCGCTCTCGGTGGCCCACCACGCGCCGAGCACCCCCGCGCTGCCCGTGTTCACTCCGCACCCGCCCACCGGGCTCCAGGCGCTGCGCGCCCGCGTCCAGGCAAAGCTCGCACAGTGGCGTGCAGGACAGCTCAGCGACAAGCAGCGACGCATGGCCGAAGCCTGGGAACAGGTACATCGCGAGCGCCGCGAACAAGCCCAACGCCTCGCCGGACCGGAAGCGGCTGAAACACTGGACCTTTCGCGCGCTCTCGGCTTGCACGACCACGGGGTGTGGCTCAGCCGCGACACCCACACTCAACAACAGGCTCAAATCGGCGAACTCGAAGCAACCGTCCAAACGCTGCGCACAGAAAAGGACCAATTGGCCCAGACGGTGGCGGAGCTAACCGCGCGCCTCGACCAGCTGGTGCGACCGACCGCAAACCAGGCTCCGTCCGAGCAGCAGCAGAAGCCGCCCGAGCGCCAACAGCCATCTACCGACCAGGTCAAACCTGATCCTGCTGCGCCGGAGAACCCGGTTGTCGGCGAGACCGAGACCCTGTCGACAGACTCGGCGCTACCTGCTGACGAAACCCCGGCCGAGACAGCCGAATCGGACAAGGCCACAGCCGATCTGATCGGCGCGGCTCACCCGAATTTCGTTACGCCTCAGCCCAAACCGACGGCGTCCACCCAAACCACGGCCGAACACCAACATGTCGTCTCCGCACCGTCGGCTGGTGACGGCCTCGACATCTGACGAAGGGGATTGTGATGGACCCCGACGAAACTCTGCGCCACATACGAGAAATCGTGTATCGCCTCCGCGCGGATTTCTTGAACGACAAGGGCATCCAAATGCATCTCGGCATGCTTGTTGACCGAGTATCCGAGCTGGACGAATGGCTCAGCGACGGCGGAATCGCGCCGTCGGCGTGGACTTCCGACGGGCGGAAGCCGTTCGAATTGCCGCGTTCGCAGCGGATGCGTCGGCTGGGCATGGAGGTGTCCGATCACATTCTCCGGCTGGTCGACACCGCCGATGAGTACACCCGCGGCGACCTTCAAGGGGTCACCGAGGTTGTGGCCTACGACCTCGTCAACCAGGTCTTCCACATCGCGCAGTCTTCGCCGGACGCAGATCGTGCCGAGGCCCGGATCGGCCCCGCGTCAGCGTCGGACCTGATCGCCAAGGCGACTCCACGACCTGCCAGCCCAGGTCCGATCGGTCGGCCTTCCGGCGTGGTGGACAACACGACCGCAGGCTCCGGCGCGGACAGCGCCTTGGACCTGTGAAATCGACCCTGAACTGGGAAAAGAGATACGATGGCATCGAATTCGCGACACCCCGGCGAGGGGCAAATAGATCTGTTTGACTTGCCGGCATCCTGGATGTCGGTAATCGAGGAGGACCAGAATGTCACATCAGATTCGCCAGATAGTCGAGACGACCTGGCGCGAGCACATCGGGCTTCCGACGGAGTGGAGCCCGACGCAGATCGACAGCTTTCTGGATCAGCAGACGGCCTCGATCTGTGGGGAAATCGAGCAGCGGATGGGAACGGCGCAGGGTCCGGCGGTAGCGCGCTGGAAGCTGGAGCATCCCGGTCAGGAGCCGGACTACATGACATTGGTGGCGCTGATCAACACGGGCCGAGCGCAGGTGACCGAGGAAGTGTTGAGCGAGGCGCTGTACGAGAAGGTGCCCGAGCCCGAAGACAGCCGCGACGATCTGCCGGTCGAACCGGCAAGGCGGATGGTGAGCAGCTCGCCGGATCGGTGGAGGTTCCCGGATCAACGGACACCGGAACCGGACGCCGACCTCGACGCGCTGGCCGATCGGCTGCTGCCGAATCGGTCGACGCTGGTGCGGGTGATGGCGGAGCACCTGTTGCAGACGATGAGGGAGGACAACCAGCCGCTGCCGGACGTACGGCACGACCCGGCCATGTTGTCGTTCATCAACCGGCTGGAAGCCGGGATGCGGCTGGACGGCCAGCCGCTCGACGGCCCCGGCGCTCTCGTCGAAACGCGCTAGATCCCAACCAACTCTCGCTGCTCGACGACTTCGGCGCACAGCCGATCGACCCGATGGCAGCGAATCCCGGTGCCACGCCGCTGCCGCCCACTCCAGCGGAGCTGCGCGCCACCGCACAACTTGGTGACCAGCAGAATCGATCAGCCCAGCAGCCCTCCGCGCCCGTAGCCGACCGAACCGGCACGCGACCCGATCCGCGCAGGAAGCCAGCCCCACAAAACGCGGACGCGGAACAGTCCGGCCGTGAGACAACAGAATTCAGTGCGGCGCAGCGGATCGAGCAGATCATCGTCGATGCCGGACTCGATGACGAGCAGGTCGAGAGTCTGAGCTTCGATCTGGAAGCCTGGCTCGATGCGTCCGCAGCGCAGTCACCCTACGCTGACGCGCTCCGAGAGCGGCTGACACGACGGATCGCCGAAATCCGGTCCCTGACCGGCGACGCCGCCGACACCACCATCGACCGCAACCAGCCTTCCGAGGCCGGGCAGATCGATGCCGTCGTGCGGGAAACGGCGGCTGGCACAGATATCGAAGCGCCGGCCGACGGCGAATCCGATGCCGGCTTGCCGGAACCGGTCGATTTCGTGCCCGGCACGGCAGTCCTCGTACCGGACGATCCGAAGGACCGCGCCCGCGCCAACCTCGACGTCATTCGCCTACTCGACGCCATCGATTCCGAGGATCGTTTCGCGACGCCGGACGAACAGGCCGTTCTCGCGACATGGTCGGGATGGGGTGCGATTCCGGAAGTCTTCGCCCGCCAGGCCATTGGATGGGACGACGAGCGCGCCGACGCGAAGGCTGCCAGCGGACACCGGATAATCCGGGTGGGCGGACAGGTGGCTCCGGGCTGGCGGACATGATTTCTCCGGATGGGCGGACATCTGAATCTCCGGGACACGCCTGAGTAAATGCGAAACGGGATCTTTCGGGCGGGTTGGCTTGCGTGTGATCGCTCGTCACCTGCGTCGAAGGGATCCCGTTGACCAAGTCCGACAGGGAGATCATGGAGATTCTGGAAGCGTTCGACCTGACCCGCTGCGCGCACTCGGCCGCGCAGCTGGCCGGTGTCGATGAGAAAACGGTGGCCCGCTATGTCGCGATCCGCGACGAGGGCCGCGATCCGCGGGTGAAACCGCGGAGGGTCCGTTCGATCGATCCGTTCGTGGGCAAGATCGAGGAGTGGGTGGACAAGTCCCAGGGCAAGGTCCGCGCCGATGTGGTGCATGAGCGGTTGCGGGCGATGGGATTCACCGGCACCGACAGGTCGACGCGGCGCGCGGTCGCGCGGGCGAAGGCGGCGTGGAAGGCAGGCCACCGCAGAAAATACAGGCCCTGGCTGCCCGAGCCGGGGATGTGGTTGCAGTTCGACTGGGGCGAGGGCCCGCGCGTGAAAGGGCGCCGGACGCAGTTGTTCTGCGCGTGGCTGGCGTGGTCGCGGTATCGGGTGGTGATCCCGTCGTGGGACCAGACCCTGGGGTCGCTGGTGCTTGGCGTGGATGTGACATTGCGCCGGATCGGTGGCGCCCCAACGTATTTGCTCACCGACAACCCGAGAACCGTGACGGTGGATCGGATCGCGGGGCTGCCGGTGCGGCATCCCGAAATCGTCGCGGCCGGACGCCATTACGGCTGCAAAGTGGAAACATGTGAGCCCTTCGATCCGGAATCCAAGGGCGGCGCGGAGCACACGGTGAAGATCGCGAAGGCCGATCTGGTGCCGACCACGGCGAATCTGCTGCCGGAATATGCGTCGTTCGCCGAGCTGGCCGATGCGTGCTGGGCGTGGTGTGAGCGGGTCAACGCTCGCCCGCATCGCGAGACCGGCGTCGCGCCGATCGCCCGGCTGGGGATCGAGCGAGCGCATCTGCATGTGTTGCCGGCTGCTCCGCATGCGATTGCGCTCGGTGAGGAACGCCTGGTCGGTGACGATCAGACGATCCGGTGGGGATCGGTGCGGTATTCGACCCCCGACGGGCATCAAGGCGAGAAGGTGTGGTGCCGGGTCGCCGGAGAGGAGCTGGTGGTCACCGGCCGGAACTCGGTGGGGCTGGCCGAGATCGCCCGCCACGAGTTGTCGACGCCGGGGCATCCGCGCATCCTCGACGAGCACTATCCGCATCATGCCGGCGGGGATCTGCCGCGGGTGCGGAAACTGCGGCCCCGCACTGCCACCGAGATCGCGTTCCTCGACCTCGGTGAAGGAGCCCGCCGCTGGCTGACCGAAGCCTCGGCTTCCGGGGTGTCGCGGATCCGGGCGAAAATGACCCGGGCGCTGGAGCTGGCCGCGATCACCGGGCCCGACGCGGTCGAGGAAGCCCTCGGTGTCGCCGCGATGGCCGGCCGCTTCGATGACGGCGACCTCGCCGCGATCCTCGACCATCTGGCGAAGTTCCCGGCCGTCGAGGACGTGGTGCGCGCCGACGAAACACACTCGGTGCAACCGGGAACCGCCGGTTGGGGGAGGTTCGGCGCATGAGTCACCCGAAAGCCCCCGCCCTGCCCGACGAGCTCGACGCGATCTGCCGTCGGATGCGACTGCCCTATCTGCGCAAGGCCGCACCCGATGTGCTGGCCACCGCCCGAGCGCAGCGCTGGGATCCCGCCGAGGTGGTGCGGGTGCTGCTCAACGAGGAAGTCACCGGCCGCAATTCCGCCACCCGCCGGCAGCGCCGCAAGCGCGCGAATTTCCCTACGGGAAAGACGTTTTCGTCGTGGCTGCCGGAGGAATCCACCATCCCCGAACCCACGCAGAACGCGCTCGCGACACTGGAATGGGTTGGGCGACATGAGAATTTGGTGGTGGCCGGAGCCTCCGGCACGGGCAAGAGCCACTTCGTCGAGGCGCTGGCCCACTCGGCGATCGAGAAAGATCTGCGGGTCTCGTGGTTCACTCTGGAATCCCTCGCTGTCACGATCGGCAAGGCCAAGGTCGACGGGTCGATCGCCCGCGCGGTCGCCCGGATCTGTTCCTGCGATCTGATCGTGTGTGACGACATCGGCATGCTGCCGGTCGGCCAGGACGCCGCCGAAGCGTTCTACCGCGTGATAGATGCCGCATATGAGAGGCGTTCCATCGCCGTGACCAGCAATATTCATCCGTCCGGATTCGACACCATCATGCCCAAAACCTTGGCCACCGCGGCAGTGGATCGCCTTTTGCACCACGCGCACCTGGTCCAGACAAAAGGCGATTCCCACCGGCTCGCCGAAGCCCTCGCCGGCAAAGGGGTGACGCCGCTGAGCTGACCTGATTCAGCCGGAGACCTGATGTCCATCAGCCCGGAGATCTGCCGTCCGCCCAGCCGGACCCGTCAGGTCCATCCGCCCGGAGGTCCAAATGTCCGTTGACAGAATGACCAGGCAGCCCGACGGGAGCCTGTCCCACACCCGTGACACGGTGATGAGGGGGGCGGCACACCGCACACCACAACCTCGAAACAGAAAGGCACACACCACAGTCCCCGACAACCGCCCGCCCCAACAGGACCACCCAGCGCCGCCACCGGCCAAGGCGTCGACGCCACTACCGCACGCCCCACCCCGCCGAACGAAGACCGGGAAACCGACATCGAGCGACTTGACCGGCCCCACCCCTTCATTCCTGTAAAGGGCGGGGCCGGTCAAGCGGTCGTGTGACTATTTCCGCTGGATGCCCGCAGTGTGTTTTGTGGTGGGGACGCGTGTAACCGCCTTCCCGGGTGGTGCAGGGAAGTTGCGAGAGGGGTCGGTGATTCGGTTTGTTGTGTCGTCGTTCTCCAGGTCGTCGATGAGTTGACGCGTCAGGCCGGGTGGTCCCGGCTGTCGTGCATTCCTTCGCCTGCGACAGGGTGGGGCGTGGAGCTCTGCGACACGCGGCATACAGGGTCAATCAGAAATTCGACCACGCCGTCACGGGGGCCGGAAGGAGGGACGACCACGTGCATGCCGCGGCCGGGATGCTCACCCCGCGTTCCTGGCCAGCGCCCGGATCTCACCGTCGCGCAGGCCGTAGTAGACGAGGATGAGCAGCTTGCGGGCCGCCGCGATCTTGGCGATGTTGCGCCCGCGCCGGTCGGCGATCCGGTCGCGGTCGGCGCGGATCTTGGTGGTGCCGCCGACCTGAATGGCTTCCACCAGCGCCCACCGCAACAACCGGGACCCCTGCTTGGTGATCTTTCCGCGGTGCACGGTGGTGTCGGATTCGCGGTGGCGTGGGGTCAACCCCGCCCAGGAACACAGCTGCGCGGGCCCCCGGAACCTGTCCACCTCACCGATCTCGGCCACCAGCACCGCCGCCAGCACCGGGCCGATCCCGGGCAGCTGCTGGATCGTTCGGTAACCACGGTGGCCGTCGAGCCGGGCCGCGATCCGGGTGGTGAACGTGTCGACTTCGGTGTCGAGGACATCGATCAAGTCCAGCAGCGATCTCACCCGCTGCGCGTAGACCTCGTCCAGGCGGACCTTGGCCAGTCCGGCCCGTCCCTGGACCCCGAACAGATCGGAGGCCGGGATGAGCACTCCAGCCTTGGCCAGCACGCCGTGCACCTGAGCCTTGAGCCCGGACCGCAGGTTCACCAGTTTGGCCCGGTAACGCACCAACTCCCGAAGCTCTCGGGTCGGCGGTGGCGCGATCCACGCCTCGGGCAACCGGCCCATCCGCAACAGATCCGCCAGGTCCGCGGCATCGCGCACATCGTTCTTCACCCGCCGATGCTGAAATCCCTTGACTCCCAACGGATGCGCCAGATGCACCGTGGCACCGCACTCTCGGAGCGTGTCCACCGCCCAATACCAGCCGTAACAGGCTTCCACCACCACCTCCGGCGCCGGACCGGCCTGCCGGATCTGTTCCGTCAGCACCGCCGGATCGTTGGCGATCTTGACCACCCCGATCCGGTTGCCGGCTTCGTCCAGTCGGACGATCACCGACCGGCGACGATGCAAATCAATACCCACGAACTGCTTTCCGCCATCCTCGTTCACCAGGGGCCTCCACAAACTGTGCGGAATCTGACACCCCAGCATCAGCCGAGACGCCACAGGAGCGGGAGACCCCGCCCCTTACATGGCATCAGGAATGACACGCGGAGATGGCCGAGAAGTTCGATGCCTATCGACAGACTCTGTCCCCCGGCCCGCCTTTGCGGTGCGCTGGTGGCTAGGCGGCGAGCGGGTGCGGGATCCCGGTCATAGCGGACAGCGCTTCGGCGACCTCTTGGACGCTGGCGCGGATGTAGGTGGCGGTCTGGCCGGTGCGACTGTCCGGCTCGGCATGCCCGGCGTAGGCGCGAGCGACTGCATAGCCGAAGTTGCGTTCCACCCAGGTCAGCGTTGTGTGGCGGAGCCAATGGGTGCTGATCTGCTGGCGGCGGACCCATTCGAGGTGAGTACCGATCCGATTCCAGAGGGAGTCGTACCGGCGGCGAGTGACGAGTCGGCCGTCGCGCTGGCGGAACAGGGGTTCGGTTTCGACGGGACTGTCACCGTGTCGTTCCGCGATGTGGTGGAGCATTGCCTGCATGAGCGGGCGCGACACGGGTTGCCACCGGACGGTTTCGCCTTTCTCCCGTAGAAGGACAAGGCATTGCTGCGGATCGAGGTCCATGGGCCGTAAAGCAAGGGCCCCGGCGCGTCGGCAGGCGGTTTCGATGTGTAGCCGAAGCAACATGGCATCCAGGCACGGATCGTTGCCGGTTGTCGCGGCGACATGCACGATTTCGGCGAGTTGCTGGTTCGGTATCGCCCGCCGGGTGCTGGCCAGTCTGCGGGGCTTGGCTACCTTTCGGGCTGGGTTGTCGTCAGGACGGATGAATCCGTCCTCTTCGGCGTGCCGGTAGAGATACCGGGCAGCGGCGATGAGACTCTCCACGGCGCTGCGTCCACCGCGGGAGTTACGGCGGACGACGGCCTGCTGTTTGGTCGTTTCGGCGAGTTGCCGCACGTCGGCAGGGGTCGGTTCGGTAATTACGCGCTGACCCCACGCCTGCTCGATGCGTCGCAGGTAGGGGCCGTAGACGCGCAGGGTGCTCGGCGGCATCGTGGCAATGATCGCCGGTATGTAGACGCTGAAGGTCGGGATGTCGGCGGGCGTGGTGGCCTCGACGAGCTGTTCCGGGGTGACGCCGAGTCGGGCGAGTAACAGCCTGGCGGCCTCGATCTCGGTAGCGGCTGTCATCCGGCACCATTCATTGCTCGTTCGTGCAACGATGACAACGCCTGCTCTATAACTCGCATCGGATAGATAAGAAGGAACTTGCGTCGCACTGACGCCGCAACAAGAACTCGTTCACCCGGTGTGATTTGGCAGCGATGGCGGCACACTGCGGGAAGAAGGAGATGTCCTCGACCCGTCAGTCGGCGGTCGCCGTTTGGGTCTTGTCTGACGATGATGGTTCGCCCGGCAACCTCTATTGCCAGCTTCGGCTCGGGTCCCCAATCCAAGACTCCTACCGGCCTACGGTCACTGAGACGACCGTTGACGCTAACCGACGTGACGCTGTACTGGAATTGATCAGCCTCGGCATCGATATCCGCCGCTAACTCCGGCATCGGGAGTTGCATCGGTTGATCGGAATCGGCTGACACCAGGGATTGCGTGGCCGACCAGGTCAGCGGTACGAGGGTGTTGTTGGGGTCATTTTTCATTCGCTGCCCTGTTCAGGCGTGGCCTTCTTGGCCGCGACCCACTCGTCGACGTCGGCTTCGTCGAAGAGCAAGGGGGAATTCCGGGCGCGGCCGGCTTTCCATGCCCGGTCGTAGAGTTCGTGGCCTTCGACGCGAAGGTGGCGGATGCGGTCAGGGCTATGTCCGGTTCGTGCAGAGACCTGGTGAATTCGGAGAATTCTCCCCCGGACACGATCAGGTCGTCCCTGTGCATGTTTCATCGGAGCGGCCCGCTCAGCTAAGGTCAGCCTGTGTGGCGAGTGCTTGCGCCTCGCCGGAGAACCATTGTGCGAGTTCTTCGGCATTGGCCATATCCATGCCTTTCTCGAACTCGGCGAGCAGCGCGAAGATCACATAGGCTGGGCGCACGCCCTCGTCCGGATCCTGGATCATGTTGATCAATGTGATGACGAAGTCGATGTCTCTGCGGGCCGTGTGAGCAAGTGCGGACATCGCAATTTGTTGTTCGTGGACGGAGGGGACTGGGTATTGCTGGACTTGTGCCATGAGGATCACCTCGTGAGGTCGTCCGGCGGGTGCAGTGTTGATATGGCCATCGGCCAGCGGAACCGCCGGAGAATCGCAGACTGACCCGACGCTGCGCTGTGGAACAGGAGCAGAAGGTCGTCGGGAAGCCATCGCTGCGGCACTGATGCACTGTCGGACGATGGCGCTACATCCGGATTCGCTACCAGCGTTCACCGGGAAACCCTGAAAGAGGGCGCTCATAAATTGTAGACCTGAGATCGGAGTCCGTGCAATCTTCTGGCTACCCGTGCAGGAGTGCGCAGATGAGGGTGTCGTCCTCGGCGGCCAATGGATGCCGGGGACATCTGCGCAGGTCAGGGTTGATGTTCTGTAGTGAAGTCGATGATGGCCTGGGGGCGCCGAGTGTCTCGCAGTGCTGACCACTCGGCGTGAACCGGAAGCCACGGGTTTGTCTCGACGAACCTGATCCGGAGGTCGGCCGTGGCGTTGGTGGCTCCCTGGCGTAGCTCGGCGCAGCAGCGGGCGATGGCGGCCATGCCATTGTCGTCGATGTCCGGGTTACGGGATGTCCACGGCTCGAGAGGGCCCGTGACCGGGCACAGCCATCGGTTGATGAGGCATGTGCCGAGATCGATTCGGGCGAGAGCGTGAGTTGGCGGGATGGGGCAGCCGGCGAGGGTGGCCGAGTCCAGGTGAGGCGGTGGCGGCGGCTGCAGGCCGGTGATGTCGTGGACGATGCCGCGCACGCTGCGCTTGCCGGAGTCGATGTATACCCGGGCGATGATGCGGAGGTGCCGGCGGATGATGCTGAACCGGCCCGGGGTGGTGACTGTTCCGATCCATCGATCCGCGGCCGAGTTCCGGTCGAACAGATCCAGGAAACCGAGGAAGTCGTCGAACCCGTCGAAGTGGCTCACAAGATCCGGCAGGGTACGGTGTGTGCGGGACGGGCTAGGCAGGACCCCCAGTTGCCGCTCCAGCGCGGAGTTCAGTTGCGCGACACCGGTTGTGGCGTCCCATTCGATGGTGCCGATCGGTGCGCGCCTCGGCGGCTTCTGTGTGGGGGTCCCCGTCCACAGCTGTACCGCGTGGACCGCTCCGGATGGGCCCAGGGTGGGCACGATGTGTACCGCGAGGGGCGCTGTGCCCTGTATTTCGCGGTATTGCCGCTTCCGGGTGAGGATGCATTCGCCGACGGTCGTGGGCAGTATCTGCGAGGCTCTCCTGCTTTGCGCGATGCGGGTCCGGTCGAGTACTCCATGGTCTTTGAGCTTGTCCTGATCGGCAACGACGACGAGTTCGGCTGTGGCGGAGAGCGTTTCGGCTAGAGCCCAGCCGAGGACGCGAGATTGTTCTGGCTGCTCGGTTCTGGCTCGAGGTGTCTGCTGGGTTCCTGCCGGGCTTGGTGGGCGGCGGCGGGGCAGGTCGGCCGGAGAGGGGCAGCGGTGGGTGGAGGCCGCTGGCTCCGGCCGGGCCGGGTGGAGACCGGGCGTGGGCGTGGTGTGGCCGAGTCGTTCTGTGCCGTGTCCGTTCGGAGCCGGATCGGCGTGGGCCTGGGGGTCGGTAGTCATTTTCGGGCTCCTGTCCGCGGTGAATGAGGTATGAACGCGGGCAGGGGATTACCCCTCGCGCGGGCTGCGGATCGGCGGCTGGTGGGCGGCCTGGTCGGCGAGGGACAGCGCTTGCCTGGAGAACCATCGGGCGAGCTGTTCGGGGTCGATGACGTCGATGCCGCGTTGCCATTCGGCGATCATGACTGCGGCGACGTTGACCGGAGAGAGGTCGGCGGTGGGATCCGAGAGTAGGTGCAGCGACGCGGCGAGCGCGATACGGTCGCGGCGGGCAGCGTGGGCGAGGATCGCCATCGCGAGCTGCTGCTCGGGCACGGAAGCATAAGGAAACGACGGGTTCATGGAAGTGCCTTTCGGTCGAACAAACGGAGTGTTGTGTTCGGGCTTGGAAAGACACACTGGCGATCCGAGGCCCGATTGTGCGCCGCTCGCCCCGCGGTGCGGGAAAGCGGGAGCCGTGTACTGGAACAAGCCAGTACCGGCGGGGTCTCGGTGCCGGAATACCTCGGATCACCGGAAGTATTTATTCCGCCTTGCTATTATACTGCAAATATTGGTACTGCCGTACCGTTATGGCGGAGAATTTTCTATCCAGAAATCGATAGACGCTTGTGGCCGTGAGTAATTCGCTAAGGGTGAGCCGCTCACGTGCAGCGTTGTCCAGGGGCCGTGGTCGATGAACCGCACGCGCAGGGAGAGGGTGACGGACCTGCCGGCGGTCAGGTCTGCGACAGCGATCAAGGCCGCGCGCAGATCATCGGGATGCAACTGGGGGTTGGCGTGGCGCCACGGGGCCAGGTGGGGATCGTGGCAGATGACCGAATGCATGAGCGTTGTGCGCAGGTCCATCAGCGTCGAACCGTGACCGCAGGTCGTGCGCGACGATAGATTTGTCGTGCGAGGTGATAGGTGCTCTGCCAGGGGATCCCAGCTAGGGGGTGGTGTCATGGCGGTGAGATCGGCGATCACCGCGCGCACGATCGGCACGCCCTTTGGACCTATCACCGATCGGGCGGCCATCCATAGGTGCCGCTTGGTCTTCGTGGCTGGGTCGGCCACGACGAGGCTTTCGCACCATCGAGGTGCCGGCTCGATCGGATCGAACAAAGCGATCAGGCCGAGCTTCTCGTCGATCCATAGGACGTGTTCGAGGACCGCGGGCAGTGTCCATGGCACATCGGTACTGAACAGGGCGGATATGGGTGTGAAGCCGTCGGGGCTGCCGAAGTGGGCGAGCAGACTGGTGTCGAACTCCAGGGGAATCAGCGGTACCTGCCGGACGACCTCCTCGGGGGTAGCGGTGTGGATTCGTACGGCGTGGACGGTTCCCGACGGTCCGAACACGGGGAGGCAACTGACCGGCAGTCGCTGATTTCCGGCCTGGAAATGTGCGGTGACCGGCTGGTTCTCCCGGATCGTGCGATGTACGAGAGCGAGCCCCTGGTCGGCAACATTGGGGCCCAGCGCAGGCCAGCTGGTCTCACGCAGGGCACGGAACACGCGCTGGAAGCGGCGCTGACCGCCCGAGTTTGCGATCACCGTGGGCTCGGACTCGAAGCCGTCTAGACATTCGGCGATGAACCAAAATCCAGTGCCCGCAGCCGGTCGGTGCGTGAGCGCGCGTCGCGTCGCGTCGGTGTTTCTCACTGCCGCGCAGGTGGCCAGATTTCCGGAGACGTGGAACCTGGTCTTACGTCTTGTGGTCATCGTCGACCTCCTGTCGGTGAGTGGGCTTCTCCTTCTCGGCCGCCGCGCCCCGAAAAGGCTGGTGGCGGAAGTTTTCGTGTGCCGTGGTGGTTTCGCCGCCTGTTTACGGTGGTTCGGCGGTGAGGGTGAGTGCTTGGGCCAGTGCTGTCGCGAGTCCGTGGGCGCCGACTGCGTCGAGTTCGCAGTCGCCGCCGAGCCCGGTGTCGATGACGTATGTTGTCAGGTCGCGTTCGATGCCGGTGGGGTTGTAGTACTCGGTGCGGAGAACCATGAGGCTGCCGTGGTCGGTGCCGGAGATGGGGATGGTGCGCCGGTGCACGCATATGAGGTCGGTGCCGTCGTTGTCTTCCCAGCCGTGGTCATCGGGTCGTTCGCACCAGAGTGGGCAGGGCTCGCGCAGGGCTGCCGGTGCGGTGTCGTGGAGGCCGGCGGTGGTCATGAGGTCCACCTCTGGTCGGGTGTCTGAGGGTCGCTGAGGTGCGCGGTGATCCCTGGAAGATGGGCAGCGAGCAGATCCACCAGCTCGGTTGCGACGATTTCGTCCAGTGGGTCGTCGGCCAGGCGAGCCGCCAGTTTCCGGGCCCGATGGGAGTAGTCCGAGTCGGCGACCGTCGGGGCTGCGGCCAGGTGCACGAACTCCCATCCGAGGCAGCTGGCGGCGTGGTGGTGGCCGCCAGCGTGCAGCTGGGCGATTCGCTCGATGATGGCGTCGATTCCATATGCCGCAGCGATTTCCCGGAGGTCATGTGTTGGTTCGTCGCCGTTGCCGTGCGCTGGCTGCGATGCCTGCTGCGGCGCCGGTCCCGCGACGTGAATGCGCGGTGCGGGGGAGGTGCGCAACTCGGCTGGATTGTTGCTCGTGCCGCACTCCGCTGGCTCGGTCCATGAGGCGGTCAGTGCAGCGGTGGAGTTGGTGTGTGGTTCTGCGGTTGTCATCGGCAGTCCCTGCCTTATTCGGCTCGTTGACGCCGGCTGTCCGCCGGATGGTCGAGATCACCGGCGTCGACTGGGGAAGACCAACCGCTTCTTCGCACTCGCCGGAATGCCGGCTATTCGCGTATGCACGACGAGGTTACGTCCGTCACATATATCTTAGCAACACTTTTGCGATATTATAGCAAAGCTTCTCAGCAATGATATGATGTGAGAGCGGTCGACATAGGTTCCTGAGTGTGTCGCACCCCCGGGAACGGCTGCAGTGTTCTGGCGGTATTCGAGCCGGTCGAGCTGTTCCTATATGGATGTTGTAGGGCCTGCACGCAGATCGGAGAGGCCACAGTGACCGACAAGCATCGCGGTAGCAGCACCAAGGGTGACCCCGACCACTTCGGCATGGTGATGCGCGGGGAGCGGGAAGCGCGCGGCTGGAGCCGCAAGACCCTGCACGATGAGCACGACGGCCCGTCCGAGATGACGCAGTACGGGGTCGAGATCGTCAGGAAGAAGCGTCCCAAGAAGCCCACGTACGACGGGTACGACCGCGCCTTCGGATGGCCTCCGGGTACAGCGGCAGGCATTTTCCACGGCGACCCGCCGCCGCGCAAGAATGAGCCGGCCACGGGGGGTGGCGAGGACGACGTCCGGCAGGCGATCGCCTTCCGGCTCTCCGGGTACTCCCCGGCCGAACTCGGTCAGGTGCTGGACCTGCTCAAGATCGTGGAAGGGATGCGCAAGCCGACCCCGGAAGGAGATTGACCACGTACCCGTCATTGGTCGATACGCCACCGCTCTGGTTGCCGGTGCGGTACATGATCCTGCGTCGGCGCGTAATCCGGCTGCTTCGTCGCCTGCAAGTCGAGCCGTCGGACGGTGTCCCCGCCATTGTCGCCGCACTGACACGGCGCGTCGGCCCGATCACCGTCAAACCGCACCCCCTCGTCGTCCCCGGCTCCCTGGCCATCACGGTGCATGACCCCGACCTGGGCGTGGTGATCTTCGTGCAGGAGACGACGACGCCCGAGCACCAAGCCCACCTGCTGCTCCACGAGCTGGCCCACGTAATCCTCGGCACCACCGAGGACGCTGCGGTGGTGACGGGCGGTGACCAACACGACCGCAGCGGCCACTACACCGAGCCCGCGGAGCGCGACGCGGAATTCGTCGCCCGGCTCATCTCGACGCGGATCGACCTGAGCACCGGCGCACAACTTCCCGCCCAGGCCGACGAACGCGCCGAGCGACTCGCGCGGACGTTGCAAGAGCGGATCGGCTGGTGACGCGCCATGACCTACGACTCACCCTGGAATATGCCGCTACGCATCGCGGTGACCGTGCTGATCGGGGTGTGGCGGTGCTGGCAGATGACCCACCGCAAACCAACCGCCGAGTCGCTGGCGATCACCGTGGCGATCCTGGCCGCCTGCGTGGCCGGGTGCCTCGAAACGCTGTCGGCCGCGCAGGCCCGCTCCGTCACCGGGCGCCCGTACATCACCGCGTCCCTGCAGACCTGGACCCTGATGATCATGCTCGTCGCGCTGTGCGTCTACTACGCGGCGGGTCACGCCACTCCTGCGGCCAGGAACCTGATCTACACGGTGGCCGGGATCGGCGCTGTGTCGGCGGTCGCGACCCTGGTGTCCGGCGTCACGGTGACGCCCGGCCGCGCGCTCTGGGATTTTGAGCATACCGACACGTTGACCTGGTATTTCACGAGTGCCCTGTTCTTCCCGGTCGCCACCTTCGCCGCCGGTCTGCTCGCCGCCCGCGCGGCACGCCGCGCCACCGGCGCGCTGCGGGTCGCGCTCGGGCTGGCCACCACCGGCCTGTGGATACTCGCTCTGAACGGGCTGGTCATGCCGTTCGGGTTCTGGAGCGGCCACCGGGCCGCCAGTATCGGCATCGGGCCGCAGGATGCGTTGGCTGAACCGCTGAAAGCGATCGTCTTCGTCGGCTACATCGTCGGCGGCGTGGTCGTGGTGCTCAGTTGGGCCGCGGTGGCCGTCGCGCACCGCACGCGGCAACTGCGCGCGACGTGGATCGCCACACTCGATGCCCGCGCCATGCGCCGGTTGCGCGATGACCTCGGCACCATCGGGCCTTACCTGACATTTCCCCGCGCGGGCTGGACTCCGCTGCTGCTGCGACCGCATACCGCGCGCATGACCGCCCGCATCGAATGCCGCGACCGCCTGGTCACTTTCAGCCCGCGCCTGGCCGACGAGCTCGATCCCGCTGCCTATCAGGACCCCGACAGCGTCGCGGCGGCCCTGGTCCGTCTCCGCCGGGCGGGCGCCCTGTATCAGCCCGACAGCCAGGTCGCCGCGGCACCGATCCTCATCATCCCCGGAGCCGACGGCCGGGACCAGCTGATTCCCCTAGCCCGCAGTTACGCACGACAGAGCAGGCCCGACCGCTACGCACGCAACGCAAGGAGATCAGCCCATGGTGACCATCATCGGTGGCGGTATCGCAGGATCGGCCCTCGCGGGCGCCTTCGCCCGGCGGGGTAAAGAAGATGTCCGCCTCTACGAGCAACAAACCGACGTGACCGCGGGCGGCGCGTTCCTCGTGGTCGACGGGCGCGGTCACGCCGCGCTCACCGCCCTCGGCGTCGACGAGGATCGCCTGCACGACGCCTCCTATCCCCTGAACGGCCTGCGGTCCATCAGCAGCGCGGGCGACCGCATCGAGGCCACCCCCGACCAGATCCGCGAGCGAGGCCACCGCTTCTGGCAGCGCCGTCGCCTGATGGCGATCCTGGCCGAGCACGTCGCCGATTCCGGGGTCGACACGCATTACGGCGCCCCCGTCACCGACATCACCCTGGGCGTCACCGACGGCTGCCTCCTCCACCACGGCACCACGACTACCGCCGTCACCGACGACCTGATCATCGCCGCCGACGGCATCGATTCCGTGGTCCGCGCACGCCTCGAGCCCGCCCGTACCCCGGTCTACGCCGGCGAGGTGATGCTCTACGGCATGACCACCGGCCCGGTCGAGCTGCCCACCGACCCGAGCACTCTGCACTTCTATCGTGAGGTCGACTCCCAGCTGTGCACCTTCGGCCACATCTGGCGACCCGACGAGCCGGCGGCCTGGTTCATGCGCTTCACCCGCCCCGCCGCAGACCCCACAGACCTCGGTGTCCGCCCGATCGACGAATGGGCCGAGACTGTGCTCGCGGGCACACCGCACAATCAGAACCTCGCCCGGATCCTCGTCGAGAACACCAGCCAGGTGTACCTGGCC
This sequence comes from Nocardia terpenica, assembly GCF_013186535.1. Taxonomy (NCBI): domain Bacteria; kingdom Bacillati; phylum Actinomycetota; class Actinomycetes; order Mycobacteriales; family Nocardiaceae; genus Nocardia; species Nocardia terpenica. The sequence continues at coordinate 676,838 of NZ_JABMCZ010000001.1, forward strand.
AACGCCCGCAACGTCCCCCTCACGGGCGCGGCAGAGCCTGAGCTGCCGGTCCTGCTCGTCGGCGACGCCGACCATGCCATCACCCCCGCCGCCGGAGTCGGCGCCCGCGATGCCCTCGAAGACGTGCACGCCGTCTACCAAGCCCACATATCCGGTGAATCTCCCGCCGCCGCCATGGCCCGCCGCCGCGCCCAGCTCATCGACAGCCGCAATATGGCGGTGGCGCAAGGCGTCACATCCGGGACAGGAGGACGCGACGGTGGCCGAGCAGAGTGAGACGGTCACCGCGGTCACCGACGCAGGGCAGATCCGCGGCCGCGTGACAGCCGACGGAATCCTCAGTTTCCTGGGGGTTCCTTATGCAGAACCGCCTGTCGATCCCCGGCGTTTCGAGCCTCCCCGGCGCAGAAAGGCGTTCGAGACACCGTTCGAAGCGGGCGAGTACGGCCCGACAGCTCCGCAACGCCGAAGGCAGGGGCCGCTCGCGGCGATCATGCCGAATGTCGTACGTCCCGGCGAGGACTTCCTGAACCTCAACATCTGGACGGGAGCCCTCGACGGCCGTCGGCCCGTCATGGTGTTCATCCACGGCGGCTGCTGGACGTGGGGGTCAGGGACCGATGACGGGTACAACGGGTCCCGCTTCGCCCGCGACGGCGTCGTCCTCGTCACCATCAACTACCGCCTCGGTTTTGATGGGGGGTTCGCGTGGTTCGGTGACGGAACACCCAATCTCGGCCTCCTCGACCAGATTTCAGCGCTCGAATGGGTGCGCGACAACATCGGCGCGTTCGGCGGCGACCCGCACGCTGTCACCGTGTTCGGTCAATCGGCCGGTGCTCTCAGCATCGGAGCCCTGCTCGCCATGCCCCGAGCGCGGGGGCTGTTCCAGCGAGCGATCATGCAGTCCGGAGCCACCTACCACGCCATCGGCCCCACCTCTGCCCGGCTGGTCGCACACCGTCTCGCCGCCGCCGTGGGCGTCCCGCCGTCGCGCGAGGCACTGTCGAAGGTTCCGCTCGACGAGCTTCTCGAAGCACAGGAACAAATCTCGGCGGACATGGCGAAGAATCCGAACACACGGCTGTGGGGCGACGCCGCGGCGAACGGGCTGGCATTCGAACCCATCATTGATGGCGACACCTTGCCTGTGCTGCCGATTCACGCCCTCCAGCACGGTGATTCGGCTGATGTCGACCTCCTGGTCGGCACCAACACCGAAGAGACGATGATCGCCTTCGCCCCCTCGGGTGTCGACCACGTCCAGGCATCGATGCTTCATCCGATCGCGCGGCGAGCCGGTCTTCCCCCCATCCGGGCTCTTGAGGCGTACCGCGCCGAGCGCCCGGCCGGACGTCCGGTCGACCACGCCACCGCCATCCTCACCGATCAGACCTATCGAATCCCGGCCTTGCGCACCGCCGAAACCCACCCGCGCGCTTATGTCTACGAGTTCGCCTGGCGCTCACCGGGATTCGACGGCCAACTGGGGGCCTGTCACGGCGCCGAGCTTCCCTTCGTCTTCGACAACCTCGACAGCCCCGATTGGAAAACACTGGTAGGCGACGCACCGCCCCAGAAACTCGCCGACCGGATGCACGCCACCTGGATCCGATTCGCTCGCACCGGAGACCCGGGATGGGACCGCTACGACTCCGGCAAACGAGTCGTCATGATCTTCGACGGCAACTCCAGAACGGTCTCCGATCCCCGAGGTATCACTCGCGCCGTGTGGTCCGGTCGGCAATGACGTAGCCGAGGAGACAGCCGATCGTTTCCCCGACCATGCTGCCCGCAACATCACGTGAAGGAGGATAACCATGTCCGACACAGTGACCGCCCAGCGGTACGTTGTCCGCTATCCGAACGTCGAAGCACTGCAGTTCGACGGCACCGACGAGTGCGCTCGCCAGCTGCAGCAATGGGGCGCGCCGGTCTGCCCGGACCCGCTACCCGATGGCGGCTGGATGCTCGAATGCACGGCGATCGGCGCCTACCGGCCGCAATCGCTCTACCACAACGTCTGGGTGATTCACTCCGAACTCGGCTGGGACATCTGCGAGCCGGAACAGTTCGAGCGCATGTACACGAGAGCGGGGTGAGTACCTCGGACGGACGGGGCTGTGCACCATCGAAGTCGGCTCTGGCACAACGATTCAGGACAGGTCGGATCCGATCCGATCACCACGTTGTCCACCACCGATCACGAAGTGTCTCAGTGGGATTGCCCGGCCCGATGGCCACGTGGTGGAGTTGAGCGATGTCGCCGGATGGACCAAGGATGAGTTGATCGCGCGCATCTTGGATATCCAGTTCCCGGCCCTGAAGACCGGACCCAGGCATCACAACTGCAACTCGTGAGCAGGTACCCGAGGCCGCGGTTGGCCAAGTTCGAACCGATAGGCAGCGAGGGCGAGGGGGCGGCGTTCGGCCGTGAACGCTTCGAGTCCGGCGGGGAGGTCGGCGGCCTGGCGGAGGCTGCGGGCGAGCACGATCGCGTCTTCGATCGCCGAGGTCGCTCCTCGGCCGGCTAAGGGTGACGCAGCGTGCGCGGCGTCGCCGACCAGCACGATGCGGTCGGTGTGCCACGGCCCGTCGGGTGCGAGGTCATAGAGCGCGATCGGGGTGCTGACCTCGGAGGCGTCGATGAGGTCGCCGACCTCGGTGTCGCGCACCGACTCCAGCATCACCGCCACGTCCGGGATGTCATCGGGTGCCGCTGTGTTCTCCAGGATGGCCCAGAACGATCCCGCACGGACGTCGCCGACGTAACCGACCAACCCGGATGAGCGCGTCCAGAAGTGCAGTACCCCGGTAGGCAGCCCGGGTACGCACTTCGGATGATGGCAGTAACGGATGACTTCTCCGGTAAAGGCCAGCTGAGTGGCGTTCCCGATAGCCTCCCGCGTGGTCGACCGAGCCCCGTCGGCGCCGACGATGAGATCGGCGGTCAGGTCCTCGGCTCGTGCGGCGCACCCATACCGGCAGCGGACGCCTGCCTGGTCGAGCCGATCACGCAGGGCGGCAAGCAGATCGCGACGCCACACATGGGTACTCGGCCACTGATGCGTGGGTTCGTAGCGCGAGTACTCGCCCCCCTGCCCCGTCCGAGTGTCGACATACGCCGCCCTGACCACCGGAAACCCGGCAGTACGGACACGGTCACCGACACCGAGTCGCTCCAGCACCGTCATCGCTGAGGGACCGAGAGTGAGCCAGCCCCGGACATCGGCCGATCGTGAGTCGGCCTCGTAGACCTCCACCACTGCACCGACCTCGGCGAGCGCCAGCGCCGCACAGGCCCCAGCAATCCCGCCGCCGATGACGGCCACTCTCACCCCGGAGATTGTCACTAGATCAGGCTAGGAGACCCGGCTACCGAACTTGGCCGATATCACCGACTTCCTCTCTGCCAAGAGTGGTAGCCGACCTCCAACCGTCGAGTCGTGCAGTTGCCGAAAGCCCTGAGCGCACTTTCGAGCGGACTATGATGACACACCCCACGAAGAGTTGACGTCGCACGACACGACAGGATTCGGTGGTCATGAACGGCCTCACAATGGACCAGTGGTGGTTCCGCTCCGGCGTTCTGGCGGTGGTCACTCTCTGGCGGGTATATCAGACAATCCGCCGCCCCTCGGTCACGTCGGCGCTGATCACGGTCGGAATCCTCGCGGTTGCAGCCAGTTTCGTCTTCGAAGCGCTGGGAAACTCGGAGAATCTCAAGGGCGGCCGGCCTTTCCTGCCCACCTCGATAGAAGTACTGCTGCTGATGGTGGGCTGGCTCGCCCTCGGAGCGTATTACGCTCACGCCGACGCGAGCCGGGTGGCGTGGCGGATCGTCATGTTCCTCGTCGGATTGGCCTCGGTGAGCTTCCTTCTGATCGCCGTCATCGGATTCGTCATCCCCGCTGGGATAAACCTCTACAACTTCACCGTCGGCGAAGTGGTGCTGTACTACCTGGCGCAGCTGCTGATCTACCCGGGATTGAACGGGGCCGTCGGATATCTGGCCTACCGGCACACGCGCCGGTCGCGCGGTGCGTTGCGCGCCGCCTTGACACTGACGACATTCAGCCTGTGGCTGCTGACGCCGATGCTGGTGGTCCGGTTCGTCGAAGTGTGGGACCGATATCGCGGAATTGCGGTACCGCGCTTCATCATGCCGATGTGGCAGGGCATGTATTTCTGCGGCGCGACCCTTCTGTTCGTCAGCTTCATTGCGGTGGCAGCAGCACACCGCACCAAACAACTGGCCGACATGTGGCGTGCGGTGCGCGACAACCGGAAGCTGCGGCGGCTTCTGCACGACCTGGAAGCGATCTCACCACCGCATTTCGCCTATCCCCAGACCGGCTGGACACCCCTGCTGCTGAAGCCGCACACCGCGCGCATGACCGCCCGCATCGAATGCCGCGACCGTCTGGTCACCCTGAGCCCACACCTCGGCGCGGAACTGACGCCTCACGACTGCAATGAACCGGCCGCGGTCGCACGAGCGATCGCCATGCTTCACCGGAGCAGCGGACGACCGCCCGAAACCATGTCCACACAACCGATCGCGATCTTGACCGAGGAGTCACCCGAGAACGATTTACTGGTCAAACTCGCCGAAAGCTACTGCCGCCTCACAGAGAGGTAGCGACGGGGCTCATCCTCGACGGACCGGACGACCGTGCCAGCCGCCTTCCAACAGTCGGGGTGCCTCTACATCTGGCGGCCCGGCGAGCTGGAGGCTTGGTACGTGCGGTTCACCCGCCCCTCCGCGGACCCAGGCAGCAGCGCCTGGAACGCGCTGCGATCGCTTGCGATCGGGTCCCGCCGTCAAGGCCAGCTCGCCGAACCCCGAAAACCGGCTCGTGGTGCGGCAATTGGAACGTGACTGGGAACATGTCAGAACAAACTCTCACTACGCAATGGCAACTGATCGAGGACCACGAACGCTCCCTGCGTCAGCGTCCCACGCGGTTGTCGGCGGCCGAATTGGCCGTGATCGGTGCTGTCGCAGACGATATCCCGGCGCTGTGGTCGGCGCCGACAACCACCGTCGGCGACCGCAAGAAGCTGATCCGTGCCGCCATCGATAAGGTCACCGTCACCCCCGCGGGTGCCATGCACACCACCATCTGCTAGGCCGCGGCCACCACACCGACGCTGACCTGGTCCGCCCCGTCGCCCGCATTGACCAGCTGTCCTACTACCCAGCCCTGACCGAACTACTCGCCACGCTGGTCGGTGCAGGACTGGACAACAGCGTAGTCGCCGACCAGCTCGCAGCCGAGGGCTGGCGCACACCCCGGTTACACGACCGCTTCAACATCGGCGAGATTCAGCACCTGATCCGCCGCCTGGGCCTGCGGCCCGGCCTTGAGCACGACCGCACAAGCGATCGGGGACGTCTCGGCCTCGACCAATGGTGGCTCAGCGCCCTCGCCCGCGAAATCGGCACGCCCACAGTGACTCTCTACAACTGGGTGCGCCGCGGCTGGGCCACCGGCCGCCAGGACAGCCGCCCGCCCTACCGCTGGATCATCACCGCCGATCCGGCCGAGGTCGCACGTCTGCACGCCTTGCACCGGCTCCCACAACCGCCGCCCCTGGATCCCCGACAACCCCACAAACGCCAAAGCTCAACCACCACAAGGAGAACCAGCATCATGAGCAAATCCGATTACACAGATCGCATTGAGAACAACCCACCTCGACGGGGTTGAGGTCCGGGCGTAGGCCCGTAGCTGGCCGACCGTGAACCAGTCCCGGTCGGCGACATAGCTGCGTATCCCGAGGCCAGGTGTGTATTCAGGTTTGTCCCAGACCAGCATAACCTTGCTGCCGGTGAGCGTCGGCGAGCAAATCCCGGTAGTTGGTCCACGCGAAACTCTGTCTGGCCGAACGGCTTCGGTCGTAGCAGTGCGGCCGATAGATCAGCCGGGACCAGTCGCCGGGCCGATAGCAACACAGCGCGCTCTTTGACCTCGGCGTATCTGCGTGCATGGGCGACGCAAAGCTGGGCCGACGGCGCGGTCGCATGCAGCCCGCCCTCGCAGCCTTCGACACGGCAATGCCAACCGTAGGTGGGGTGGTGCGGCGGAAACTCGACCGGTTCCGCCAACAGCCACTCCGGAAACTGCTGACTGACAATGTCGTAGCGGCCATCCGGGCTCAACCCCAGATACTCGGCCGCCGAGTCCGGAACCGACGTCAACGAGGTGCTCGCAGCGATGTCCGGCGTCGTCACGAGTCGGCTCCGCGGGCCTGGCCCGGCACCAGAAACGGTTCGGCCGGTGGGCGGGCGCTGGCGTCCCATGCCTGCTGCAGGAATTTCATCGCCTGCCGGTTGGCCGACCGTCCGTAGACGTCGGTGACCATGGCCGGGCTGGACCAGCCGAACTCCTGGGTCACCAACTCGGCGTTGAAATCCGACTCGGCATAGAGCGCGGGCCGCCGCCTTGTGCCGGAAGGAATGCGGAACCAGATGGACATTCAGGCCGGCGCGGGAACAGGCCCGACGCAGCATCTTTCGGACACCGCCCGTGTGCAGTGCCGCGCCAGCGGTGGCGCCGGTGAGATGGACCAGGATGTGCTCGTGGTCGACCAGGTGCTGGATCGGACCGAACTCGTCGAGCAGATAGGCGTGGAACGTGCTGATCATGTCATTGGAGACCGCGCGGAGCACCCCGTCGACGGTGTAACCGTCCCGGGTTGGGGTCGCTGGGGCGTAGGACTTCGCGCAAGCCCGGTTGGGGTTGTCGTTGCGGCCGACGACATGAACGTGCGGGTCGGCGCGCTGCCTGCAGGGATGGTTCCGGGTCAGGTGCAGGTCGCAGAACCGTAGCCCGCAGAGCCCGCCGACGCGCAGACCACCGTCGTGCAACCAGGTCACGATCATGACGTCCCGGACTGTCGGCAACACTCCCGGCTCGAACAACGCCTCGACGACCTCATCGAGCAGAAACCGACGCTGACGCGAATCCTTCTGTAGGGCGAGCTGATTCGTCTCGACCGACCGCCGACCACGACGGGCGAAGCTGCGCCCCGAGGTCAACGCCTCGACCAGCTCCGGCCGAACCTCGCCGGTCACCTGCAGCGACAGATAGTAGGACCTTCACCACCGTCGCGACGTTGCCCGCCGCCGACGTGCCCAGCGGCTTGCGGTCCGGACGGCGCCAGACCAAGCCATACATACCGTCGGCCTGCCGGTGACGCCATTCATGTAGCGGCGCAGGTCATCGAAGGTCACTGAGTCCGGACTGCGGCTGTTCACATGCAGCCAGTTCAGGTGATCGACCAGGCTGTAAGCATAGGTCTCCTGCGTCGACGTCCCGTGCCGGGTGAGCACCGCCAACGACGGCCGGTGCACCTCACCGGCCGGAGAGAAGATCCAATGCGACAACCGGCCGTCGGGGTGGCGGACCTTCCGAACGGTGAACCGATCCAGATCCACGACCGCCGACGTGGAGGTGAGTGTGGCGAATGTAAGCATCAATCCCTGTTCGCCACAGAGCAATTCAGGGATGGGTACGAATATCGCGGACGCCGGTTACGTGGGGGCTAAGCGACAGATGCTCGGGCGAGTGAAACCGGATCTTCTCCGGAAAGCGAATTCTTTTGAGCAACTGAGTATCCGAGGACGGAACAACGCACCGGCATCTCGCCCGACACCGTGGAGCGCTCTGCGACACTGGTGTTCGTGCCCGAACTGGACGCCATCTGGCGTGAAGCCGATACCGCGATGCTCCGGTGTCTCGAGCTTGCCCACGAGTCGTTTCTTTCGCGCGGACTGCCGGTCGGTTCCGTCATCGGCACCGGGGACGGTGAAGAAATCGGGGAAGGTCGCAATCGCGTCTACGATCCTTCCGGCGGGCCCGACCGGCTGCAGCGCACCTCCATTGCGCATGCCGAGATGAACGCCCTCGCCAGCGTCGATACCACGACCGATTCGAGCAGCCTCACCTTGTGGTCGTCACATCGGCCGTGTCTGATGTGTGCGGCGGCATGCGAATTCACGGGTGTGGGCAGCGTTGTCTTCATCGCCCCTGACCCTTCAGACGCTGCGGTTGTCCGAGACCCGGACGGGATCGATCCGGAATGGGTCGTGGTTGTCAACCTGCTGTTCCTGTCTGGCGTGGCCGCGCGTTCGGGTCCGCCGTCGCCGACGATCGCGCGCGCCCGGTGGAGAGAACCGGAGGTCGTCGCCTTGATGGGGACCGACGCTGACACAGCTCTTCGACAGCAGCCGCTTCGCGCTGCCCTGATCCCGCTATGGACGGGCATAACGACGGCAGCGCAGGAGCGCCTCAACCACCATGGGCGCGGTGTCGGTCCATCCCGATCGGTGTAGTCGATCATCAAGGGCCGGTCTGTCCGCGTTCCGATCCGCGGATATCACGCAAAGTGTGCCTGATCCAGCATTCGACCGGCATTGACGTTTCGCTCGAAGATGGTCCAGCAGCCTCCAACGCTCAGCACCATGGTCTGGGGGCCGACACTCTTGCGTGCTGGTGGATCCGGCCGCGAACGCGAAGAGCAGGGAGCCCGAAGAGATAGGGGATACACACAAGACTGCTCGGCTGAGGGGTGACGAATGTTTCGCGTCCTGTTCGAGGTGGTCACTCGGAGCGCCGTGCGGACTGACTGGACCATGGGGCGACCGAACCGCGAGCGGTGATGCCAACAGTCCATGTCATTGATCGCGGGCCAGCGGGGCCGACTGATCCCTCGGAGGTTCAGTGCGACTGAGGTCACTCATCGATCCGGACAAGAATTCTCCTGCGATTCTCCGGGTGTGTGACTCGTAGATCGCCGTATAAGGCCAGTTCAACGACAGTGATTCTAGAATCAGCGTAGAAACGCTCTCAGAAGTTCGATTGACATTCCCTGTGATGCGCCTTACATTCACCTGAGATGGCACGAGCGGGCGGCGGAAGAAAAGGCTGCACGCGCCGATAGGTGTGCGTGATTCAAGTTTTCACTCGCTGAAGCTCGCTACATTGTTCCCCTCTGTGTGCTGCTGACCCAATGAAAGGAATTGGGCAATGGGCATGTTGCATAGCTACTCCGCAGGGCAATTCTTGCCTCGGCCGGATTTTCAGGCCCGTCAAACGATTCGCGACCGCGCGGGTGAGTGCGCTTACAGTAATCATGGATGCCCCTGCGCATTCTCAACGGATCGACGTATGTATCGGATGATTGCGTATCCTCCGCCCGAACGAGTCGACCTGCGATCTCCTCGCGGAGAAGCGTGGCATGGGGAGTGACTTTACACGCTTTCGGCAGTGTTTGTGCGAGGAGCTGCGCTGTGCCGCACCTGCATATATGCCGGGAGCGCGGTAGAACATTGATTACCTACATGGAGAACGGACGGGAGTGACCGGGAGTAGCAAGCTGGTTGGCGCGGGTGTTCCGCAGTTCGCCAGCGAGTTTCATATCGGTTCGTGATGCCTTCTGAGCAGAAAACATTATAACCGGAATATGCAGGGGGAGAAATCTGCATGAACTTAGATGTAGAAACGTGTAAGGGCTTGAGCGTCGACGAGCCGAATTGTGCAACCCTAATTCGAATAGATTGGGACCAGGTCCCGATCGCGGATTTGGCACTGGATAAGCTCAAGGGTGTAATGTTTGTCCGTGGTATAGGAACGGATCCCGAGCACGTGAGCAATTTGTCCGAGGTGCTGGATAACCTTCCACCAATTACTGTTCACTCGGAAACAATGTCCGTGATAGATGGTATGCATAGAGTCGCCGCCGCTAGACTAGGGGGAAGGTCGGCAGTTCGTGCGCGTATGTTCAACGGAACAGCCGCAGAGGCAATGGTGTTGGCAGTGCAGTTGAATGTTGCTCATGGCCTTCCGCTGACACGGTCTGACCGCGCAGCTGCCGCAGTGAAGATGATTGATAAATATCCACAATGGTCAAATCGAATGATTGCGACGTACGTTGGCTTGTCGCCCAGCACTATCGGATCCCTTCGCCCACGTTCGTCTGATCAGATCGATCAGACGAACATCCGTCTCGGACGCGATGGTCGATCGCGACCAACGGATCCCGCCGCAAGCCGGCAACGCGTAGTCGAGGTCTTGCGTAGGAGGCCGGCGGCATCTATCCGCGATATCGCGACCGAGGCGGGCGTGTCGGTATCGACAGTCCACGATGTCCGCAAACGAATATCCAGCGGCATGGACCCCATCGCTCGCCGATCCCACAAGGCCAAGGGCAACCAGCCTGGTCAGGTATCAGGGCAGAGAGCGGACAAAAATGCCGCCAATCTCGTAGTCGCGCTGGCAAACGATCCTTCTTTACGGCTCAACGAATTTGGGCGCCAACTCCTCCGATGCTTCCATCTGCACCGAGTCACTTTGATGGAACCGAATCGTGCTGCCGAAATGGTTCCGAATCACTGCGTCGGTAAGGTAGCTGAGTTGGCCCGAATCTATGCCAACAGCTGGGCCGATTTGGCGAACTTACTCGAATGTCGTATATCGACTGATCAGGCAAGTGCCTTAAAACCGCAGTCGCTTGAGGATAAGCATAGTTGAAATGTGACTCCAAAGTTTACTGAGTTCAATGGAAGGACTTTTCAGGTGCCTACCTATTCAACAACAAACGATTTGCGCCGGGCGCGCCTTTCTGGATTGTTAAGCGAAAGAGGCTGCATCCGAGTTATAGAAGCGCATAATCCAATTTCGGCGATCGTCGCAGAAGGCGCGCATGTCAGCGCCAGCGGACCGTTTTCGGGAGAATTCGATGCGATCTGGTCTAGTTCTTTGACCGACTCCGCAGTGCGCGGCTTGCCGGATATTGAAATTCTCGATTGGCGTATTCGACTGGCGGCCATCGACGAGATCTTCGCAGTGACGGCCAAGCCGCTAATCATGGATGGCGATACTGGCGGACTCCCGGAGCATTTTGAGTACACGGTTCGTGAATTAGAGCGACGCGGTGTATCTGCAGTGATCATCGAAGATAAGCGCGGCCTCAAGCAGAATTCGCTACTTGGTGGATCTCGGTTACAAGAGATGGAAAGTATGGAGCGTTTCTGCGACAAGATACGACGCGGTAAGGCCACGCAAGTTACGCAAGAATTCCAGATATTCGCGCGCATCGAAAGCCTGATTCTGGGAGAGGGAATGCATTCTGCATTGCAGCGGGCTGATGAATATGTAAACGCGGGCAGTGACGGGATAATGATCCATAGTCGAGACAAATGTCCAGACGATGTAATGAAGTTCGCGACAGAGTTTCGTAAGACTCACCCTGGAGTCACGCTGATAGCCGTTCCAACTACGTACAACAGTGTGCATGCGGACGAGCTTGCCGGGGCAGGTTTCAATATCGTCATATACGCCAACCATCTGTTCCGGTCTTCGATGAAGGCCATGCAAGATGCATGTCGAAGGATCCTCTTGAATGGCAGGACTGCCGAGGTGGAGGAAATTTGTGTCGATCTGGCTGAAATCCTGAATCTGGCCCGGCCGGTCATGCCCACAGCGGACCGGCTCAGCGCTGTTCGGACGGGCGAACTCGAAAATATTGACTCCTATCGCCACACTCTATAAATTAATTCTGTGGCTGCCACGAGATGTAAGTAGTAGCCATTTTTAGGAATCATCGAAGAAATGGAGAATGGAAATGTCTATCTCTGTTCGCGTCACCGAGGATCGAGTTATTCTGAGCGAAGACTCGGGTGAGAATGGAAAGCGGCAGGAGATCGGTCCAGTCTGCGCTTCCTTCAAGCAGTTCATTTCGGAGGTTAAGGAAGGAAAGTACGACAACCTCGTCTAGATAGTCATCGGCTGGGTGGCTCACGCCACCCAGCCGACCCTGGGCGAAGGTTAAAGCGGATGGAGGAATGCATGTTACGGGCGGGCGTTTCGAATATATCGACGGCATCGACAGCATCGGAGCGCGACTGGCAGCCGCTATCCGATGAACAGTTTTGCAGTTATGAAAAGGACGGATATCTACTTCTCCGAAGTGTTTTCAATGAAGCGGAGGTTGAGCTCGGCCTAGCTGTTGTGTCGGATGCCCTGGCTATGCCGCATCCGACAATTGGTCAGCATGCAAGCTTTGCCGACTACTCTCACACGATCCGAGTTCGTAATGCGGTTGATGGCTTGCCGGGCCTCGACTACTTTCTCGATCATCCACGGCTTGTGGGGCCATTAATGACCTTGCTGAACCATAGCGTACATATCTTGGGGACTGAGGTATTTGTCCGCTCCACTCATGCGGATGCTTTGGAGTACTGGCACACCGATGGCGGCGAATATCTACAGCGTCTGCAGTTGGCCGAAGGCAGCCCGAGCCTTCAAGTTAAAGCACAAATATTTCTCACCGACGTGACAAAATCGAATAGCGGAAACTTCTTGCTGATACCAGGGAGCCATCGTAAGATACCCAACTCCCGGAACATGTTATGCTACATGGACGAGCTGGATGAACCACTAAAGCAGGGAATCCTTCCAGAGGACGCCGTTGAGGTGAAAGCAGCACCTGGCGATGTACTAGTTTTTCCGTATTCGCTATGGCACGCTGTATCGAAAAATGTAGTCCGTACTCGAAAGACGTTTATATTTAGATATGGAAATTTGTGGCACCGCCCGCATGATTATCTAACTCAACCGCAACGAGTCCTTGACCGTATGTCGCCGCGTTTGCGCCGTATGTTCGGAGACTTTGGAGATAACGTTCATCCCTCCGACTATTATAAACCTGTCGATCAAGGCGATATAATGGCTCAAGGCGGAAATTATGGCAAGTGAGAATTCTATAACCAAGGTGATTGCTCGTGGCCTGTACGACTCGAATGGACGTGCGGCCGTTGAAGTTACTCTTGTCGACGGGGCAGGACGGAGCTCGAGTGCGCTAGCCCCGCGCGGCTCGAGCGTTGGTGAGTATGAGCCGGCACATCTGGAGGATGCTGCTTCGCAGCCTCGACTTAGGGCGGTGGCGCCTGCTGTGCGCGCAGTAGCACAGCAGGTAGAGCCAGCGCTGGTTGGACTCGACGCGTCAGATTTGACCGCGGTAGATCGCCGGCTCGACGATCTGGACCCACCTCCATCACGAAAGGTCATAGGCGGCAATACAACCATCGCTACATCCATGGCTGTAGCACAATTGGGCGCGCTCCAGCGTTCGCTCCCGCTGCACACACACCTGCGGGACTTCGTCGGCCTACCGGAAGCCGACCGACCTCCGTTGCCTGCCATGAATATTATTGACGGTGGCCTTTGTCCTAGCTCGAAGGTTCCGCACATCGAATTTCTCTTGTTTCCTGACCCAGATGTTCAGCTGTTGGACGCAGTGGAGACCAGCATCAGGGTCCGTGACTACGCGCGAGAAGTGTGCTACCGGAGAGGATACGAAGCTGCGACGAGCCAGCAGGGTGCCATTTCCGTGCCTCTGCAGTCATGCACGGAGGGGATGGATATTATCCTCGCAGTCCTGCAGGAACTCGGGGTAGAGTCTGGATTCCGCCTCGGTCTGGACATGGCGGCGTCGGACGTTTGGAGAAACGGTAAGTACCAGTTCCCGTGGACCAATCGCGCACTGTCGGCTGATGCACTGCTTGACACTTATCTGGAATGGATCCCGCGATATAGTCTTCGCTACCTTGAGGACGGGTTCAGTGCCTCGGCGATGAGCGAATTCACCGTGCTGACATCGAAGGCGGGAGACATGATGATTGCCGGTGACGATCTCTTTGCTTCGAACGTGAGCCGTGTAACCGCTGGCGTGCAAGGAGGGTGGGCGAATGCTGTCGTGGTAAAGCCCAATCAGGCCGGGACTGTTTCGGCGGCGATTCGGGCTGCGGAGGCGACACGGAACAATGGTGCGACATTGGTAATTTCGCAGCGCAGCGGGGAAAACGGCGGATCGTTCATCAGTAGTCTGGCGATCGCTTGTGGTGCACGGTACATCAAAGTCGGAGGTCCCGCGCGTATGGATCGCATCGCAAAGATCAACGAACTTCTCACCACACTGGCACCGAAATGATGGCAATACGGCCACGGCTTGCCGTTGTCGCTTTGGCAATGGGCGTGGTCGAGTTTGGTGACATAGCTTATCTGGTAAGCCTTTCGGCCTCGCTGTACCTGTACGGTGGTTCGTCGATGCATGTCGCGTACGGGATGGCGGCGTACAGCATCGGCAGCTTGGTAGGATCGTGGGTTGGTGGCATTCTTGTCGATGCGATTCCAGCACGACGCTGGATGTTAATCGGTAATACATGCGCAAGCATTCTTGTTTTTACCAACGTATTTGCGGCGTCGCTGCCCGTCCTCGTTATATACGCCGCGGTGGTCAGCATTGCATCGCGGGCCATGCTGGTCAGTCAACAGTCCTGCTTGCCTTTGATTGATTCGGTGAGCCTGCTTCGCGCGAATTCTGTCGTGATGATTTGCCGCAGGATAGGACAGCTTTCGGGTCCGGGGCTGGCGGGAATTCTTGTGGCCCGCGGCGATCTTCATCTTGTGTACGTGCTGAATGCGGCGACGTTCGCGGTTGCCGCCATCGTAGGCTTTGCAGCAGTGCCTGCGGGAACAGCGACTACAAAGAAAAAAACGGGTGAGAGCAAGAGGGATTTCTCATACATCTTGCGAATACCCGCTGTACGCTCGTCTTTCGTGGTGAACTGTGTAACCGGGATTCTTGCGGGTACAAGTAGTGTTTCAATCGTTGTGTACACCGGATCGGTGTTACACGGTGGAGCACGGGAGTTCGGTCTCATCTCAGCTTTCACCGGTGCGGGTGCAGTACTGGGTACGATTGTGGCGCCGCTTGTTGGAAGAATGATGCCAATTAAAATGTCTGTTGCTTCGACAGTCGTATCCGCCGGCGTTGCGCTGAGTATTCTTCCGTTCGTGATGTGGTTACCTGGAGCTGCCGCGCTGCGCGCAGTGAACGGCTATGCAGTGAACGTCATCTTTATTCTTTTGATGGCGAACTTGCAGAGCCATGCTCCTAAAGAGATGTATGGTCGTCTGATCGCTACGACACGAAGTGGTCAGGATTCCCTGATGATTTTATTCATCATGGTGTCAGGCGTACTGGTACAGGCGGTTGGAGTTCGCGTGGTTCTGGTCTTTGTGGGTAGTCTCGCAGTTCTTTGTGCTGCTTTGATTGGCTTGTCGAAGAACCCGTTCGATTGGGAGCCCGCCGACAGAGTAATTACCGACGATAGCAGGTGGCGCCGACCCGGAACAGAACAATCGGTCGGATGACATCATGAGTGGACTGAATAAGGCAGGTAACTCAATGGATAACTGTCTCGACAACGTCAGCGGCAGGAGCGTGCCGAATAATTTTTCTTGGGTGGATGGTGAGTGGGTGGCCAATATGTCCATACCGACACGAACCACGGCGGTCTTGTATGGCGCTTCGGTTTTCGATAACTGCCGTGCCTGGCGAGGTGCGGATTGCGCATCGGTCTACGGACTGGTCGATCACATAGAACGATTCCGTCGTTCGGCGACCGAGGCCCTGCTCGATCTGCCCGTGAAGGATAGTGATCTGACTGATGGGATCGCTGCGGTGTTGAGCTGTAGCCCTCCGAATAAATTTGTGCGGGTGCGCATGCTCGCCTTCGGAGCGGACGAAGAACTGTGCTCACGCCGTGCATCAGTCGTTATCTTTGCACTACCGGTAGAGGGTTACGCACCGCTGAATCCTCGCCTGGTCACATCTACTACCCGGCGTCGGGTATCCGGGGATCTGCCTCGCACGCTGAAGAGCCCGAGCGGATATCTGTTCGTCCGGCGCGAGGTGGCACGAGCCCGTGTCGCCGGATACGACGACGTTGTCCTTGTTAACGAGCACGACCGGATATCAGAAGCAACGCGCTCGAATCTCGTGATAGTGAATGGCTCCGTTTTCAGTAGCCCGCCGACTAGCGAGGGCGCGCTGCCAGGAGTGACGAAGCGAATCGTGCGGCAACTGGTGACTGCTGCAGGCTTCCGCTGGGAGAGTCGCCCAATCGACTGCCAGGAATTGACCTCGGCTGAGGGAGTGTTGCTGACCAGTTCGTCGCTCGGTGTGACGGCAGCACAGTCGGTAAATGATCGACAGTTGGCGACAACCGAAGCCATGCAAACTATCTGCGCACGCTATGCTGACTTGCCGTTCGCCGAATCCGACCACGCGTCTCTGTCGGTGCTTCCGCTGCGTGATCAGGCGGAGAAGGTGTCGTTCGGATGACACTCGACGAGGCCCTCTCCACATTGCGGTTCCAGACATTAACGATGATCGCCGATGCCGGCTCTGGCCACCCAGGAAGCTCTCTGTCATGCTTGCATATTCTCGCAGCACTTTTTCATAAGGTCCTCCGCGGCGTGGCATCGCAGGATCGTGACCGCGATCGCCTGGTGCTCTCGAAAGGGCATGCGGCTCCCGCGCTCTATGTAATGCTGCGCGATATCGGAGTGCTCGCATCGGACGACATATTTGGGTTGCGTAGTATCGGTTCACGGCTGCAGGGGCACCCGGATCGATTACGTACTCCAGGTGTCGAAGCCAGCTCCGGATCTCTCGGACAGGGTTTGTCTATGGGCGTCGGCCTGGGGCTCGGCCTACGTCATCGCAACAGTCCAGCCCGCGTTTATGTCCTTCTAGGCGACGGCGAACTCCAGGAAGGGCAGGTCTGGGAAGCCGCCGCGTTGGCAGGTCATCTCGGGCTGGCTAACATTACGGCGATAGTCGATCGTAACCGGCATCAGCACGATGGTCCCACAGAATCGATCTCGACACTTGAGCCCCTCGCCGACCGCTGGCAGGCGTTCGGCTGGGAGGTCGATGATGTAGACGGCCATGACGTCCAAGAGCTGGCGGCAGCGATGGTACGTCGAAATAGCGGTCCGCGAGTCCTGATCGCGCATACTGCAAAGGGGTTCGGTGTGCCTTTTATGGAAGGAGATTCACCCTGGCATTCGGTCAAGGATGTAGAGGTCCTCCGCCGATACGTCGTTGAGTTGGAGGCATACCGTGCGTAACGCGTTTGGTATTGCGCTGATTGAATTGAAAGAAGACTTTCCAGAGTTGGTGGTATTGGATGGTGATAATGCTACCTCGACGCAGACCCAGCTGTTTTCTAACCGCTTTCCAGAGGCGTTCCTCAACGTAGGTATTGCAGAGCAAAATATGGTCGGGATCGCCGCCGGATTAGCCTTGGCAGAACTCCGACCCGTGGCCTCGGCTTTCGCCTCGATGCTCGTCAATCGGGCACTGGACCAGATCACACACGCGGTGGCCTATCAGAAGCTTGGCGTAGTACTTGTCGGGCACTACGCCGGCCTATCCGGCGGTCGTGAGGGTGCATGTCATCATTCCATCAGCGACATCGCGGCGCTGCGTTCGGTCCCAAACCTGTCGATCGTCTTGCCCGCGGCGGATGAAGACGTACTACCACTGCTACGCCTGGCTGTGCAGTCGGGACAGCCTACCTACCTGCGGCTGAGCCGACAATCTGCGTCGCGCCTGCCACGCCCGGATCGCGGTTCCCCCATGGAGGGCTGGTGCTATTGGGGCAACGACGAGCCTGAGATCCTAATCGTGACATGCGGACCGATCGCGGCGATGGCAGTAGATCTGCAACCTGAACTGGGAGCGAATACCGGCGTGCTGAATATTTATCGTATGAAACCATTTCCCGACGCAGGCTTGTGGGAAACAACACACAGGGCGCGGGCGATCGTGACCGTTGAGGAACATTCGGTGGTCGGCGGGCTCGGCAGTATGATGAGCGAGTGGACGGCACAGCATAAGCCGGTTGTGAATGTTCCCCTCGGAATTGCGGATGAGTTCACTGTATCCGGTGATCACTCCGAACTGCTGAAGCTGTATGGCATATCGCCGACCAATATCTTGAACGCGGTTCATTTGGCTGTGCACCGAATGGAAAGGGGCAGATAGCATGTTCACCGCCGATAGTCTGCTCATCGAATTGACCGCACGGGGTGTGGGTGAGGTGACGGGTGTGCCTTGCTCGTATTTGACGCCCTTGATTAATCGTGTGGCATCGAACGACCGTGTGTCCTATTTTCCTGCAACCCATGAGGGCGAGGCGGTCGCGATAGCGGCCGGTAGTTGGTTGGCTGGAGCTATTACTTGCGTCATATCTCAAAACTCTGGCCTGGGGAATATGGTCAATCCCCTAACGTCTTTGTGTCATCCGTGCCGAATTCCGGTTCCGATGATTGTGACATGGCGTGGCGAACCAGGTGTTGCCGATGAACCGCAACATGAACTGCTCGGCGCAAAAACGCCTGACTTGTTGACACTCATCGGTGTCGGCCACTCGGTGCTGCCCTCGAAGCCAGAGCGACTGAGTGCAACAGTGGGTTTAGGCTGGGAAGCGATGCAACGCGATGAATTGCCATACGCGTTTATACTGCGTGGCGGGTCGATCGCTCCCGAGGCATTGTCCGAAACCTGGTCGACGGGTGCGGCCGAATCTGTAGTCATGGGTGGACGTGATCGGCCGAGAAAATGCTCGCGTCGAATTGACGCACTGGACACGCTGCTGAGCGCTGTTGTGGACAGCGCAGCGATAGTATCAACCACTGGCAAGACCAGCCGTGAACTATTCACTCTCGCGGATAGGCCGCAGCATTTCTACTTGGTGGGCGCAATGGGCTCGGCCAGTGCGGTGGGGCTGGGCGTGGCCCGGCACACGAGCACCCCCGTCGTCGTTGTCGACGGCGACGGTGCCAGCCTGATGCGGATGGGCACGTTCGCCACAGTGGGAGCGGCAGGGCCGCCTTCCCTCATCCACATACTCCTCGACAACCAGGTGCACGACTCGACCGGTGGCCAGCGCACACAGGCTGAGTACGTCAACTTTCCGGCCGTAGCTGCAGCGTGTGGGTACCGGTGGGTTTTCGACTGTGCTGACTTGTTGGAGTTCGAATTCGCCGTACAGCGTGCCCAGACCACGCAAGGTCCTGTTTTTATCTATCTGCGGATCAAACCAGGATCCATCGAGAATCTTGGGCGTCCTACCGTACGGCCATCAGACGTCGCCCGGCGATTCCGAGATTTCGTCAAAGCGAGCAAGGCGGGATGGGATACCGCTCAAACGATGGAGGAGGCTCATTGCATTGAGCAATTGTGACAACTGGCACGAACGGCCGGACATCGCGTCCGCCCTCGCGCATCTGGATGCTCACTACGCGATGTTGGATTGTAGGACCCCAGGCGCGCGAAGAGACCGGTTTCTAAACGATATCCGGCGCTTCCAAACCCCGATAGCTGAAAGCAAATTACGGGCAGGGCTCGTATCTTGTGGAACAAGACGTCGCTCAGCTGATGACATCCAAAACCTCGCGTTCGGTACTTGGCTGACGTTCCTAGAACCGGTGCAGGGTCTGGCCGAAGCCCTGGACGAGTATCGTTTTACCGATGACGGAGTTGGTTGGCCAGGAGCCTTTGGCCGTCAGTGGGCACGTCGTGCCAGCGATGTGGCATGGACTATCTACATGGCGTCATGCGAACCGACCTGAATTCGGCTGCTTGCCCCCGGGGCGCGGAGCCGGGCTACTACGGAACCTTATGAACTATGTCCACGTGAGATGTTCTTAGAGACTCGCGTGTGTGCTCTCCTGCCTCGAATCCAAGACAGGTGCACCCTAGCCGATTCGCATCGAAGGAATTGAAGTGCGAGTGTACGACAGCGTGACACGTTTCCCGGGGCCGGACTATACAGATATCGCCCGAATTTCCGACCTCGACCTTCGAATGATACGCGACGATACGCCGGGGACCGAATGTGTAATTCACCTGAATAATGCCGGGGCAGCCTTGATGCCTCGACCGGTGATCGATACCATGCGGGAGCACATCACCTTAGAATCACAGATCGGCGCATACGAAGCCGCAGAAGCGATGGAGGGTGAGATCCGTGCTTCCTATACCTCGATAGCCCAACTACTCGGTTGCAGTGCGAACGAAATCGCAATAACGGACAGCGCGACGCGGGCTTGGGGCCTGGCTTTTGGCTCGATCCAATTTCATCCCGGAGACAGGATCCTGGCTTCGCCGGTCGAGTACGGGAGCAACTACCTGGCGCTGCTGCACTCGGTGCGACACCTCGGTATCGAAGTCGAAATACTGCGTGTCACGGAGTCGAGCATCATCGACACTGCCGCATTGCGCGAAACCATGGACGAGCGGGTTCGGGCCATTCTCGTTACCCATGTACCAAGTCACTCCGGAGTGATAAACCCGATAGCCGAGATAGGGGAAGTAGCGCGCAAATACGGTTCGCTGTACATGGTCGATGCCTGTCAGTCTGTGGGACAAATACCGATTAGCGTATCCGAGATCGCCTGCGACTTCTTGTCCGGATGTGGCAGAAAATATCTGCGAGGCCCGCGCGGAACCGGCTTTCTCTATATGCGACCAGACATCTCGCACGAGATCGAACCGCCAATGTTGGGATTGGACGGAGCTAGATGGTTGGGTGGTACTCGATACGAAATCGCGCCCGGCGCAAAGCGGTTTGAAACCTGGGAGGCGAATACGGTGGCTAAGCTGGGCCTCGGTGCTGCCGTCGACTATTCATTGACTTTGGGAATTCACGCTATTCGAGAACGCGTCACCACGCTGGCGGACTACCTACGCCGGTGTTTGACCTCGGTTTCGGATGTCCATCTGCTGGACCAATATAACGCGGACGGATTGGCCGGAATAGTTGGTTTCGATGTCCCTGGGCGAAATCTCTACGAGATCAGAAACCAATTGAAAAAGAAGAGAATTAACGTTTGGATTTCTCTGTCGAATACCGCGTGCGTAGACATGGAGAGGCGGAAGCTGAACGAATGCATCCGTGTATCGGTGCATTACTACAACACAATTGAGGAGATCGACACCTTTTGCAACTCGCTACTCGATTCAATTGACGGGCGCGTGTGAAGCATGACTTTAAAGCGGATCGCGAATTTCGGACCGGATGCGTCGCGGGTATTGAGCTATGGTTGCTTGATCGCTGCGGCCGTGTTGTTCGGGTGCACGGGAGTCCTGGTCAAGAACGTCTTTAAACCACCATACTCTACGCTGTCTCTCATATCACTTCGGGCAGTCGTCAGCTTGCTAGTAATGTTGCCTATAATGGTGTATAGGGGCCTGTCTGATCTGAGGATAGATCGGACGCAGTTTCGAGCTCTGCTGGGTCTCGGTCTGTGGCTGTTGCTGGTCAACGTAACCTTCTTCTGCGCGATAAACTTGGTGCCTGTTGCCGAAGTAATTGCTCTGCAGTACACCGCGCCAATTGTGGTGCTACTCGTGGAAATTTTGAAGAAGGCCCAGCCAATGACTCTTTCAGCTGGCGCCGTCGTCGTCGCCTGCACCCTCGGTATAGTACTCCTCTCGGAGGTCCGCTCCGTCGGACTCGGAGGAAAGGGCACAGCGGGTTTCCTTCTTGGTGTGGCTTCTGGTATATCCTTCGCCTTCTACAATCTGCAGGGAAAATATTCTAGCGCAATCGGTCTCAATGCCCGAACGACAACCTTCTATTCGATCCTCTTTTCTGTTGTTCCCTGTCTACCGTTTCTGCCCTTCCTTAAAATTGACTTTTTCGTGGAGAGCTGGCAGACCTTCTTCTGGCTGATCGTGGTGTCGATCCTCGGTTGCGGTCTTCCCTGCCTGTTGTTGTTCAAAGGATTGGGAGGGGTCAGCGCCTTTCCGGCGACGGTCGTAGGTGTTCTGGAGCCCGTTGTTGCGGCGATTTGTGCATATGTGGTTCTGCATGAGAACCTGTCGCTGCAACAAATGGCTGGGGGAGTAGTCGTTGTTTGTGCAGCGGTTTACGCTCCGAGGTCGGTTTCTCGGAGATATCGCTGAGGCGGTATTTCTCATATCCCTTCGACGTTTGGAAGACTTGATTTGATTATTGAACACCATCCGGCAGAGCTTCTCGACACATATCTGGAGATCTGTTCGGGAGAGCAGCTGTTCGTATCCCAGGCACTCGCGGCTTTCGATGCGGTAGATTCGCTTGGCAGTATGCTCGACTGTGCAGTCGGTACCGGATTCGGGACGATCCCGTTGTTGCGGTCTGGTCTACCGCTCGTTTGCTCAGATGGCAGCGCCGAGATGATAGAAAGATTTCACCTGAACTGCAGACGTGCGGGGCTGGGAAACCGGTCGATTCTGGCCCAATGGGCAGACCTGCCGAACTACTTTCCGGCCGTCTTCGACCTGGTAATGTGCCGGGGGAATTCATTGGCGTACGCCGACTCGTGGGACGACGAGGAAGCTCCCAACCCCGATCCGGAAAGAATCGGTCGGCACCTGCGCGGTATGGCGGGAGCGCTGCGCAGCGGCGGTGCGTTGCTGTTGGACATCCCGGATACCCGTGACATCACATCAGATGTCTCCTATGTCACGGAGAACGGCGGGTTAACCAGGGATGGTCTGCGTGTGGCGATTGTCGACGAAGTGCACGTATCACTGGCGCACCGTCTCAGACGATGGCGCACGACAATGACGATCGACGGGACGGTATATGGGTTCGAAAGAACGTCGCATCTGATTCAATTGGAGGAAGTTCGGTCCGACTTAAAGGCGTGCGGCTTCGACGAAGTGAAAACACTTGAGATCAGGAATATTCGAGATAATTTCATTTCACTCTTGGCGATAAAGTTGTAGTTCTGTTGTCTCAATGGAAAGTAGTCGGCCCGTATGCGGATAGTAGTAGTTTGCGGTGGAGTAAGTTCCGAACGAAGTGTCTCGATGTCTTCTGGTCTGACTGTAACGAAAGCTCTAATCGCCGCGCATCACGACGTTGTCGTGCTCGATCCGGCACAGCAGCCGTCGGTGCTCATCGGCGGTTCCGGCTCGGGTACAGACCACCTCTTCGACCTGGAGATCCAGGCTGAACTGCCTGGTTCCGGCGTCGGTCGGTGCGGAGCCTCATTTCTCGACTCGCTGATGGCACCCGATGTGTGGGATCAGCTCAGAGGCGCGGACATCGTCTTCGTCGCCCTGCATGGCGGATGGGGCGAGGACGGGCATGTGCAGGCACTGTTCGAGATGGCCGGTATCCCTTTCACGGGCGCGAGTAGCGTGGCATGCAATTTCTCGTACCGGAAAAGTCGAAGTCTTCAGCTGTTAAAAGCAGCCGGAGTACCGACACCTGAGCACGTTGTGTGGGAAAGCCAGGTACGGTCGGTGCCTGCCGATGCTATCGCGATGGTAAATCGGGGACCTGTCGTCGTCAAACCTGATACTGAAGGCTCAAGTGTAGGCGCTCATTTGGTCGATAATGCAGTACAGATCGAATCGATCAAGAACAATACCGCTGATCTGGTAATCGGTCCCTACCTCCCGGGCCGGGAGTTCACAGTCGGCGTCATCGGCGATACGGTGCTGCCACCGGTCGAGATCAACAATATTCGCGCCTTGTTCGATTACCAGTCCAAGTATCGAAGGGAAGTTTCCTGTCAATGCCCCGCCCCTGTCGATGATGCATTGAACGAGCGTCTGAAAAAGTATGCTCTCAGTGCACACCAAGCGCTCGCCTTCGACTCGACGATGTATTCGAGAATAGATTTCCGGTGCGACGCGGACGAAAATCCATTTGTGCTAGAGGTGAATGCACTTCCTGGCCTCTCGCCGGTGAGTTTGTTGCCTCTGGCGGCCATGCAGCTGGGCTGGAGCTATCTGGAGTTGATCGAATCCTTGATCAACCTGAAGCTTAGTAGTATTCGGAGATGTCGGTCCGTTTCAGCATCCAGCGGTTAATATTGCAACTGGTACGCTCAGAGATGAAATGATGGCCAGGTTAGTGACCGATCGGAAGCTGGTCGTCGCGAGCCAGTGTGAGTCCGGTCCAGGTAACTGCGAACGGACGTCGTCCCGGGTGCGTGCTCGTACGAGAAGTGCTGGAGGAACTCAAATCCGCCCGCCGCCTCCGGACCGTGATCCGGCAGGTACCGAAAGATCATCCGAGTCCCCGCCTGGAACCCACACCGCCCCAGGCGCCCTCAATCAACGAAGAAACCAACCGACAAGGCCCGGTTCGTACATCCCTTCGCAGATGGCCCCTACCGCTACGTCAACGGCATGGCCATTATCTAGCCAGAGCGCCTGTTCAAACTGTTCTGTGCCCGGGATAGACGGGCTGCTGCAGGGGGTGTCATTGTCATCCGCGGCGCATGGCGTGTTGGACGTGGTCGCGGTCAGGGGTGATCTGGGCGTGGCGCTGGGTCATGGCGGGGATGGGGATCGTCCCGGTTATGTGGGCTTGGTAGACGGCGCGGGCGTCTTCGAAGGCGTCGCGGGCGCCGAACCGTCGAATTCGGCCTCGGAAGAATCACATACGAGACCAATCTGACCGCCGACAACGGGCGAGAACTCCGCAACACTGTCGCCTACTGGGCCCAGCACGCGCGAAAGATCTCTGCATACAACAGATTCCGCCGCTAGGGTCTGATTTCTTCTCTCGCAGCGAGATGGACCACACCAGCTGACCGAAGAACGCGCACCCGAAGCGCCTCCACCGGTAAAGCGATCTCGGGTCGTCGGAAGTGTTCGACGGAGTGGGCAACTGGCCTCGGCCGGGTCAACTTGCGGTGTAGCATTATCGTGTGCGGCCCCCGAACTACCCCTTGGTTCGGGGGCCGATACCCATACGTCGATTGCCGAACTCGGAGGGTGGATAGTTCGTTATTTCTGTCCCGGCGCGGGTGTAATCGGCGGCGGGGGAGTCTGTACGAACGGTTCGGGGGCGAACTTGTCGCAGTGCACGCTGGGGGATTCGTTGGGAGCTCCGGGTGGTTCGATTGCGGTGACGAGTGTGCGTGGGGCGGGTGTCTGATATGGGTCTGCGGCCGAGGGTTTTGTTGTCGACACTACGGTCAGCGCTTCAGCGGCGTGGGAACGATTCCCGGGGTCTTTGACCAGCTTGTCGTCGATAAGGCTGTATGTGCCGGGTGTGTCGAACTGGCACAGGGTCACGCGGTAGCCGTCCTCGGCAGGCGTGGTGCCGACTACTCTCCAGAGCATTCCACCGGTGGCTGGCCACTTGCTTTGTGTCGCCTCCCAGCTCGATCTGGAACCGATGTATGTACGAGTGACACGTTCGTTGTAGGCACGTTCGAGGTCGGGTTCGTAGTGGTCGGCCCACATGAATTGATCATCTGCCATTGCGGTTTCGGCGGCGAATCGTGCGGCAGCTTCTTCTTGGCCCGTCAGCGGTACCGCGAAATCCCAAGTGAAGGTAACGGGCGGATAGGGCGACTTCGGCCGAGCTGTCGTCGTTGGTGCTGATGGTGATGCGGTGGGCTGGCCGGGCTGGTTCGCGCAGGCGGTGACCACCGCGGCGGTGGCGCAGAGAACGGCCGATGCTCTGATGATCGTGCGGTTGCTGTAAAGTGACGTTCCTGTCATTTCATCTCCAGCTTTTCGGATCCTCCATCAAGGAAGTTCTGGAGCTTTTGCCGATCGTCCTTCAGGCCCATCGCAATGGCGATGTCGCCGGACTGTTCCGACTCACGCATATAGTCTGTCAAACCTCGATCGTGCAAGTACCGCGTCAGCGCATCGCTCGTGCCTTTCGGGTTTTGGTCCGCTACATGGATCGGTCCGTTGTGATCGGCGTTGAGCAGGTCCGAGGGTAGCTGACCGTTTCGATAGGCTGCGTCCAGTAGCTTGTTCCTCGTTTCGTGACTTAACTCCGCGGAAATGTTGTTGACGTTCGGATCTTGGACATGGATCGGATCGGGCTTGGGGTTCCAGGCTTCGATCGCGGAGTCCATCCATTTTGCAGGCAGGCCGGTGCCATACTTGTTGACGGGATCACCGACTACGCTGGGAAGAAGGTCGGTGGCCGGTTTGGTGATTTTGTCCATGGGAACTGCGTTGGTGACCAGCTCTTTTGCGATGTCCGCAGCTTTCTGTTTGCTGTCGTAGACCTCTTGCAGGTGTTTCGCGGTTTCCTCGGCGTTCATGTTGTCCTGCTGGAACAGGGCGTTGTAATGCTGGACGGTCATCCGGTCGTTCAAGCTTTGGAAGTGATTGAAGTCCTCGTTGTTGGAAAGCCAGTCTCCGACGTTGTTTCCGCCTTCCCGCATCGCCTGGTCGTAGATGGCGGCCTCGCGGAGCGCCCGGCCGGTCTCGAGCAGGTTGCGGCCGTCCTCGGATTGGTTGGCCAGGAACAACAGTCGGTCCCCGTCGTCACGGCTGAGCCGCACCTCGGTGGAGGTGAGCTGGGGATACACATGCGGGCCTCCGGTAGGTAGAGCCAGCGATTGCCCCTGCCTGGGGTCGGCGAGCGCATCCAGATTGGGTGCGAGTACCTTCGACAGCCCGGTGGCCAGTTCGGGGTTCTTCTTGAAAAGGTCGGCGTTGTTCTGGAAGACGGTGTGGTCTCCCGATCTCGCCAGCTGCTCGGGGTGCTTGTCGTCTGCGGGGGCGAACACGTGGGGTAGTGCGGCGATGGTTTTGCGTGAGAGGTCGCCGTCGGGTGTTTGGTCGTGGGCGTGTTCGCCTGCCCAGCTGTACAGGCCGGAGGCGACCTTGCCTTTGTCGCCCCAGTCATGCCCGAAGACTTCGTTGCGGAAGGTTTTCGGGTCGCTGTAGATGTCGCCGGGGGTGGTGACTTGTGCGGGGGGATCGGTGAGGAGGTTGTAGTCGACCTCGTGGTTGCGGACGCCGAGGTCGAGGAAGGCGCGGGCGGCGTCTTTGATCTGCGGTTTGTCCTGGTCGAAGAATTCTTGGGACAGGCCGGTAGGGCCGACGTATTTGAACCGGTCGACCAGATCGTTTACCGACTGGGTCTTGCCGTCGACGTAGCCGGCGAGGCTGGCGCCGGTGACGGCCAGCTGCCCGCCCATCGCCTTGCCCGGTGTGAAACCGGGGTTCGCCTCGCCGAGCAGCCGCGCGAATTTGGATTGGTCGGCGAGGCGGTCCTTGAATTCCAGCGCGGTCTTGGGTGGGGTGGACTCCAGCCGGTCCGACACCAGGTGTTGCATATAGCTGGGCAGCTGGTTCATGCCGCCGGGCCGGAATTGGCCGTCGGGGCCGGTGCTGCCGACCTTTTCGTTGGACAGCATCATGATGGCGTTGGCCAGGTTGTCCCGCTGCACCGCTGCGGCCGGGGTGGTGATACCGGCGCCCCTGGCGAGTTCTTCGGATTGGGTGAGCCGATCCGAGAGCGCGAACAGTCCGTCTTTGCCGGAGTTGGTGAAGAATTCGTGGTAGTAGTCCTGCACGTCGGCGGGAATGGTGGTGACGTTCTTGCCGTCGGCCAGGTCTTGGAGGTCTTGCGGGGTCAGGTAGTACTGCGGCATACCCGCTGCGATGGCGTCGATCGCCGCTTGGTCGTGCGTGCGGGCGGCGTCGGCCAGCCGTTTGCCGTCCTCGCCGCCGAGGCGACCGCCCTGGGACGCGGCTTCGTCCACTTCGATGGCGGAGCCGAACAGGTCACCGGCGGCGCGGACCAGTTCGCCGCGCTCGCTGAGCAGGCGCCCGAGTTCGGCCTCGGCCTGCGCCAATTCGCGGTAGGCGGTGTTGATGGCGTCCTGATGGGACTGCACGGCGGCGGCGTCTTCCCCGGAGACCTGCCAATTGTCGGCGACTTTCAGCCTCGCCTGCTCGGCGTCACCGGCCTTGGCGCGTAACACGGTGCGGTGGGAGTCGACGTTGTCGACCGCGGGCCCGAAGGTGTCGAGGAAGTCACCGATATCCCGGTAGATCTTGCGGGCCTCGTCGTGGTCCTGGCCG
Source organism: Nocardia terpenica (assembly GCF_013186535.1). Classification (NCBI taxonomy): domain Bacteria; kingdom Bacillati; phylum Actinomycetota; class Actinomycetes; order Mycobacteriales; family Nocardiaceae; genus Nocardia; species Nocardia terpenica. The sequence continues at coordinate 704,555 of NZ_JABMCZ010000001.1, forward strand.
ACCCGGTCGTAGGCGGCGGTGTAGGCCGCGCCCTTCCAATCGTGCCCGGCGTCGGTGAAGTACTTGCGTGACTTGTCGATCTCTTCCAGGAACTTCTCGTTGCCGCCGTGAACGGTTGTGGCCCAGTCCTTCAGCGTTTGCAGGTTCCAGCGGTCCAGCTCGGAACGGCTCGGCATCACTGCCTCCCCGATGCGTGGAAGTCGAGTTCGTGCATCTTGGCGGCGAACTGCTCGTCGGTCATCGCCAGACTCTTACCGCACTCGCGGACTTTGCCGGCCACGCCGCGCATCCGTTCGGCGACCCGCAGGTACGCGCCCTCCACATTCTCACTCGCTTGGATACAGGCCCGCCAGACGGTCGATCCCGGCATGGCGACGGCGACCTCGTTGTCCTTGCCGCGCACCTCGATGCCATCGATCGCGCCCCCGATCGTGTCCAGCGTCCCCGCGAGCTTGGTGAGCTGGTCGATGTCAGCCTGAAGCATGGTCGGTCCCCCTACTCTCATCCCACGGCCCGCATCGCGACCGAATATCCAACCAAACGGAACCAACGTAACAGCCACACGAATCGGACGAAAACGAACAATCCGGCGGTGCGGCGCGGTCGCCGGAACCACACTGTTACCGGTGTCCGGCGAGCCGCGTAATGTACTGCGCCAGTTCTTCGTTGGCGACCGGGATCAGGCTCATATCGGACCCGACGGTCAGTAGGTAGCGTCCGTCGCCGGTGAAGTCGAGCCACGTGCGATGCTGCGGCGGCGGGGACATCTCGTCCTCGGGCAACACGGTCACGGTGAGATAGCCGCGGGCATCGATCGGGCGGCGCAGCACCTGCCGCAAGCGTTTGGCGCGGCGGCTGCTGTCGGTTTCCTGCCATTGGCCCGGGTCCGGGAACAGTACGGCTTGCCGGGGTTCGCACATCGCCGCCAATCCGCCTGCCGGAGCCGAACCGAGAGCGGTGACCAGATGCTTGGCGACGGTCCGGGCGTGACAGGACACCACGGTCACCGTCTCACTGTTAGCGAGAACGGCGGCGCCCCACTCGGAGAACGCGACACCCAGCGCCAGGATCGACTCCGGTTGCTGCTCACCGTCGGTGAAACGGTCACCGAATGCCGTGATCGTGGTGACATCGGTGCGAGCGATGAACCGCAACGTGCCGGTCAGATCCGGGTCACCGTTGAACGGAAACCTCTCGGCGAGTTTCAGTGCGGCCCTGGCGCTTTCGGTTCCCGCTCGACCGTGTGGAGCGAGGTTGATCGGATACGGCCGGCGATCTCGACCCGTCTCCGTGGCCCAGACGTGAGTGAACCCGTCCGGTGTGAACGTCCACCTCACTCGCCGTCCCCCATCGGGGGCTTCCCGTAATGGATCCTCGGCTCGGCAGGCGACGCGGCGCTCGGCGGTACCGGTGGGGCCGGTTCGATGACGTCCGGGTCGGAACCCAACACACCGGACCCGGCATCCGGCAGGTCCGACAACTCCTCCCACTGTCGGCGCAAATAGTCCGGACTGGACTTGGTGCGTTCCCCCTCCGACCCTTTACCGCGGCCGCCGTGCGGCATGCCGCTTGTCGGGGAACCCGGCGCACCAGCCGCCGACGCAGCGGCACGCCCAGCAGCCCCGGCCGATTGCGCCGCTGCTGGTGACTGCTGCCCGGGAACAGACCGGCCCGGCCGGGCCGGGGACGAACCGCCACCGCGACTTATCGAACCCGAGCCACCCCGGCCACCTCCGATCGGACCGATACCGCCGACCTGCCCCGGACCCACGCCCGAGGACGCCGTCGCGCTCGACGGCACGGTCTGGGTGCCCTCGCCGGGACCGGTGCCGGTGACGCCGCCGGGCAGACCGGGGATCGAGGATGGCTGCGTAGCCACAGGACCCCCAGCCGACGAAGGTCGGGTCTGATCCGCTGATTTCCCGGGCTCCTGATCGTTGCCGCCCGCCTGATCACCGGGCTTCCCGTCCCCGGACTGGCTCTTGTCGTCGGACCCACCGGAGCCCGGACCAAGATGACCACCGCCGGAGCCGGTGCCACTGCCCGAGCTGAGACCACTGCCCGAGCCGGTACCGCCAGGGTTTTGCCCTCCGGGCTGGTCACCGCCCGGTGCGGGCGGGGGAGGCATGAACCGCGGCACACTGTCCCCCGACGCTGGGTGGGTAGGGTTGTACACGTAGTTCATCGTGTCCTGCACGTCCGCCTGCATCGCCGCTGCCGCGTCCTGATACTTCCGCAACCGAACACCACCATCAGCAGCCTCGGCCGCAGGATCCGGATCGGCCTTATACGGCGGAGGCGGCGGCGGGATCGCGGCGCGCACCGTCTGTGCGCTCTCGGAATTCAAGCTCATCAACTGCTGCACGGCGGTCGCCGTCGTATGGGCCTCGCCACCCCCGGCCACGAACGCATCCGTCGACTGCTGCGCGGCACTCGCGAAAGTCCCCGACCAGGAAGCGAACTCACGCTTCACGTCCTGGGAGAACGTAGTGAACAATTCGTTCAGGTTGTCGGCGCGGTTCTTCCACTCGGCCGCGATCTGACCCAACGCACCCGGATCGAGCTTCTCATGCACCAGATCCCAGATCTGCTGGTGAGTGTAGGGGGCGAACACCTCCCGATCAGGCACATACGCCGGATCGCTCCCGGCCGGACCGAAACCGGTCACATGCCCCAGCTCGGACACCTTCACCTGAATATCGAAGGCATGATCCTTCGCCGTATTATCAGCCACCAGGTTCGCCCCCTTGTATCTAGTTGTCTCCGATACGCGGAATGATTGCCTCCGCCAGATCTGTCATGCCCGCGCACTGCTCGGGAACCGGGCCGTCGATCTTGTCTGCGAATGTGACTCGGGCAAAATCAACGTAGCCGACCTTTGTTTGCAGCAATAGATCGCAGAGGGCGCGCCGATTCGGGCGAAGCAGCATCGCCGCGTGTCCGTCGATCGTGAGGTCTTCGACCTGGTCTCCATCCAGACCGGCTTTCGACCGGCCCTCATCCATTGTACGATTCCCCGATAAGATGCTGAGAACATATGCTTTATCTGGAGACTTAAACTCGCATCCTAGGAACGTGTACTCGGCATGGATGTCTGTGGCACGCTTACGAGATTGAGGGTCATAGCCGATGCGTTTGACCGTATCGTCATCGATCCAGGTGCAAGGATCGAAAGCAACGTCCGGCCGATTCTCGTTCTGCTGCTTCGGCGGCTGAAGGCTTGGCGCCGTCAACGTTGGAAATGGTGGCCGCCCACCAGAGCTGGTCACGCTCGACTCGGCCCCCACGGTGGTGTTTCCGGTAGTTTGCGCTTGAGGGGTGCCGTGGGTCGAAGTTGCGCATCCTGCCACCAGTAGTGCAACCGCTACACCCATGATGCCATTGCGGGTGTAGTGTCGCAGATGGTGATTGCTAACGGCCTGAATTGTCATACGTCGCCCTCAAGGTAATTCGCAGTTGCCTTGATTGCGGCCTTGTTGGCAGCGTCGGCCTCGGTAAACTTCTTCCCGGCAGCCAAGTAGGCCGCTTTGTAGCGCAACGCTGTTTCCCGGAAAGCAGCGAGGGTGTCCATGTACTCCTGTCCCTTTTTGCTGAACCCCTGTGTGAGCCCGCGACCGGAAGGTAAGTCGGCAAACCCCGTGACTCGAGTAAGCCGTTGTGCGGCTGCTATCTCGTCTACCAAGCCATCCGCCAGCTTGTCGCAGGTCGCCGCCAGTCGTAGCGCGCCGTCCTCCGGCATTCGGAATTCTCCGGCTTTGGCGGCTTCGTACATTGCCTGCCCAGCCATTTGCCCCTTGTCCGGTAACGCCACAGCCGCTCACCCCCTAGGTCTCGACTGCCGGGCGTGGGCAGCCCAGCCTAGAGGGAAAGCGTATCAGCGCCTCCGAGTGAACGTTCAACGTCGCCGCGGTCCACCCTCGGCTGGGCCGCTGTGCCGCGCTCTGCGGTCAGTGTGGCAGCAGCGGAACCACGATGTTCGCGACCTCGAGAACACGGTCGCGGGGCTCCACAGGGCTTCGTGGGTCCAGCCTGAGTACCTCGATGCTGTAGGAGCCCTGGGGCGACGGGAAGATCAGATGGAGCTGGCCCCCTGTCCGGTCCCGGACAGGGCGATAGAGGAGCCCGTCGCGGCCAGCCACGGTGACCGGCACGAATTCGGCTCCGGCTTCCTTTCTCCGGAAGTCGTCTACCGTGTAGATCTGCGACCACACCGCGACGGCGTAGGTCCGGGGGATGTCGTGGCCGCCGCATCGTTTGAACCCGTCGACTCGATCGAAACCAGCGATGCTGGAGCTGAGGGTGGAGGGATCGATGCCGATCTGCTGCCACACGTCGTGACCGAGTGCGCAGGGATCCCACAGTGCGTCTGTGGCTGGTGCCGGGGCGGTGGCTGGGATAAGGGAGTGGTTGTTCGTCTGTTCACGCTCGTCGGTCATGACCGCCCACCCAGCGTGTGTTCGGCAACCCAGGTGTCGGCGCATCCTTTGGCTTCCTCGACCGACCGAGATGTGGTCTCCCACAGCATGGTTCCGTCTGATTCGCCGATCCACCACGTACACGTCGATGGTGCCGTTGCTCGTATGCGTCCAATACATCTTGGGTAGAACTTGAACAGCCAGTAGCGCTGTGGGCCCTCGCCGCGAAGCTCCCACCCGCCGGTGGCGTGCTCGGGGCGGATCATTCCGGACGGTTGCTCGCTCATATCCGTTGCGCCTGTCCGGGTGATGTCGTGGTTCGAGCTATCGAGTCCATAATTTCCTACTTATGTGAGTGGGTTGCTGGTACATCCCGAACAGCGACGGCCGAGACGCCCAGCGCGGTGTCTTCGCCCACGTATGCAGAAAGGTGGTTGCTGCCTTCACGCAGGCGATGGAGTCGATCTGCTGGTCGACGAAGGTGCGTGCCCTGTGAAGACCAGGGTTTGCTTGGTCGGGGTGACCGAACGGTCCGGCGTGCATACGCAGCCGTCGCTGCCCCTACGCCGCGTTGGTCGTATTCGGGGGCGAGTCGTTGGACTAGTTCGGTCGCATTCTCCCGAGATCCGCGTGTCCGGCGAACCGGGCCAGATCTCGGGAGCTGCCTCGAATTCCACTGCGGCCCAACGATTCGATACTGCCTACGACGTGAAACAAGCTGAGGGAAACCAACACTGGCGTAGGTGCAGAGCACGCACATCGCCCAGAAGCCCAGACCGATCAACACGGCGGTCATATCAACCTCCGGGGGTTCGCAGCCGAGCCGTGCATGCGAAGCCGGACGACCGCGATCACGACCACCAGCGCCGCACCGGCGGATGGCTGGAGTGTGCTGCCAGCGTTGCTCGCCGAGAAACCACTACGATAAGGTCCCGATTCGTCGCGTGAGTGGTATCGAATTCGTTTGCTGCTCATGGTGATTCCCGAAGTAGCTGGTCTTGGCTGGGTTTCCGAGAGTTGATCGGGCGGTGGACCCATCGCCGAGAAACGAGACGGGATCTGCGTTCGGGCCTGGGCGAGGCAGACTCGCCGGTCATTGGTCGTCGTCTCCGGTGTCCAGGTTGATGGCTTGTTGGAGGCGGATTTCCGGGATGATCCGGCTCAACCAGGCGGCGAAAGCGGCATAGTCGATGGAGGTGGTGACCGTGAGGGGCCGCCCGGCCGGGTTGCGGTGCAGGCGGGCGTCGGGGCCGACGAGGATCGGCTCGGTGACGAACTCGGCGACTCGGGCGCCCACCGCGACGGCGACGGCGACGGAGTCGGCCTGCCAGCTGCCGTCGGGGTGGCGGGCGAACCAGTGGTCGCAATACAGTTCCGCGAGCTGGGCGAAGGGGGTGTCGGTGGTGTGGAACCAGTCCACGAGCGGCGAGTCCGGAGTGACGCGGAGCCTCGGGTGGTTGGTGTGGGTCGACAGCAGCAGCCGGGGGCGGTGCGCCATGCGCAGGGCGACTCCGGCGGCGACCTGGTCGATGTGCAAGTTGTGGCTGGCACGAGGCATTTTTCGGTAGTGGTCGAGCCATCCGCCCTGCAGCACCAGGTCGATGGTCTCGCTCAGGTGCGGGTGCCGGTAGAGCAGGGCGGCGATGTTGGTGAATGCGCCGAGACCGATCACTGTGACCGGGGCGTGTTCGGCGCTGGTGGCGACGATGTCGACGGCGTCGCTGTGCGGGCCGGGGATCCGGGGCAGGGGGTAGTCGGCGAACAGGAAGCGGGTGTCGCTGTCGGCGAGTTCACTGCCCGCGGCGACGGGTACCTCGGGGCGGCCGAGCAGATCCAGCACCAGCCTCGCCAGGCCAGCTCGCCGCCCGCGGGTCTCGTCGGAGGTGATCACGATCAACCGGCGGATGATGCGCGCGGCCACCCACAGTGCGATCAACTCGTCGAGGTCCCAACCGATCTGGCTGTCGAGCACAAAGAGTCGCGAATCGTCGCCCTCTTTGTCGAGGTCCCAACCGATCTGATTCTTGAGCACATAGATTCGGGAATTGTCGACTGCCGCAGCCGGAGTCGGGGTAGCGGCCGGTGCGGGAACGGGGACCGGAGGGTCAGGGTCGGGGTGCATGGCGGTTTCCTTGGACAGGTGCGAGGGTGTTGCGGTCGGGTTCGGGCGAGGCCGTGGTCGGTCGGTCCGGTGGTGAGGCGAAACAGGTTGTCGCCGGGGTCATGCCAGGCGGCATGCCCCGGTGGGCTCGTCGTCGGCGGCGAGGCGGGTGAGGCTGGCCAGCCGGACCAGACAGTCGTCCGGTGAGTGGTTGCGGTGCAGGGCGTGTAACTGCTGCGCGCGGGCGCGAGTAAGTGGTCCGAGGAACTCGACCCGGCACATCACCTCCGCGAACCGGCTGCCGGCGGGCACGAACAGGTGCGGATGCGACCGGTCATCGGTCATGACGACCCCGGATGGTGGTCGCGGCGGCGATGATGGCGTCGGCCAGCGCGGGCACACCGGGCCGGGTCCGGCCCTGCGGCGGACGTATCCACACCCGGACCGGGTCACCGGGGGTCGGCAATCCGATCACCCCGCGCGGGACCACGACCATCACACCGAACCGCAACAGCCGCATCGCGATTCGCCCCGACTCCCCCAGCGAAGTCGGACCGTCGCCCAGCAACATCCACACCGTCGAATGAATCGACACCACCGGCACCGGGGCCAGCCCCTCGGCCGCGAGCACCCGCACCGCCAGCGAGCGCGGCATCATCAACCCCGACACCGGCTCCGCACTCACATACAAACCGCCATCCCCGCAGAAAGCATTCAACCCGAATTCTCGCCGATAAATATCGCGACGTTCGATAACCTCGTGAATCGAGACCGAATATCGGGTTTCAGGCACAGCTGTGGTGATCATCGAATTCTCCTCTATCTGTAATAATGTGAAATGAAATCGGTTATCGGAAGATTTTCTCGCGGCCGTGAATGCGGCAGCCGTCAGAATCAGGAGGTCGGGGCCTGCGTGCGCAGGGCGGGGACGCATTCACGGATCAGGGCCAGCAGCAGCTGTAGCGACGGAACTACACCGCCGGGCGCGGGGGCGTTGACCCAGGACTCCTCGGTCTCCGCGGCCGTCAGCGTTCGCGGTAACAGGACGCGGGTTCCATGTGGGATCACTGCCACGGCATGGGCGGTCAACAATTCCGTGCTCGGGGGACTGATCCGGTCTGGTCCGGGCACGACCAGGGCCACGTGGTTGCCCCAGAGCCGGTCGCAGAACTCCGGGATCTCGGCGGCGAGCAAGCCGCACACCGCGCGGCTCAACGTGCCCGGCATCATGACCGCCCCGAGCGAGGCGTCGGTCGTCAGCTTCGGAGAACCGTCATGGACAGCGACTGAGGCCAGCCCGCATCCGCGATACCACTGGCACACTTGTTCCGCGGCGTCCGCATTCGTGTCGAGGTCAATGGGCATCGGTGACCTCCACGACGTGGGCGTGGCCTCGGCTGGCGATGTAGTCGAGCACGCAGATACGAGCTACCCCCATCCCGGACAGGTGCCCGGTGAAGGTCAACACCATGTGCGCCTCGGCGCGGACGCATTCCGCGACCAAGCGGACCAGCTCCGGGGGCAGTTGGCAGCTCTGTTGTGGAGATTCATGGAAGACGCCAGCGAGTTGATGGTGGTACTCGACCGAGGCGATACGGGCCAACGCGGCGTCATACGCCTCGACCGCATCGTCCGCGATCAAATCGGTGCGCACGTAGCCGTAACACAAGGGTGGCAGCATCACCACGTCACCGCTGATCGGTGCGCGGCCACATTTGCTCGTTGGGTTCGGATCGCGAGTCCGATGAGGTTCGAACATGATCTGCTCCTTGCCGGAATATTCGGCACGCGCGGACGCGCGGAGGCCCTGGTAGTGACCGCACCGCACCGATACCGGGTGGATCACCGATTGTGTACTCAAATGTCTCGATCACCTCCCCCGATAGAACTGCCGCCCGAAAGGGCGCGGCGATCACCGCCCCACCCCGGTCCGGGTAGCCGACGTAAGTGCCGGGAGGGTGCAGGGAGCAGCGGTCTTCGTTCCCAGCGGATCTCCGGCTGCAGGGTCCACAGGTCGGCATCGCCGCGGATGGTCCCCATCCAGCCATACACATGCCACAGCGCGGGAACCACGACCACCGAAATCCGTGCTGGTGCCAACGATGCGAACAATCGCGGAAACTCGGCCTCCGACTCGACGATGTTCACGTCGACCAGCTCGGCGCCGCGATCGCCAGCCCACTCCACGATCCGACTGACCAGCAGCTCCACCGGCAATGACCGGCATGCGTCGACGCGTACTACACCCAGAACTCGCGCGGTCACCATCGTTCACACCCCGCCATACCGGGCGATTCGAGGCGTGGGCTGCTGCGGTCGGTCATCGTGCTGCCGCCGCTGATTTCCAGGCATGCCCCAGGGGTGCGCCTCTCCCAAATGCGGCGATTGATTTATGGGCACTGCGGCTGAAGCTTGCTCGCATCGCCATCACCGTCCTGCTGGTCCCAACGCTCTTCAGCGTCGGTATGGGTGTGTTAGCTGCGTCACGTTCTGTGGGTAATCTAGCTGGTATACATACCAGACGCAATACCTAGCGGTCGCCAACTCGTGAGTGGGCTACAGTGCTACCGGCGTCGTAGATACGGAGGCCCGACATGACTGACCGGAGTGCCGAGCCCGATCGCAGGGCTGATCCGAATGCCTTGCGGTTCTTGATCGGTCGCGAGCTGCGGGATGCCCGCGAGCGTGCGAAGAAGACGCAGAAGGAGGCGTCCGAAGTCCTCGACTGCACTCAGACGAAGATCACCTACCTCGAATCCGGTCGGAACCAGCAACAGCCAGCGGAGATCAAGGCGCTCCTGAACTTCTACGGAGGCTCTACCCGGATAGATCCGGTGCACGTCGAGCGGTTGGCATCACTCGCGGAGAGGGCAGACCAGTCGAGCTGGCTCGCGCCGTTCGGCGATGTCTTCCCGAACTGGTTCAAGATCTTTGTCGGGTTGGAAGGTCTGGCGAGCAGGGTCTTCACCTACAAGCAGACTCTGTTGCCGGGACAGCTACAGACGCCCGAATACGCAACGGCACTACTCGACGGAAACCTTCGCGTGGCTCCGATGGATGCTCCGCAAGTCGTCGCAGCTCGGATGGCTCGACAACGTGTTGCGGCCGAGAGGAACCCGTTGCAGTTCTGTGCGGTCATCGAGGAGTATGTGCTCGACCGGATCGTCGGCGGTCCTGAAGTCATGCGGTCGCAACTCGAGCACGTGCTGGAGTTGATGGAGCGTGACAACGTCGAACTGCATGTGATGCCGGTGAGCGTCACGGTTCACGACGGGCTCGATGGTGAGGTCATGCTTCTCGATTTCGACGCCGCGCAAAGTATCGGCTACATCGAGTACCCCGCCGGTGCCATCTACGTGCAGCAACTCGACCAGATCGCGCTCTATAAGATGGCTGCAGATCGGCTCTGTAGGGCGGCGCTCTCGGTATCGGAGTCCGCCGAGGTCATCAGGCGCCGAATCAGGAAGCTATCGGCACGTTAGGAGTATCGGTGATTACCGGCGACCGCCTGGAATGGCGGAAATCCAGCTACAGCAGCAATGGCGAGAACTGTGTCGAGGTCGCCCACTGCGAAGGTGCTGTCTTCGTACGCGATAGCAAATACGTAGGGCCCCTTGAGGATCGGCCGGTCATCGCGGTGAGCGACGTCGATTGGGAACTGTTCATCAAGAGCATCGCAGCCAGTCAGTTTGATCAACGGTAGATTCCTGGCTGGGTGAGGACGGTCGGGGCAATCTGGTTGTGGTGCCGACGGTTTCGCGCACAGCGGTGGTGCAGCCTGGATGCGGGAGTCTCTGCGGAGTGGCCGCTTAACCTCCACTGGCTGCTCGCGCACGTTTTTCTCGGCGGCGGTGGCTTGCAGGATGAGGGCCGGTGAGCTGGCTGCCGAGATAGGTTGGGGGAGTTTGAGTGTGCATCGGTGACCGGTGAAGATCTGGCCGGTCAGTCCCAGCGGACTTGCACCGACAGTGGCTTGCGGAACACGAGGCCGTGGGGTCGGGCTGGTTCGTCCAGTCGCAGGCCCGGAAGTGTGAGCAGCTTTTCCAGTGCCGCTTCGGTTTCGAGGCGGGCCAGTGGGGCGCCGAAGCAGGAGTGTGGGCCCCGTGCGAATGTGAGGTGTGTGGCGGTGTCGGAGCGGTGTATCGAGAACCGGTCCGGGTCGGTGAATATCTCGGGGTCTCGATTGGCTCCCGCGAGGGACACTCGGACCAGGTCGCCTCGGGCGATCGGGACACCGCCGAGTTCGGTGTCCGCCGTGGCGTAGCGGTCGACCACCGCAGCGGTCGGTTCCAGCCGTAGTGATTCCTCGATCGCGGCGGGTAGCAGGTTCGGTTCGGCCTGGACCAGGGTGTGTTGGTTGGGATGGTCGAGCAGGTGCACGACCGTGTTGGTGATCATGCCCTCTGTGGTGTCGATGCCGCCGAACATGAGCACTGCGGCGTTCGCCGCTACCTGTTCGGTGTCCAGGCCGTGTGCCCGGGCCGCGGCGAACAGTGCGGAGTCTGCGGCGGCTATGACGCTGTCTCGCAGTTGCTTTCGCACGTCGTTGGCGTCGGCCGGTCGGCCTGCGGTCAGGTCGGATACGGCGGCGACGAGTGTTTGGTACCAGGACCGGATCGTGGTGGCGTCCACATCCGGGAGGCCGAGGGTTTCGGCCATCACCGTGACAGCCAGCGGGCCCGCGAACTCGGCCCGCAGGTCCGCCCGCCCGTTCGGCATGATCGTGGCGAGCAGGTGTTCGGCTGTGGTGTGGACGAATTCGGTGAGTCGCTCCCGCACCAGTGGCGGTCGGAATGGGCGGGCGAACGGGTCACGGTGGCGGGCGTGTGCGGTGCCGTCCAAGCTCAGCATGTTCGGGCCGAGTAGCCGGGCCGTGGAGAACCGGGGGTCGTCGACGGTGAATGTCTCGGCGTCCCGCAATACTGTGCGGGCCAGGTGGTAGCCGGTTACGAGCCAGCCGTCGAACACGGGTAGCCAGGACACCGGTTCGCTGGTACGCAGCTCGGCGAGCAGTGGGTGCGGATCGCGTTCCAGGTCCTCGATCAGCATGCCCGCACCGATCGGGAAACAACCGAGCGTCATACACACGACGGTACGTTCCCGGGGATCGGTTTCGCCTCCACATTGTCTCGCTCCGAGTAGTGAGCGTTACACGCGCACCAAGCAAGTGCGCTCCGCCGACCCAAAAAGGATTCCCCGGTCGCTGAGATATCAGCCCTGCCGATGTCCATTTCCGGCTGGTTTGGAGGAGTCCTCCGGTGAGACACCGTCCGTACCTGCGAACCCACATCGCCGCTCACTCACCTACCCAAGCACCCTGCCCGCTGCTTGCTGGCCGACCAAGGCATCGCCGTCCAATTCCTGACACTGCTGACCCCGGGGGCTACGTGCTCACCTAGGCTGCGTCGCGATCCGTCCAACTGTGTGCGTGTTTGCCTTGGAGTTGCGCGATTGGTGTGAAGTGTCCTACATTGGCTGTGCGCCCCTTTCTCGGGGGTTTCCCGGTGATCGCTGGTAGCGGATCCGGATGTAGCGCCACAAGAGCATGAGCAGCGCGTAACGCGTGGTTGTGCTGTGGTTTCCCGACATATGACGTGATCGACGGATAGTTCGGTACGAGTGTCGGCGCGCATTCGCCATGAGCCTGCCTGGTGCAGAGCGAGCCGCGAACGGCGTCTTTCCGCCTGCGGCCTTCGCGATGCCTGCGGGTCGCCGTGGAAGTGGGTCCGCCATGCGGAGATCCGACCTTGGAAAGCGTCGTTTTCGTCGTGGGTTCATAGCCAGCACGTTGCGGGATGACGCCATGCGTGGCACCGCGCAGCCGTCCTCGCGAATTCAAGCGCTCGCCGATACTTTGCCGCCGCCGGTCCGGCAAGCCATCGCGCAAGCCCAGCAGGCGTTCGACACAGGTCCAGGCACAACTGCGCATTCGCTGCATCCGGTGTCGAGCAGAGCCGCACGGTTCACCGGCCTGAACACTGCGACATCTGGCTTGGCTGAGGATTTCACCGCGGTGTGGGTCGAGCTAGAGAGTCGGCGCACTCATGGTCGGGCGCAAACGGGAGCGCGTCGATGCTTCGCGATCATCGCGGCGGCCACTTGCGCAGCGACACTGTCGATCGCGGTCGCGCTGTCGCTTCCCAAGTCCGTCACACATTTCCCCCGCACGAGCGGACCACGGCCTAGCCACCGGCCCTCTCCGGTCGCAACCGCCGCGTCGGCATCGCCGGTCGCGGACGCCTGCCCGAAAGTGCCTGTGGTCACCGACCGCACGGTCGAGGGCACCGCTACGGGCGGATCCGACTCGGGACCCGACGCGGTGATGGCGTTCGAAACCGCGTATTACACGAAGCGCAGCGGCGCGGCGACACGCGCGGTGACCACCCCTGACGCACAAGTGCCTGCGGCGGCGGCGGTGATTCAGGCGGGCATCGGCTCCATCCCACCCGGCTCCGAGTTCTGCGTCGTAGTCAGTCCGGCCGGAACCGACGCCTGGCATGTCGATGTGACCGAGACCAGATCCACTCGACCGCCGACGCTCTACCGGCAGATGGTGACCACCGTCAGCGTGGACGGTCGGGTCCTGATCACGGGGATCTCGCAGCGATGAGCACCGAATTCGATATCGAATGCTGGGAATCCCTGCCGGTCGAGGCCAGTGACTATCCAGGGACTCCGCCGCATGCTTTGGCGCATCTGGTGCCGCGACACCCGCTGGAGGAGTCCGTTCCGGCGATCCTCGTGGTCGGCGGCTGCGGGGGAGCGGGTGCCACTACGACGGCGTTGGGTTTGGCGGCAGCGGTCGCGACCACGACGGACTACGACGCGGTCGCGGTCGATGCGACCGCGACCGGCGGCGACCTCGGGCTGCGCGGCGCGGACGAGCTGATGCGGCCGGTCTCGATGCAGTCGTGGCTGGCCGGAATCGACTCCGGCACAACCAGTGTGAGCCGAGAGGTGCTGTCGTGCTCGAGTTCGGGCGCGGGATTGCTGTGGCGCGACGAGGCGCCGCTGCCGAAGCGGACCACGGTGGCCACGGCCGCGCAGTTGTTGACGCTGTCGGGCTATTTCGGGGTCTACGACGGTGGGTACCCGGTGTCGTCACGGCATCTGCTGCCGCTGATCGCCGATGGCCGCACCTGTCTGGTCCTGACCATCCCCGCGCGGGCGGACGCGGCGAACCGGATGGGTGCGAGTCTGCAATGGCTCGACGACAACCTCGGCGGTGACGTCGTCGCCGACACGACCGTGGTGGTGTCGCACCAGAGTCCTGACACCGGACCGGTCGCCGACCGGTTACGCCGCCACCTCGCGGGCTGGGTCCGCGACGTGCTCGAAGTTCCCTTCGACCCGCATCTGACATCTGGTCTGGCGATCAGCGTCGACCAACTCACCCCCGCTACCAGTGCCGCGTACGCGCGCATCGTCGAAGGAGTCTGGCCGTGAACCGCCCGATTATCATTCTTGCGGTCTCGGTTGCCGCGATCACCGCGACGGTAGTGTCTGCGACCGGCAGCGCAGTCGCCGCACCCGCTGACGGGGCCGCTGGTGGCTCGGGATGCCCTGCCGTGGCGGGGATATTCTTGCCCGGAACGTGGGAAACCAACCCGAGCGCCGACCCGGCCCGCCCGGTCGGGATGCTCGCACCGGTCGCCACCGGCCTGCAGGCGCGATTCGGGAGCCGGTTCCTGGCCCGATTCCCCGGATACTCGGCCTCGGCGTGGGACCGTGGCCTGTCCTACGCCGACAGCGAAGCCACCGGCATCGCTGCCGCGACGCGGGAAATCACGGGAATCGCACGACGTTGCGCGGCAACGAAATTCGTGCTGTCGGGCTATTCGCAAGGCGCGGACGCGATCGGCGACGTCGCCGCCGGGATCGGTTGTCATTCCGACCCGATCCCGCCGCAGCGAGTGATCGCGGTCGGGTTGGTTGCCGACCCCAAGCAAGGCACCGCGGGCGGCAAACTAGTTGGCCCCCGTGTCACCGGCCAAGGCATTGAAGGCCCACGACCCAGCGGGTTCTGTCAACTGTCGGCGATCACCGCCGAATTGTGCGACCCGAGAGACGAATACTGCTCCACCGACGCCGCGACCAACCCGATCCTCGCCGGCCTGGGGCGAATCCTGACCGGCCACACCCCCGGACCCGCCGCCGGGCCATCGACCGGGTCCGGACCGAGCGACAGCTCCGGCACGACTGACGGCCCGGACAAGACGACCGCGCTGACCCAGTCGCTGATCTCGGACTTCACAGGCGCAGACCTACCGAGACTGGCGTCGAACATCAACACAGTTGTCTCGCAGGCACTGTCGGAACACCTCGATCCCGCCACCGTATCCTCGGCTGCGGCAGCGGTGCAGTCCACCCTGCGTCCGTTGGCGGACCTGGCACGGTGGGCAGGCGGCAACCCCTCGACCACAGCGGGTCTGGCCCAGGCACCGGCCGGTTCACCACAACGGCAGGCCGGTCAGGTACTGACCGCCGCCCAGAACAGCAACCTGAGTGCGGCACTGAACTCGGTCGCCGCCATCGCATCCGGGGCGTCCGGAACCAACAACGCCGGTCCTGGCGACTTGACGGGCGCCGCCAAGACGCTCGCGTCCTCGACTGCGGCATTGACATCGACTCCCGCGGACGCACTGTCACAGGCACAAGCAGTGTTGTCGATCCTGAAACCGTCGACGATGTTCGACCAGGTCGTGAACGTCGCGACGAACACGCTGGCCTTCGCGACCAATGTCCCGAAAATCCTGGACACCCTGCGCGAGATCGTCGGGACCGTCGGTGACGGGCATACGGACCTGGCTGCCAAGGTCCGCGCGCTGCATCAACAGTTCGGACAGCTGAACGTGCTGTGCAACCCGCTGGTGAAAATGGCGGCCGGTGTCGACTTGCATCTGGTCGCGAACCTGCTGGCACTGATCCCCGATCCCCAAGGCATCGCGCAGATCGCGTCGGCGGTCGTCGGCATCCTCGCCAACCTCGATGTCGTCGAACTCGCGCTGCAGGTCGGAGGGTTGCAGGACCAACTCTGGGGTATCGCCGAAGCCATCACCGGCGGTGGAAATCTCCTCGATGTTGGCTCCCGATTCCTCGGCCTGACCCCGACGCTGCTCGGTTTCGCCACCACCGCAGTGAACACCCTGACCGGCGCAGCGAAGACCCCCGCAGCAGCGTTGGACGCCACACCGGCCGGCGGCTCGGCACCGTCGATGGGGGGTGCGCCCGATCTGGCGAGTCTGGCCGGGGCGCTGACCAACTCGGCGTCACAGGGCCTGGCTGACCTCGGCAAGCTGGTCTCCGCCGGAATTTCGGCGGCCTCGTTCTTCGCCAGCGGCGTGCACGAGGGCTACGACCATTTCGTCGTTGACGGCTCCGGCCGCAGCGCCATCACCTGGCTCACCGACTGGTTCGCCAGCCGCATCCAACAAGTCGGGGCCGTGTGATGGACGAATATGGTGTAGGTTCTCATCTTTCTTGGCGTCTTCTCATTGATTTGGCGTTGATGTGGCGAGTGCGCCAGATCGGTGAGAATTGCCTGCGGCGTGTCTGCGACTGGTCCGTTCTCGACGGCGGAATGGTTGGCGGCATGATTGAAAACATTTGTGTACCAACTGGTTTCGCTGATTTCGGTTCTGCCGACGTGCGGGTCCGCTATCGGGGCAATGATGGCCGGTTCGCGGATACGACCTTGCGGCAGTTGCCGATCGGGGACGTGCTGGATGGTTTGCCGGTGCGGGAGTTCCGTTCCTACAAGGGGCGTCTGCATTATTCGGGCTGGTATTGGTCGTCCACGACCGGCGCGCACCTGGTGTACGAGAGCCGCCTGGAGCTGGCGAGATTGCTTGTGGCCGACCATGACCCGTCGGTGGTGGCGATAGCGGCGCAGCCGTTCCTGCTGGAAGGACCCGACGGTGAGCGGGTGCGGCGGCATGTGCCGGATCTGCTGCTGGCTCACGCCGATGGCGCCGTGACGGTGGTCGATGTGAAAGCGCCCTCGCGGGCGGGTGATCCGGCGGTGGCAGCGCAGTTCGCATGGACCGAGAAGTTGTGCGGTCTACGGGGATTCGGTTTCCAGGTGTGGACCGGCGCGGACCCAGTCGTGTTGGAGAATCTGCGGTTCCTGGCCGGATATCGCCGGCCGATGACGGTGCGCGCGGACTTGGCGGCGGCGGTGTTGCAGACAGCGGTGGCGCCGGTGAGCCTGGCTGCGCTGGAGCGTGGGCTGGCTGGGACGGCGAGCCCGTCGCTGATCCGGCCGGTGGTGTTGGGGCTGCTGTGGCAGTCGCGCCTGCGCGCGGATCTGGCGCGCCGCCTCGGCGGCGACACGGTGGTGGCGGCATGAATACACGCACGGTCCAGGTCGCGGTGGGTGTGGTGTTGCTGTTCGACGGTGAGACGGTGCGGATCGTCGAGTTCGACGGACGCCGGGTCACGCTGCGCCACAGCGATGATCGGTTCACGACGGTCACGGTGGCTGAGTTCGTTTCTCGTGCATGCGGTCTCGACGCGGGCGGCGATGGCTTCGAAGATGCCGGACTGATTCTGGCCGGGCTGTCGGCGTCCGAGCGGGAGCTGGTAGCCGAGCGGGCCGGGCACGTGCGGGAAGTGTTGACCGGTTACCGGGCCGGTCACGCCGAGGCCGCCGCGGACGGTGAGCCCAGATCCGAGTACGGCGTGGGTGTGGCGCTGGCGGATCGCTACCGGGCCAAGGCCGGTGAACTGGGCATCGGCGTGCGCACGATCCAGCGGTGGGCGGCGGCCTACCGCCGCGCCGGGGAGGCCGGACTGGTCGACGACCGGTCCCGCAAGGGGCGGTGGACGGCGGTGGATCCCCGCTGGGACGCGGCGGTGCGTGCGGAATTCGCTGCGGGCGTGGATAAGTCGACACCGTCGCGGGCGGCGCTGTTGATGCGCGTGGCGCAGCGGCTCGAGCGCGAGCACGGGGCGGGCGTGGTGGCGGTGCCCTCGCAGGCGACGGCGTATCGGCGCCTCGAGCTGTTGGCCAAGGGCACCAACGCGGTCTCGGGATCGGCGAGCGGACGCCGCTCGATCGCGGAGCGCCCGGCGGGGGTTTACGGGCGGCTGCGGGCGATGCGGCCGGGCGAGTATGTCGTGCTCGATACCCAGGATTTGGACGTGTTCGCGATGGAACCGGTGACCTGCCGGTGGCTGCGGGCCCAGTTGACCGTCGCCCAAGACCTGTTCGACCGCCAGATTCTGGGGTTGAAGGTCACGCCGGTGTCGACCAAGGCGGTCGATGTCGCGGGCGTGTTGTTCGAGGCGGTCACCGGCCACGGCTCGGGGCGTCCGGCGTTGGGGCCCGCGCACGGGCTGCCGGATCGCCTGGTGTTCACCGAATCCGGTGAATCCGACGGCGAGATCTGGTGCCCGCCAGAGACGTTGGTGATCGATCACGGCCAAGCGTTTGTGTCGACGCATGTGATCGGGGTCTGCGCTCGGCTGGGCATCTCGATCCAGCCCGCGCAACCACGCAAACCCACCGACAAACCCACCGTCGAACGATTTTTCCGATCCCTGCGCGAGGGCCTGATCCAGCACCTGCCCGCCTACAAGGGCCCGGACCTGCACAGCCGCGGCGCCGGTCTGCCGGAGCAGGCGTTTTTGTTCCTGCACGAACTCGAAGACATCATCCGCGACTGGATCACCACGGTCTATCACAGGACACCCCATGACGGTCTGGTAGTGCCGGACTGGCCGCGAGTGGCGTTGTCGCCCAACGACATGTTCGCCGTCGGCCTGGCCAAGGCCGGAGTGCTGCGCATCCCGGCGGCACCGGAACTGGTGTTGGAGTTCCTGCGAGTGGCGTGGCGCACGATCCAGCACTACGGCGTCGAGATCGATGGCCGCCGCTACAACGGGGCCGCGCTGGATCTCTACCGCAACCGGCGCAGCGACTACGGCGGCATCGCCGCCGGCAAGTGGCCGGTGCGGGTCAACGATGACGACGTGCGAGTTGTCTATTTCCAGGACCCCGCCGACGCGAGCTGGCATCGCCTGGACTGGGAACACGCCCCCATGCTGGACACCCCGTTCTCGGCCGAAGCCGCCCGCTACGCCCGAGACCTCGCCACCGCCACCGACCGATTCGCCGACCCGGTGCAGGCATTGGCGCAGGTGCTGAGTCGCTGGAGCACCGGGGAGGTGATCGATCGACGCGAGCGACGCATGGCCGCGCGATTGTCGGCCGAACGCAGCGGGATCCAAGCGCTCGCCGAGCTCACCGCAGCCGAGCCTGCCCCCGCCGTCACGACGGCGGAACCGGTCACGCAGATCCACGGTGACGACGACACCGAGGACGAGGTGTTCGACGACCCCGAACTCGACGGCGGCGACGTCGCCGACGGCTTCTGGGACGACGCATTGGAGGTGCTGCCATGAATACTGCCTACAGCCTCTCACGCAAACAAGGGTGGCGCCGCTTCGTCGACACCCGCGCCCGGACCCGCCCCGAGGCCATGACCCCGAAAGCATTGGCGGCGTTGGGCTGCGACGCGATCGCGGACTACAACGACACCCGCTGCGATTGGCACGCGAATTTCGGCACCATCGCCACACCCCAGCTGATCACGGTCCGCGACGAACTGGACGTGATCGTGGCGTCGAATCGCCAAGACCCCGACCGGGTTCGCGGCGCGGCCGTGATCGACGGCTATCCCGGACTGGGCAAGACCACGATCGTGAACCTGTTCGGCCGGGATTTCCACCGAGCCGCGCTACGCCGCCGCGGTGAGCTCACCGACGAAGGCCACGAACACATTCCGGTATTCCGGGTCGGGCTGACCTCGAACACCACACTGCGCACGTTGAACAAGATGATCTGCCAGTTCTACGGTCATCCCGCAGCCGAACGCGCCAGCGCCGCGCAGCTGGCCAGCTACGCCACCGATTGCGTGCTCTCCTGCGACACCCGCGTCGGCATCATCGACGACATCCATTTCATCCGTCACGATTCCCGCGACGGTCTGGCGGTCAGCAACCACCTGAAATGGCTGGCGAATGAGCTGCCGGTCACCTTCATCTATGCCGGGGTCGGGCTGGGCGAGCGGCGGTTCTTCGAGGAAGGACTCACCGGCGCGCAGGCCGCCCTCGCCCAGAGCGGGCGCCGCTGGACCCGGCTGACGGTGGAACCCTTCGACCACGACGAGCACTGGCACGCCCTGATCAAGGCCGTCGACCGCCAGGTCGTGTTGACCCGGCGGCGTCCCGGCCAGCTCAGCCGCCACATGGATTATCTATTCGCCCGCACCGGTGGGCATATCGGATCACTGATGACTCTGATCAACCGAGGCTGCTTCAAAGCGATCCGCACCGGCACCGAATCCCTGACCCGGGAACTGCTGGACACCGTCCGCATCGATGAGACAGCCGAAAAGGCCGCACGCACAATCCGAACGGACACCCCGAAGGTGGTGACGCGATGAACGACATCGCCATCACCACACTGCCGTTGCGGGTCGACATTATCGACGGCGAAGCCGTGGACTCCTGGATCGAGGCATTGGCCCGCCGCAACGGCACCTCGCCGCAGGTGCTGCTGCAAGCACTCGGCGCCGGTTACGACCTGCGCCGCACCCGGCACCTGCTGAACACAACGACCGACCCTACAATCCTGCGGCACCTGGAACACATGGCCGGGCTGCCCGCTGACCGGCTCGACGCCGCCACGGGCCGCGACCGGTCCTGGGCGACACACAATTTCGCCTCCGGTCGTTCCCGGTTCTGCCCCCAATGCCTGAGCGCCAGCAACGGCCGCTGGCCGCTGAGCTGGCGATCACGATGGCAACTCGCCTGCCCCCAACACCACGCGCTGCTGCTCGACACCTGCCCGGCCTGCGCCGACACGCCACGGAGTCTGTTCGCTGGCGGGCGTGACCCCGTCCCCGCCTCGACCTGCACCCACATCGTCGCGCCACCACGCGGGCGCTGCGGCACCGACCTGTCGGCCGCGCACTGGCGAGCCGCACCCAAACCCGTTCTCGACAACCAACACTGGGTCCAGCAACTCATCGCCGCCCCAGCAGCACAGACCCGCGATCCAGCGCTCTCCGGAGCCGACCTGCTGCCGGTCATTTCCTGGCTGCTGGCCAGCGACCTGGACGGCGCGCTCGCCGACGCGCAGACGATCAACCCCGACCGCAGCGCCACCACCTACCACAGCGACGGCACACCGACCTACCTCGACACCGCACTGACCGCCGCGCTGCTGGCGCGAGCGAGGACCCTCCTCGACAACCCGGACCAGCCCGCTATCACACTCATTCGCACGATCTGGGCGAACAACCCACGCCCACAACGATTCCCGCCAGCCGGGATCGACTTCCGGCGCTGGCAGCCGATGAACGGCAGGTTCCCCAGCAGATTCGTCCGAGCCATGGACCCCGACCTGGGTGCGATGACCCGGCTGCGGCTCAAAAGCCCCATCACCTCGGCGACCCACACCGCCCACGACACCACACCCCGGCTGCATGCGATACCGCAAATGCTGTGGCCGGACTGGACCTCACGACTGCTACCAGCCTCGAGACTCAACGCCGAACGGTTCCGTGCTGCGCTGAGCATTCTGCTACTCCTGCCCGGCAGCCACCCCACCGGCGACTACACGACGCTACTGAACCCGAGAATCTCCGCAGGCAACCTCACCAAGGTGCTGCAAGGCATGGCGAAACTACCCACCGGATCCGCCGTCACCGACGTGATCACCCTGCTCTGCCGCATCGCCGACCACCTCGACACCACCGGCTCACCGATCGACTACCAACGCCGCCGCGAACTCCTCCCGGCCAAAACGATCACCTGGCAGCAATGGCGCGACGTGGCCTGCGCGGCCGGAGCCCACCCAGGCGACCCGACCAGAGGCCGTCTGCGGTTCGCGCAACGTCACCCCCACCAGCTGCTCGCCGGCGCGGATTTGGCCGACCAACGACACCCACTCACCTTTCGAGACGCCACCGACCGCACCAGCTACATCACCTTCCTGGCCAACCTCACCCCGCAGCTGCGCTGCGAGCTGCACCGATACGGGCAGCAACTGCTCGTGAAGCTGGGCATCAACGAACCCCTCACCTGGTCACCACCCACCGCACTCGCCGCGGGCCTCGCGCTACCCGGCATCGATCCCGCCGATCTCGACACCGATCAAATCCGACGCCTCGTCTTCGACGAACACCGCTGCCTCGGCGACGTCGCCGAGGCCCTCGGCCTCCACATCGACCACGTCCGGCTGGCGATGGAGGGCTTGGACCGGCCTCACCTGCAACAAAAGAGCGCCTCACCCGCCGCCTGGCACCGCGACCGTGACGCCGCCAGGGTCTTGACCCGTGAGTACTTCGAACGCGAATACCTCCGCGGCGGACGCAACCTCGGCGATATCGCCACCGAAACCGGATTCGGTGCACGGCGTGTCAGCCGCGTCGCCAAACAGCTCGGCATCCCCCTGCGCAAAGCCGCCGACGCGTTCCCGCTCAACCCGCAATGGCTGCGTGAACAGTACTGCGACCGGCTGCGCACCAGCGCCGACATCGCTACCGAACTCGGCACCGACCAGCAGACCATCAACTACGCGCTGCACCGGTTCGCCATCCCCACCCGCCCCCAAGGCACCTACAGCCGCACCGAATACCTGCGCACCCTCGACCACACCGTGCCCGCACGCGTCCGAACCGCGGTCGAAGGTCAACTCGGCGGCTGGCTTCGCCTGCACCGCTTCCAGATCGCCATGGCGTTCCCCAACCTCGCCACTGCCATGGCCTACCTCGGCACACACACAGCACTGCTCGCGCAGTTCCAGCGACTCGAACAGCAGATAGGCGGCCCCCTGTTCCAGCGCGCCGACCGACGCACACCCCAACACCCCACCACGCTGGGGCAAGCGCTGCTGGCCGACCTCGACACCGACAACGTTCAACAGCTGATGCTCCAAGCATTGGGCACCAAGGCCATGCCTATGCCAACTCCCGCAGCCATCGAAGCAGTCCGAGCGGACGCATCCTCACCAACACCGGCCCGGCAACCCCGACACCCCGACAACCACACCCCACGAAGGTATTCCGCCGCCGACACCGCGAAACAACTTGCCGCACAGCAACGCAAACGCGACTACGAACAGATCTTCGCCGACCTCGCCATACGTCCAATACGCATCGCGGCCGAAAGCACGCTGGTAATCCTCAACGACCTGCTCCACGCCCCCGGCGAGCAGTCCTACGGTCTCGCGGTGCTGCACCGCACCGGACTCACCGAGGGCACCGTCTACCAGGCCCTCGAACGCCTCCACAAGGCCGGATGGCTCACCAGCCAGCTTGAGGACGAGGCCACCTACCGCGCCCGATGCGCCGCACGACGGCCCAACCCCACCCGTCGCCGCACCTACTACCGATTCACTCCCGACGGCCGCACAGCAGCCCAACGAGCCCTCACCAACAACCAAATACGAGAAAACGCCAGAAAGGTGAGAACACACCAACGCCAAACCGTTGAGAAGCAACCAGATTCGAGCCGGTCATGACGAATCAAAATTGCCAACTACGACGGGAACCTACATATGGGACAGCGCTGTCCGGCGGCAAGCCGTTGGCAGTCGTCGGCCTGATCGGCTTGGCGGTCCTGATGCTGATCATCGGCATCGGCGGGCGACGCCACAACGACCCGAACTGTCTGCCCGGCATGCCCAGGGGCGACGCTCGCGAAGCCGCGATGGGTCTGCTCGGCCCAACCGGGTACGGCAGCGGCTGCGGGCCTTCGCCCGCGGCAGCCGCGCTGGCGCCCGGGTCGGTTCCGCCGGCGTTCGAGCCGTGGATCGAACGCGCCGCCACGCTGTGTCCGGAAGTGACCGCGCCGCTGTTGGCCGCGCAGCTGAAACAGGAATCAGGGTTCAACCCCGACGCGCAAAGTCCGGCCGGAGCGGTCGGTCCCGCGCAGTTCATGCCCGCGACTTGGGCCGCGCACGCCGTCGACGCGGACGGCACCGGCCGCAAGGACCCACACAGCATCCCGGACGCGGTCATGACCCAGGGCACCTACGACTGCGAACTCGCCAAGATCGCGAAAGCTGGGGTGGCACAAGGCAAGCTGCACGGCGACCTCACCAAACTGTGGCTGTCGATGTACAACTGCGGGCCCGAGGAGACTCTGCGCGAGGGTCAGGTCTGCCAGAACAGCCAAACGCTGAATTACGTACGTGCGATCCCCGCTGCCGCCCATGCGTACGCGTTCGGTGCCGCCGTGGTCGCCGAAGCGCTGCGCTGGCGCGGCACCCCCTACGTCTGGGGCGGCGGCGGAGCTGACGGGCCGACCGCACCTCACGGCGGGACAGCCGGATTCGACTGCTCCAGTCTGGCCATGCGCGCGATCGCTGTGGCATCGGGCGGGCAGATTATCTTGCCGCGCACCAGCCAGCAACAGGTCCATGACTCCCGCGGAACACCGGAGCCGCTGTCGGCGGTCCAGCCCGGCGACCTCGTGTTCCTGCCGGGGGACGCGCCCGAACACGTGACTGTCTACATCGGCGACGGAAACGTCGTGCACGCCCCCCAACCGGGCGATGTCGTGAAGATCTCGCCTGTCGCATTCCTGGGACCCAATGCCTCAGTCAGGAGGTTCGGATGAACAACGACCAACCCCAACCGTCGCAACCCGACACCACGATCGGTGAACAACAAAGCAGTCCAACCGAATACGACGCCGAAGCAGTCGTCGATCTGCGCCGCCAGCGGCTGCGGCCCACTGTCGCTGCGAGCGAGCCGGACGAACACGACGCCGACTGCGATGACGTCGGCCAACCAGTCGACGCGGACGCTACCGAGGTCGCGGACCCGTACGGGGTGGGCGAACACAATCTGCGACCTGCCCACCCCGACAGCGCACACGCGAGAACCGGCGGGCAGGCAAGCCCGGCGGTGCTGAAACACGCCGACGGAGTCGAAATGGACCCCGCCGAATGGGGTTGGCGCGGACGGTTGAACGCACTGAGAGTCACGCGTCTGCGCCCCGTCCAGGGCGGCGGCGAAGTGGCATTTCGCCGAGCGATCGAACACATCCGTCAACCTCTGCCCGGTACCCCGGTGATCATGGTCGCCAACCCCAAAGGCGGCACCGGCGTGACACCGGCAACCCTGATACTGGCCAACGTATTCGGGCTGTATCGCGGCGGCGGAGTCGTGGCCTGGGACAACAACGAGGCCCGCGGCACCTTGGCCGCGCGCGCCGCCACGACCCTTGACACCGATCCGACGGTGTCCGACGTATTGGCGAATGCCCGCGCACTGTGCTCGGCCAACGCCGACGCGGCGAGTCTGGCGAGGCTTCTGCGATTGCAGCCGACGCTCGACGAAGTGCTGGCCTCCGACCAGGCCGGCGACCTGGTACAGCTGATCGGCCGCAACGAATGCGCCGCGATAATGGCGGTGTTGCGGCGGCATCGATCGATGGTGCTGATCGACACCGGCGACAACGACCGCGCCGAGTCCTTCGGGTGGTCGATCGAGAACGCCACCCAGTTGGTCGTGCCGCTGGTGTGCCGACGCGACGCCACCTACATGGCGTTGCGAATGCTCGAGACCATCGCCGCCCGCGGGCGCCGCGACCTGGCGACCGGCGCGGTAGTCGCCCTGGCAGAGGGCACCGCCACCGACCCGGCCGCGCGTGACGCGGTCCTCGGGGCGCTCGACCACGCCGGAATCACCCAAATCCTGCCGGTGCCACTGGATCCGGTACTCGCCGGCGGCGACCGCATCGTATGGAGCCGCCTGTCGGCAGTGACCACCCGGGCATGGACACATGTCGCCGCAGCAGTCGCCGACGGGCTGGCCGAAGCCCTCTCACGCAGCGGCGCGCCGCTGGAGGCCGCGTACCTGCCCGAAACCTACAGCACGCCAACCCAATCCTGCGACATGCCCCACTGCGGCCGGTGCCGGACACCGGGGAACTTGAGCGACTGCCCGCGCGCAGGCGTCGCGCTGCCCCGCGACCGACGCCCCTACAGCCGGCGGCGGTGACCGACATGGCCACGCCACACCAAACCCATCGACCCCACGGGAGGCCCACCATGAAACCCGTCACCTGCCTGCGCTGGATGTGCGCGCTGACGCGCCGGGCCGCGTGCGCGGCACTGACAGCCGGAATGTGGCTGCTGCTCGATGCCGCATCGGCATCAGCCGCGATCCCCAATCCCCTTGGTGGCGTGGCACCGGACTTCGGCCTGTTCGGCGACGCGATGAACTCCACCTGGAAACGGATCGTCGCGTTCATCTGGGCGCTGATCCTGGTCGGCTGTGTCGTGCGCGTCATCGTCGGCGCCTTCAAAGTCCGCCGGGCCAAATCCCGCGGCTACACCAACGACCTGG
Organism: Nocardia terpenica; assembly: GCF_013186535.1. NCBI lineage: Bacteria > Bacillati > Actinomycetota > Actinomycetes > Mycobacteriales > Nocardiaceae > Nocardia > Nocardia terpenica. The sequence continues at coordinate 730,438 of NZ_JABMCZ010000001.1, forward strand.
CCGAAGGCTCGGAGGAGCTCCAAGACGCCCTCATCGCGCTGGGCCTGGTCGCGTTGGCATCGCCGTTGATCGGCACCGTCCTGTTCGTCGTCGGCGGCTGACCCCGCCCCGCCGAAGGTGGAGGAGAAATCAATGAGCACCAAGGGATTCGGTGGCTTGTCACCCGACACGGCGACGACACCGTCCACACAGCCCGCGACTGCCGCGACACCTGGAACCGGATCAACCAGACGGATCAACGGCCGGTGGCTTCTGTCAGCGGTCGCCGCTGTCGTGATCTTCGTCGTGGTCGCGCTGTCTCTGCATGCCTGCGGGCACAGCGGCACCAGAACTGAGGTCCGCGCCGCGCACGGCCCCACCCGGATCACGGCCGGGGTCCCGAGCGGCTACAGCCACGACCGGGCGGGAGCGGCGACCGCCGCGGTGAACATCGTTCAGGCACTGACCCAAGCAGGCCAGGGCCGCATCTCCGCAGGCGCAGCGCGATCGGCATTGGTGGCGTCCACGCCGGGTCCCGGCCTGGCGAGATCGCTGGACATCGCCGCCGGCCGCGGCCAGGACAGCAACGTGCTCAACGTGTTGCCCGCCGCGGTTAGCGTCGAGTCGCTGTCCGGCGGCTCTGCACAGGTCGACGTGTGGACCGTCGCGGTGTCGCGGGGCTCGATCACCCCCGGCGACCCGGTTTCGGTGATGACGCTGTGGTCCTCGACCAGCGTGTCGCTGACCTGGGAACACGGCGACTGGAAAGCCAAAGACCTCACCACCCACACCGGACCCACACCCGACGAGGTCGTGGCGCCGGGCTCTGGTTCACCGCTGACCCACTCCCTGCTCGGCGGCTACTACACCTTCTACGTCGACTAAAGGCAGACGATGATGATGCGGCGATACCTGTTGCTCCTGATCGTCACGGCGATCGCGGCGCTGACGCTCGGCGGTGCGGCCGTCGCGTCGGCCGACCCCTCACCCGGCCCGATCGCACCCTCATCAGGGGCACTTCCGCATGGGTTCCCGGCCGACCTGCGCAAATTCGTCGGCGGCACAGCCGAATTCAAAGCGGCACCGTGGTTCACCGGAGTCTGCAAGGACCGCGGCGGCGACATCGGCGCCTACATCAATGCCGCGCTGGCCGTGGAGGATCGCCTCATCTACTGGTCGATGTCCGACGATGAAAAGAAGAGGCTGCTCGGAATCGGCTCGTTCACGCCGGGCGGACTGGCGGGCCAAGACCCGCCCCTGAACGCCGACGTCGACGCCGGCCGTGAACCGCCGAAAGACTATCTGCCGAGGGTGTTCCCGTCCGGCGATCCCGGCTACGCCCTGCCGCAACCGGCATGCGCCGACGATCTCAAACGATGGGCGACCCCGCAGTGGAACACGTGGGGCTTTGTGTGGGCGTCGGCGCCGGACAAGCAGTCGATGACCGAAATGCGCAAGACGCCCGGATTCGGTGATGTGCCGGAGAAGGCGTGGACCGCGCCCTGCGGCGGCGGAATTCCCGGAAGCTACTGCGCCCACGCCTTCTTCGTCAATTGCGACCAAGCCGACGCGCCCAGCGACGACCAACAGCGCTGCGTCGCCTGGAATACCCGGGTGGCCCACGTGTTCGCCGGAACAGCCCATTGGATCGACAAGAACACGTCCTTCAGCGACCGGGTCGACGAGTTCATGCACGACTCGGGGATCTACGCCGCCGGAAGCGCTTTCGTCCACGCGTTCAGCTGGTTCTTCGGCACCGCGATCCCCGGCGTGGTCAAGTTCGTCGCCGACCCGCAATCGGTGATCGACGACTGGGCCAACTCCGCGAAAGCCTCCGCCGTCGACCTGTCCACCAAAGTCCTGCACGGACTCGCGGCGGTCGGCACGTTCGACCCCAGCCAAGGCTGGTTTCTGCGTTGGTACGCCCTGTCCACCAGTCTCGGCGTCGCCGTGATGGGCCTGATGACGCTGCTGGCGCTGTGGCGGGCCGCGTCCAAAGGAGAAACTGCGAAAACCATTGCCGCGGATCTGTTCGGATACCTTCCCGCCGGCATCGTATTGATGCTGTTCGCGCCGTTCTGCGCTCAACTGCTCGTCGGCGCCGCGAATGCCATGTCCGACAGCGTCGTGCACATCTCCGGCCCTGACATGGGCGACATGGTTACCAACCTGCAGAAATTCACCGGCCAACTCACTGCGCCCGGTCTGCCGGGCGGGGTGATCGTCGGCCTGATGCTGTTTCTGCTGCTGATCGCCGGATGTCTCGCAGTGTTCTTCGGCTTGTTGATGCACGCGGTGGCTCTGCCCGCTCTCGCGGTGGCTTCGGGCATCGGATTCGGGATGTGGGTCCACCCGAAATGGCGGAGCAAGGCGCTGCGGCCGGTGCTGCTGTTCATCGCCCTGGTGATTTCCAAGCCGCTGCTATTTCTGCTATTGGCTGTGGAAACCAGCGTTATCAACGCGGGCCTGACCGGACAGGCCGCCGGGCAAGGCAATCTCGGCACGCTCGGACAGCTGTGCCTGGTCGTGGTCGCGTTCATCGTCGTCGGGCTCGCGCCGTGGTCGCTGCTGAAGTACGCGCCGATGCTGCCTTCACGCAGCGACGCCAACGGATTCGGTGGGCACTCCGGCTCGCTGATGGCAGGCGCGATCGGCGGCCTCGGCTCGAGGGAGTTATGGCGACGCTCCAACCAGGGGGCGTCGCGGTCCCGCACCGACCCGCAAAAGGGTAAGGGCGGGCGGGGGGACACCGGCGACGGCGCGGACCCGAAGTGGCGTACCGCCGACTCGAACGACGGACGCAGCCCGACCGAAGCCCGGCTGGGCGACACCATGGGCACCCGCCGAACCGACACCATCGGCACGAAGAGCGGCGGCGAAAAGACCGAACGCGGAGCAGGCGCACGCCTCGCGGCCGGACTCGGCAAGGGTGCCAGTGCCGCCGCCTCTCTTGCCTCGTCCGCCGCCTCCGCGGGTGTCGCCGCCATCCCGATCGCCGCGGCCGGTGCCGCCGCTGCCCTGCAGAAGGGCCGCGGCGTCGCCGAAGCCGCGCCCGGAGAGGCCGAAGAATGAGCAGCGAACAACGCACCTACCTGCTCGGCGGCGAAATCGCCCGTCGCTCCTGGCTCGGTTTATCCGAACCCGTCCTCATCACGTGGGGATGCTCGATCCTGGCCGCGATCGCCACCTATGTCATCGGCGGCGGCGCCGCCTGGTGTCTGGTCACCATCGCCGTCGAATTGGTCGCGGTGTTCGCGGCCACGATGGAGTTCGGCGGCAAACGCTCCTGGGCGTCGCTGCGGACCCATCAACTGCGGACCTGGAGCAGGCGCCGCCGCGGCGAACACATCTACCGCAACCCCGCCGACCCCGCCTACGGTGACCCGCAGCGCGATCCTGGCTGGGAGATGCCGGTCCCGCTGGGCAACACCAGCCCGCTCAACGTCACCGGCACCGGCCTGGACGACATGTTCATCCTGCGCACCGCCAACCCGGGTGAGCGCACGGTCTTTACGGTCATGCTCGCGGTTGAAGGGGTGGCGGCCGGGTTGCGGGGTGACGCCGCCTACGCCGCGACGTCGGCGGCGTTCGGTGCCCTGCAGGCCCAACTTGCTCGCCCGTCCTCGTTCGTCCGTGGCATCCAACTCGTGCATCGGTCGGTGCCGCTGGACATGACCCCGCATCAGCGGTGGGCCGAAAACCAGGTCGGACGGCTCGCGGATGAACGACTGTTGCCCGCCGTCGAGTCCTACGGCGCGTTGATCGACGTGCTCGCCCCGCTCGCGGAGGAACACCGCGTCTTCGTAGTGTTGCGCATTCCGCAAACCGACGCGTTCATGGCCGCGACCGCCCGCGCGGCCCGCGCCAAGAACGCCCCGATCGAAGGCGGCATCGCCCAGGTCATCCGGGATGAAACCGAGCGGACAGCGCGTCTGCTCGCCCTGGCGGGCATGGGACGGGTCGAGATGTACGGCCGTAAACGTGCCTGCGCGGTCCTGCGGGCCTGCGTGGACCCCGACTTCCGGCTGGGCCGCCACGCCGACTCGGATTGGGACACGTGCTGGCCCAGCTATGTCGGTGGCGGCGACAGTGTCGCGGTCGGCGAGCACAGTGGGTGGCGCACCCGGGTCGGGTTCATTCCGCCGCGGGCGATCGAACCCGTCCCGCTCGGCCCGTTGTGGCTGGCACCGCTGCTCAGCGGTGTGGAAGCTGACCCCGGCGACGACGACACCGCACCGATGCCCACGATCCGCACCATCAGCGTGCGCATCGACTTCGTCGCCGCACACACCGCGCGCCTCGCCGCCAAAGGCGACTTCACCGCTGACGAAGCCCGAAAACTCAAAGAGGCCGCGAAAGGCAAGATCAGCGACGGCTCCGCCGAAGTACTGGCCTCCGCCTCCGATCGCCGCCGCCACGACCTGATGCCCGGCTCCGGGCACCACGGCGCGATCTACGCCATCGCGATCGCGGTGACCGGCCGCGACAGCGAAGACCTCGACCGTGCCTGTCTGCGGGTCACCGAAGCCGCGGGCGAGTCCGCGCTCGCCGAAATCGACTGGTGCGACGGCGATCACGACGTCGCGCTCTTCGCCACCCTGCCGCTCGGGCGCGGCCTGGCCGAAACGAGGCACACCCGATGACCCGCCGATCCCGCATCCGCCGTACCCGGACACAACGCGCCGCGCAGGTCCACCGCGAACCGAAACAGCGATCCGCCAACCATTTACGCCTGCGGACAAGTCGCAACCGAAACCACACCGCGGTGCCCTCGACCGACGGAGTCGGTCTCGGTCGACGAGCTGCCCCCAAACGGCGTCGCCTGCTGGACAAATACGGCTGGTACGAGCAGCGCCCCGAAGGCGCATGGACCACCACCCGGCAAGCCGAAGCGCTCAACCTCGCAGGCAGCCGCCGCGCCTCCCGCTACGAAGGTGTGGTCGCCGGACTCAACATTGTCTCTGGCGAACTGGAGATCCTCGACCCCTTCGCCCTGTACGGCGAGGAAATCTCCGGCATCAATGTCTGCGTGATCGGGGACATCGGCCAAGGCAAGTCCGCGCTGATCAAGACGGCGTTCGGGCTGCGGCAACTCATCGCCGACCGCCAAGTGGTGATCCTGGACAAGAAACCCCAGTCCGGCCTTGGCGAATACACCCCGATAGCGCAGATGCTGGGCGCCGCATCGATCCGCTTCCAAACCGGCGGAGGCGGAGCATGCGTCAACCTGCTCGACGCCGCAATCAGCACCGGCGGCGAACACGTCGGCGGCCTGTCGGGCATCGTGCCCGCCGGCCAGGAAGCGCTTGTGCTGGCGGTGCTGGCCGACAGCATGAGCCGCGAACTCGATGAACGAGAGAAGTCCGCGGTCGGGCTCGCGCTCGAACTCGTCAACTCTGCGGCTCGCGACCAGGGCCGCGCCCCGGTGATCCGGGAGTTGGCGATGCGACTGCTTGATCCGAATACAGGCGACTTCGACACCGTCGGCGGTCGATGGGCCGACCGTGGTCTCGAATGGGGTGTCGAGCCGGGCCTGGCGCTGCTGCGACTTGCCGACCGCGACCTCAAAGGACTGGTCGACGCCGAAACCAGCCCGGAAATCCGCGACAGCCTCGACACCCACCCCCTGGTCCATTTCGACCTGTCCGCCTTGCCGACCGACGGGCCCGCACTGCGGGTCGTGATGACCGTGATCAACACCTGGCTGGCCAACCGGCTCGCCGCCCGTTCCTCGCGCTTCGCCCAAACGATTCTCCTCGTCGAAGAAGGCTGGCATGTCGCCCAGGGCAGCACCGGCGAAGTGTTCCAGACGAACATGAAACTTTCACGCGGACTCGGTCTGTGCACCGTATCGGCGTTCCACCACATCAGCGATCTGCCGGGGGAGTCACCGGCCCGAGCGCTCATGCAGGAAGCCTCGATCGTCGTGCTCATGGGGCAGGGCCGCGAAGACGACATCCGCGAAACCTGCCACATGTACCGGCTCCCACCGGGCACCGAGGAAACCCTGATGCGGCTGGGCCGCGGCCAAGCTCTGGTCAAGATCGGGCGGCGCGACCCATTTCTGTTGCAGCACATCCGATCCCCGCTCGAGGTCGCTCTCACCGACACCGACAGTGCCGTGAAGGGCAAAGCAGCATGACCACCCAACGGCCGCTACCCAACCCCATCCGCATGGAACCGGTTCTTCCGGCGGGGCTCGTGCTCGCCCTGCACATCGTCTGCGGCGGGTTCGTCGCGGTCTTCGGCGGCGGGGCACTGTCTGCGCTGCTGTGTCTGCGCGGCCCCGCCGCTCCCGGCTGGCATGAACTCACCCCCACGCTGGCCCGATTGACCGAACACTGGGGTGATCCCGCCGCCGCGTGGCCAGCCGACCCGCGACCCGGTCCCGGCTGGCTGACCTGGCCTTGCATGATCGTCGTCGCCATCGCCTGGTGCAGCGCGGTGGCGATCGTCGGCGCCGAAATCGACTCCCGCCGTCGGCACCGCCGTCGCCGTCTCGGGCTGGCAACCCGGGGTGACCTGCGCAGGATCGGACTCGACCCACACACCGCCGCCCGCAAATCCGCCGCCGAATTCCCCGAACAAGCACGGCGCGAGCCACGCCGGTATCGACGGAGGTGGCGGCGATGAATCTCCGGAATCGACTGCGCCGACGGCCGGTAGCGCCGGACCGGCTGACCGTCCGGGTCGGGGTCCTGGCCTGCGACCCACGATCCTGGGTGTGCTTGTCACCTCGAGACGGCGTTATCGTCTACGGCCCCACCGGATCCGGCAAGACCTGGCGGCTGGCTTACCAGCGTGTGTGCGACGCACCCGGATTCGTCGCCGCCACTTCGACCAAAACCGATCTGATGGCGGCGACATTCCTCGACCGCGCGACACGGGGCCGTATCGCAGTGTTCGACCCCGAAGACCTCTCGGGATGGCCCGGGAAAATCCGATGGTCACTGCTGTCGGGCTGCGCGGACCCGGACGTGGCCATCCGCCGCGCCGAAGCGCTCACCAAGGCGATGCCGCTGGAAGGCACCAAGAACGGCGGGTATTTCGAATCCAAAGCCGCCACCCTGCTGCGCTGCTACCTGCACGCCGCCGCCCTCGACGACCGCTCGATCCGCGACGTGCGCGTCTGGGTGCCCAGCCGCACCAACCGCACCGCCGTCGACATCCTCGGTACCCACCTACCCGACTGGGCCGCCGAACTCGAACAGATCCTAGGCTCCACCTCCGAATCCAGCGACGACGTCCTGGCCGCCGCCGCACGCCTGCTCGAACCCCTCGCCTCACCGAAGATGCTTGCCGCGGTGGACGTTCCCGGCGCGGAGTCCTTCGACGTCGAATCGTTCGTCTTGGACACCACGCACGCGAACACGCTCTACCTGCTGTCCAAAGGCACGTCACAGAGCATGGCGCCATTCGTGGCCGCTCTGGCCGCCGAGATCCATCACGTGGCCGACCGCGCCTCACAGAAACGGCCCGGCAAACGGCTCGACCCGCCCGTGCGGCTGGTGCTCGACGAAGTCAACAACGTCGCGCCCATCCCGGAACTACCCAGCATCATGACCGACAGCGGCGGCAAAGGCATCACCGTCTGGGCATTCGCGCACAACCAATCCCAGAACGAACTGCGCTGGGGCCAGATCGGCGGGCGCATGCTCGGCCAGTCACCGCCGGCCATGCTGCTGCTGCCCGGTCTGCGCGGCGACGAACTCGAAGCCGTCTCGCGGCTGCTTGGACAACGCAAGCAATGGGAAGCCAGCCTGTCGCGGACCATGGGCCGCAGCTACTCCCAACGCGACGAACCGGTCCTGCGCGCCGACGAAATCCGCGAACTCGACGAAGACCAAGGGCTGCTGATCTACCGCCACGCCCCCGCCGCCGTGCTGCGGCTGCCCAGCGTATGGGACGACCCCCGCACCCAACGCCAAGTTCGGGCGGCGCTGGAGACCTTCGAAACCATCGTCACCACAGGCGAAGTCCAGCCACAGCTGCGGCTCGATGCACCGGAAGCGAGGCGGCCATGACCGTCGAACCGCACACACCGCAGGACGCGACGCTGGACCGGCCCCATCGAAGCAGGAGCCGTGACGGCGCGTGCCGATTCAGCTGGGCCGACCTCGACACCGACGCCGCCGCACAGCTGTGGCGCGAACTCGCCGACTGGGTCGACTGGCTGCGGCATCGCTACCAACTCGGCAGCCGCGTCCCCACCTGCTGGTACCGGCACGGCAGCGCCGTGGAAACGCTCACCGCGCTCATGGCCGCACACCACGCCGCCTACCTCCCCGGACCCGACCAACACGACACACCCCGAGAAGACCTCATCGCCTGGCACCAGCAATGGCTCTGGCCAGCCATCGACCAACTCACCCGCATCAGCGACTTCTCCAGCTGCGGCCCGGGACGCTGCGGCTACCGCACCCAACCCCAACCCACGCATCCCGGATTCGACGACTTCGTCGACAACGACCTCGCCGACCGACCCGAACCCGCGCTGACCCCCGCGGCGCCGGAGGAGACCACCGGACCGGAACTCGTCGGCGACGAGGACATGGCCGAACTCATCGCAACCCAATCCGCGCAATCCATCCAAGCCGCCGGACGCACCGTCGCGGTCCGCTACGACGGCCGCGTCTGGGTGTACTCGCGCATCGCCGGCGGCTGGATCCCCGAACGCAGCAGCAGGCGACGGCCATGACCACCCGTCGACCACACCCCGACATCCGCGAAAGGTGGTGACAGCCAATGTATGTCATCAACGGACAACCCATCGACAGCGACCACGGCAACGCCCAAGCCATGCTCGCCGCAGCACACGCCACCGGAACCCGGCCACGCTGCACGTGCCAAGGCGGCGACGGCGGCGATATGTACATCGCCAAGGTCAGCGGCCGATACCTGATCAAACGAATGCCCGGCACCGGATCGACCCACGACCCGATGTGTACCTCCTACGCACTGCCACCCGAAGTCTCCGGACTGGCGCACCTACTGGGAAAGGCGGTGAAAGAGCAACCCGAGACCACCCGGATCACCCTCGGATTCCCTCTGACCCACCACAGACGCCGCGTCGCCACCGCAGCCGCGGCCACCGAGGTCGATGACAGCGGCGGCGATCCCACCAAGCTGACTTTGCGCGGTCTGCTGCACCTGCTGTGGGACGACGCCGGATTCACCCGGTGGACACCGGGCATGCTCGGCAAACGCAACTGGGCCACGATCCGCAAGTACCTACTCTGCGCCGCAGAAGACAAGACGACCAACCGGACTCCGCTGGTCAATCGGCTCTGGATACCCGAAACGTTCAACTCCGAGAGTAAGGCCGAGATCATCGCCCGGCGCACGGCCGCCCTGTCTCACATCACCGGCAACCGATCGCACCGCCGGCTCATGATCGCCGTCGGCGAGATCAAACGCATCACGCCGACCATCACCGGCGCCGCACTGCTGTTCAAGCACGTACCGGACCTCCCGCTACACCTCGCGAACGAGACGTACACGCGGATGGTCGCGACGTTCGACACCGAACTGTCGCTGCGAGCCGACAACCCCGACACGCATCTGATCGGAATCCTCACCTTCGGTGAATCCGACAAGGGCACGACCGATGTCGAACAGATCGCGGTCATGACAGTGACCCAGCACTGGATCCCCGTCACCACACCAACCGAAAAGCACCTCGTCGACCGGCTCACCGACGATCAACGACGGTTCGTGAAATCGCTTCGCTACAACCAGGGCCCGGACACCCCCATGGCCGCGCTCACCCTCATCGACACCTCCCCGGTCACGGCGTGCTACATCATCGGCACCGACGACAGCGACCTGCTGCGCAGCGGCATCGACTCGCTCATCTCGACATCGCAGCTGGACTCATGGATCTTCGACGCCGCCAATGAAACACCACCACCAGCGGTGGCACGGCGTGACCGTCGATCTCACGACGAACCCGACCAGCCCACCCTCGACATCGAACTCCCAGACCCGCCTGAAGGGAATCACGGCGATGAGTGACTTCGACTTCAGGCGCGACGTCATCGGCGACGACCTGGTGGTCGACGGCGTGGCCTACTCCGCGACCGAATGGGAGAGTGACGGCGAAGGCGGCGTCCAACGGATCGCCGACCGGGTTCGCCGGGAACTCGACGAGCGATTCGACCCGGAGGTGCGGGCGCACGCGGACCTGGTCGATCTGCTCGACTCGCCGTTCTCCGTCACCTTCGCCGCATCGGCGCCCGACGCCGACAACCGAATCATTCAGATCGTGTTCTACCACGGATGGACCGCATTCGAGCTGGAAGCGGAAGCGGGCCGACGACCCGAAACCGACTCGAGCGCAATTAGTCCGTACGACCCGGCAAACCTACGAGTCGCTGGCGAATATCGAATCGAAAGCGAATCGCTGGAGCGGCTGCTGCAGTACCTGGCCGCCGAACCGGTACTCCAGGACCACAGTTCCTCCACCGACCAGACGACCAGACGACCGCCCATCGTCGTGCCTGAGACGGAACGAACGATCCTGCAACAACATCAGAGCGGGATCAACACCCTTCGTGACGCTGTACGCAGCGCCCGCAGTCCCGCAGCGCTTGCGGCGGCACGGGAACAGGTCGCCGCAGAACTGCGGCGCCACGAGGCGTCAGCACCGGACCTGCACGGCGGCGCGTCCGATGTCGACACTGCCGTCTACGACATCACCCGCGACGGGTACCGGACCTTGGTCGCGTCGCTGGACGACCGCATCCGGCGGCGATCCGGCGCGCAAGCCGAGCCGACAACTCAGATGGATGCGCAGAGAGCACGCCCCGCCGCAGTGAGCGAGCAGAACAGGGCACTCGTCTTCGGCACGAAGGAGCGTGTGCTCCGCGAAGACGACATCATCGCTCTGCCTGATGATCTCGCAGACGCGACCGACGTCGTGAATCCGGGTGGCGCGAACCTTGGTGCAGCAGTGAGAACTCAGCCGCGCGATGCGACAGTCCGCGATCATCGCGATCGAGTACGGGCACGCTTCGATCCGCAGTACGAGGCGTATTCCGAGCTCGAGAAGGTGCGCAGCCAGGGAGTGAACGTCGTGTTCGCCGCCGCGACCGACGCCCAGCCGCATCGCGTCGTACAGATCACCTTCACCGAACATCACGAGTTCGCTGCCCGAGAACTGGTCTCAGATCCCGAGTGGGTGCCCTCGCTATCGGCACCCGCACCCATGTATCTCGACGGCGTTGCCTTGCGTCCGATCGGCGATTACCGCTTGGATGACGCGGAACATCTGGGAGCGGTGATAGGCCAACTCCAAAGAGGGCCAACGCTCAACGGCGACCAACCATCCCGCAGCGGGCCGGTCCTGGTGCCGGCGGCGCACGAAACAATCCTTCTCGAGTTCTTGACCGATCTCGACAACCACCTCGGTCGAGTTCAGGAAAAGGGCACATTGGACGCACTACTCGCTGCTCATCAGGCCGTGAGCAGCGAAATGGCCGTCATGCGACTCGGGGATATGCACCCGGAAATCTCCTGGGAGTGCGAGGTACTGCAGGCCGAGCTCGACGGAAGGATCGGGCGGGTCCTGAACGGTCTCGAGCCTGTCGATGAAAAGGCGACGGGATACGTCGATCTCGACCCATGGGGCGACTACCCGGATTCACCGACCGCCGGTCTTATGGACTCCGCCGTCAGCAGGTCGGCGGAGATCGCGGATCAGATAGAGATTGCCGTTCGACAGCGGTTCGACCCGACATACCCGCAGTGGAAAGCACTCCACGAGACCGAAACCCGCGGAGTCTATGTCGAGTTCGCCGCACCGGCGGCTGATAGCCCCGGACGACGCGTCTCGATCAGCTTCAACAGCGATGCCGGGCAGTGGCAAGCCCGCGAATATCGGCGCGAACACAACGAGCACGTCACCCTGACCGAGTACGTCGGTGAGTACCGGGTCGGCTCCGGAGTGCACCCGTGGCTCGGCGAATTCCTCGACGGTCTGGAAACCAGGCCCGTCCTCATCGACGCCCGGACAGGAGAAGCGATTCCGCGTCCGGCGGTCCACCCTCCCGACACGGCACAAGCACAGCTGTGGAAATACGCGACCGACGTCGCCGACCTCGCCACCGGGCTAGACAGAGCACGCGGAACGGCAGGTTACCGCGCCGCTTACAAGGAGCTGGTCGACTCGATCACCGAGCCAGGACACAGCGCAGAGTGGAGCCACGCCGCCCAACAACTGCTGGATGAATTCGGCCGTCGGATCGCGATTTCCGACGCCTTGCGCGAATCGTCCGGTCGCGCAACCGACGGCATCGGTGACCGGGTGAGGCCACCCGAACCGACCAATGGCGGGGGCCGATTCTCCGACGGCTCCCGTCATGGGGCGCGAGCTGATGACCATACGCAAGGCGGCCCAGCAGAGCGCGCCGAAGGAACGAGCCCATCGTGGGCGCAGCGCATACGCAGGGGTCTGTCGAAACCCCGTGCGGCGCACCCGCGCCGACGCATCTGAACTCCGCGAAACCGCAGCGAAGGAGGCTTCGCGATGACAACACCATTGACATCCCGGATCGCAGCGCACTGCGCTGTCGAGCGGCAGGAGCAAGGGCCATGGCTGAGCCACTGATCGACCGCGACATCGAAGCCATCTCCGCCGTCGCCGCCCTGGTGAACTCCGGTGACCTGCGCCGCGCCAAGCAGCAGGTACGCGAACTCGCCAAGACGATCGACCGTGAGCGTCTTGGCATGATTTGGCAGTGTGTCTCGATCTGGGAGCGCCACCCGTACGAGGAGGCCAAAGCCGAGATGAGACAGCTCTGGCACAACAACCCGGCACAGCGCGCACTCATCGAAAAACTGGTGCCGCCAACCGATCCCCACGTACACGAGGAGCCAGGCAACCGGCTTCCCGCACGACCGGCCGGCGGACGGAGCGTGCGAGCCAGTGCCACGAACTCCAACGGCAGCGACTTCTACCGACCACCCCGCGACACCCGCCGTCGCGTGGACCCGGCGCTGCGGACCGGCCCGACCCGGCCGTCCAATCGCGAGGAACACGCCATCGTCGACGCGTACTTCGGCGACACCGCCGCCGACCAACACACCCGGGCCGCGGCATTACGTCATCGCAAGCGCGCAGGCGAGGACACGATCGACGACAGCGAGCTGGTGAACGAGGTGCCGGATGGGCGGGCAGGTGTCGACGACAACAAACCGTACGCCCGAGACAGTCGAAAACCCTTCGCATCACTGGATATTCAGCACGACAGCGACTACGACGACGACCGCTACAAAGAGGTCGAGGACGCCTACCGAGACCAGGACAAAGAAGACGCCGCCCCGACCCTGCGCGGGCTGCCGTGCGTGGGCTGCCGCCTCGAACGCGCGGCACTCGACGGCAGCACCTCGCCCTACGGGTTGCCGTACAACGAACGCATCCGATCCGGACGTGGCGACGACGGGCTGTGCAACCCATGCCGGATCGACGGCGTGACCGGAATCGGGGAACTTCCGCTGGGACACAGCAGGATCGACGCCATCAACGCCCGATGCGAATTCATCGCCGAACAGAGCGGCCCGGCCGCGCGCAGCATCCTTCGGCAGGAATGGCGCCTCTGCAGGGCAATGGGTGACATTGGATACCGCGCCATCGAAACCTGGGTCCGCAACCACCCCGAACTACCGCAGGCACCGAAACAGCCGAAACCGCGCAGCACATCGACCGCCGGCACCGAGCCCGCCAGCGTCAGCAACGGATGGTGCGAGAGCTGCAGCGAGTTCCGCCAAGTGACCGACGGACAGTGCCTCGACTGCCGTCCTGCCTCGACTGCTCCACCCAGCCGGCTGCTCAGAAAGGGCGAGGTACGTAGCCGGGTCGAGCGTATCGAACGCGCACAACAGCCCGCCCCGGTCGTCACCACAGAACAACGGCGCCAGCGCCTCTGGCGTAGCCAATCCGCGTCGCGGAAAACCGGCCAGCGCCGACACCTGTAAGTCGTATCTGACACATCCATCGAGGACCGTCATGACCACCACGAGACAACCTCGGCGAGCCACCTCCTACCTCGCCGCATTCGCAATCCTCGCTGACCCTGCCCGGCCTCACGAAACACCGCCACCCAGCAGTGCCGAGTTCCACACGCTGCACGACGCGCTGACCTGGCTGCACAACCGTGCACACAACGGCACTTCGGCATCCGCACCAGCCTTGGCTGCGGCAGCCGTCTATGCCCGATCTGTGGGCCGACAAGAATTCGCGCCGATACGCCGGTTCGGTGTCGGCACCGCCACCGAGATCGCCGCCGCGATCCGCACGGCGATCACGACCGCTCGGGCCGCCCAACTGGTGACCGGAACCGGCCGGATGACATCGGTCACCGGTGATCCCGCCTGCGAGGCAGCAGAAGCGCTGGACCAGGCCCTTGCGGGCGGTGTCAGCATCGAGTTCGCCGATCCCGCTGAACCCAGCCGAATCCTGATCGTCGGCATGATCGACCGGGAATGGACGACCGTCGAGTACCGGCAAGACCATCCACGCCGCGGCGAACTCCGCGAAATCGGCCGCGTCGGCGTACCGCATTACGCACGAGTGACCGACATGCTCGGCGACCTCGCCATCGGCGCCCCCTACCGCAGCACCGAGCGGACCGGACAGCACCTGCCGACGGTGACCGTACCGGCCGACATCGTGCAAGACCTCTGCGCGTTCCAAGCCCGCCTCGATGCGCTCGCAGCGAGAGCCCGGATATGTGCGTGCGACCACCCGGAGATCCTGCGCACCGCGCCACACGGCGGCACCACCGACGCAGCCGAACCCGAAACCGCCGCGACCAATCCTCGCCTCGCCGACACGGCGCGCAGCCCACACAGAATGCACGGACGCCGCCACACGGCAGGCACGCGAGCACGACGAAAGGCACGGTTATGAGCCGCATCCGACTGCAGACGCTCGACTCTACCCACCATCCCGACCGAGAAGTCATCGTAGGCTGGGACCGCGGCCTCCAGACCTACTTCGCGCAAGTCTTCGACGGCCAAGACAAAACCGGTGAAGACATCATCCTGCTCGACGTCGGCAATCAACTCGGCGAGTTCGCCAACCCACAGCAAGTTCTGCAGGGGTCGGCGGCGTTGATCAGTTGCCTTCTCTCCCGCAGAATTGACTCTGACCAGACCCGCGCGATGCAGCGCCGGTAACGTCGCCGCTTTCAGTCGTCTGACTGTCGATTTTCTCAGGACGGTCGCATTCGTTCCTCGACTGCGGCACGGCCTTCAGGGGTGAGTGGCCACTCGAATTGCGCATCGATCCACCATCGACCTCCCCCGATGTCGCGGACGTAGTCCCAATTGCTGAATGCGCGCAGCACCACGGCGGCGGCCGGGGCGAGTACTTCGGCTTCGATCTTCTCCACCATCGACACCGGCCACACCAGCCGCCCGTCCGGCAGGGGAACCGGGAGTCCGAAAACCTCATGCAATGTGTCTTCGCGGTAGCCGTTTCGCACCAGATCGGCAGCGGTGTACCAGTACTGCGTATATTCGTTGTACCGGTCCGGCGGCGCGATCTCGGCACGCGCCGCCTCTTGAGTAGCCATCCATCCATCCAACGAATCGGGTGTGGCGTTTGACGGGTAGGGCGCTTGGGGCTGTTGCTCTGCGTCCATCTTCGCTATCCTTCCGACGGTCTGTCCGGCATGGTCTCGGCAAGCTCTTAGATGATCATGGTCCTCTCGTATCGATGTGGGAACTTGGTTCATCGACGGCGTGCCGCGTGACCTGGATCGGTAGGCCCGCGCACAGTGCGGCAGCCCGATCGAGCCGGATCAGAATGGAGTGTCGGGGTCGAAGTAGCTTCGTGGGCGCGGGGGTTCGCCGAGAGCGGCGGCCAGTGCGGCGTGGCTGGGGTAGAGGTGGGACAGCCCAAGGCTGTCGATCGCGTCAGCGATCTGATCGCCGGTCCACACGACCAGGTCGGCGGCCGTGCGGTGCAGGTAGTAGCGGAACACGTCGAAGTCCTCAACGATGATGTTGATCATGTTCGGAGTGTGGGGTGCGCGGAGCGCGGGAGACCTTGCACGGTTTCCAGCGGGCGGTGGCTGCACTTGGGCATTGTGATCCGCCGTCGTTGGCGAAAACGGGTCGATGCCGGCGATCGAGGGCACACACCAGCAGTGGGTGGACCGGGGCGAACGCTGGTATGCGACATCCACTCTCACCCCGAAGGTTCGCGGCATCTTCCGCGGTGCTATGGCGAAGGCCGGTCGCTGGCTCGTCGCCGAGCATCCCGAAACCACCGAGCCCGGCCAGTGGACCCGCCAGACCGGTGCGGCCTGGGTCGGGGCCATGGACCGCCTCAATGTCGGCGACTACGTCCAGCGCACGGTCGGGCTGTCCAAACGGTCCGGCAAGCCGCTGAGCCCGCGCACCAAGGCGTGCTATCCCATTGCGACCAGGACCGTGTTCCGGGACATGCAGGAATGGGAGTGGATCCCTTGTCCAGCCGCAGGTCAATCGTCACCTCTGTTGTTTACGCAGTACTTCACGACCATTCGGTGCAATGAATGACACAAACGTTTAGACCGGGTGTTGACGTGGTCAACGTGGTCTTGAGGGTGGTTCCGAGTAGTTTCTCGCGGGATTCTCGGTTGCTGCGATGGCGGCGGAGTCGTCCCCGCAAGGCATGAACGGACCGGCTGGCCGCTGCGTGAATGGTCGGGGCGTGCGGCCTGGGCCTAAATCGGCTCCGTTCGGTTTGGTTCTGGTTCTTTAGTGAAGTGCTGCACGGGGTTTCGTTGCACCAGATTGTGTGTCATCCTACAGAGTCCGCCGCTTCGGTGGGCTCTGTACGTTCTGCTGTATCACCACCTGTCGTCGAGGGGATCTGCGGTATGACTACGCAGTTGGAGGCTGCGCGGCTGGATGTTGTCATCGCCAAGGCCGCCGAGTGGCGGGACCAGTTGATCGATCTGGGGCACCGCAATACGTTGCTGTACTTCCGTGCTACCAAGCGTGGCAGCCTTGATCTGACCAATGCCGAGGCTTCGGCGCTGGCGGAGCTTGAAGTGGGCAAGCGGGTTTCGCTGCGTGCCATGTTTCCCGGCAGTGACCAGCACCGGGATGCGTGCGCCCGGGCCGGTAGCGTCGGCCGGATTATCAGGCTGTTCGCCGAGGAGCAAGGTATCGATGTCGGACGGGTTGCGTTCGGGTTGGTCCGGACGAATCCGTTGCAGCACAGAGGTTCGGTGCCGGTGCCTTCGTTACGTGCCCCACTGCTGCTGCGCCCGGTCTTCGTGAAGGCGCGCACCGCGACCGAAAGCGACTTCAGTCTGGAGTTCAGCGATGAGGCCGAGTTCAATCCGGTTCTGCTGTACGCGCTGGACCGCCAGTTCGGCATCGATGTGGATCGGGTCCGCGAGCGGCTGGAGTACCTTCTTGACGAGGACATTGATCTGGACACGCTGGTGGAGCGAGCGTATGCCGAGCTTGCCCGAGTAGCCGGCGCTCAGAACATCGAGCTCGAGCTCGACCGCGCTGTCATGCTGGGGACCTTCAACTACGAGAAGCTTCCGATGGTCGAAGATCTTGCGACCGCGAGCGAGTTGCTCGCCGCACACGATCTCGTTGCCGCTCTTGCCGACTACGATCCGGCGAAGGACGCCCTCGCTCAGGATTCGGCCGGCTACTGGCCTGCTGAGATCGACGAGTTGAGCCCGGCTGACGAGTTCCTCGTGCATGACGCCGACTCGTCACAGCATCGGGCAGTGATGGCGGCGCTCGCCGGGCACAACGTCTTCATCGAGGGGCCACCGGGCACCGGGAAAAGCCAGACGATCGCCAACATCATTGCTGGTGCTGCCGCGCTCGGGCAGCGGGTGCTGTTCGTCGCTGAGAAGCGGGCCGCGATTGAGGCTGTCATGAACCGGCTGGTCGCGGTCGGACTCGGTGGCTTGATGCTCGATCTGCACAGCGAGAATGCGAGCAAACGCGAAGTTGCGCGCCAGCTGGCGGAAAGCCTGGCCCGTGTCACCAAAGAACCGCCGGTCGATGTCGTGGACGTTCATACGCGTCTGGTGGCTTCGCGGCAGCGATTGCTCGCTCACTCCGCAGCACTGCATGCCAGGCGGGAGCCGTGGGGGTTGAGCGCGTACGAGGTTCGCGATCGGCTGCTCGATCTCCCCGAAGTGAGCATCCCCTGCGCATTCCGCGGCTCTCAGCTGAAGACGCTGGACGCACATGTCGTCCGGCAGCTTCAGGATGACCTGAAAGAGTTCGTCGATCTGGGAGGGCTTCGAGTCCTGCGCCAGGAGACACCGTGGTGCCGTACGAAGGTCGACAACGAGCAGCAGGTCGAGCAGATTCTCGTCGAACTCGACGACCTCGCCGGCCATACCCTGCAGCGAAGCCAGCAAGGGATGGACTCGTTGCTCCGCCGGGCGGGACTCGCCAACCCGGGCAATGTCGTCGGCTGGAACGATGTACTCGAGTTGTTGGATGATGTCTCCGGAACGGTTGATACCTTCGGGCCGGATATCTTCGGTGAGAAACTGGAGTTATTCTACTTCGCTACCGGAGATCGGAAGCAGCGGAAACGAATCGCGATCAGCACAAAGCCGGGCTGGATCGAGCGCTACCGGTTGATCAAAGAGCTCCGTCGGATGACCAGCGGGAAGATCTCTCAGAAGGCTGCTCTTCACACGGCGCTCAACGATGTTCGTGAACAGCGTCATCGCTGGAAGATGTCGGGTGGGCCGAACACCGAGCCCTCTCAGGTAGAAGGTCTCGAACAGGTCAGCCAGGACTACAAGATCCTGCGGAGACAGCTGGCGTCGGTTGCTGCATCGGCGGGATACCCTGATCTGGAAACCGAGCCAGCTCATCAAGTCGGAGTACAGTTGAACCAGCTGCGCGCCGACAAGGACACGCTTTTCCGGATGCCTCGGCTCAATCAGTATATCGAGCAGTTTCACAGCCTGGGTCTTGATTCTTTTCTCGATGAGGCGGCGCGGCGGAATCTCGCCGCCGAGCAGGTGTGGGAGGCGTTTCTGCGAATCTGGCTGGGTTCACTCGATGACGAGTTCAAGCTGCGGGTTCCCGAGATCGGTCAATTCGTACCCGAGCAGTTGACCAGAGCCGCAGACGAGTTTCAGCGCGCAGATATCCATCACCGGGAATTGGCTGCTCGGCGTGTCCGCCGGAATGTGGCGAAGCAAGCGCGGCAGGCCAGTGACGGCCATCCGGACCAGGCCCGGATTCTCCAGCAGCAGGCCAGCCGTAAGACACGGCATATGCCGACCCGCAAACTGGTCGAACAGGCATCGGATGTGATGCTGGCCCTGCGCCCGTGCTGGGCGATGTCACCGCTGGTCGCCAGCCGCATGTTGCCTGCCGAGCGATTGTTCGATCTCGTGATATTCGACGAGGCCAGCCAGATCCGGCCCCACGATGCGATTACATCCATCATGCGCGGAAAAAGCGTGGTCGTGGCCGGGGATGAGAAACAGCTGCCGCCGACGAACTACTTCGAACGTCGGCTGGCGAGCGGCGACGACGACAACGACGACGACGAGAACCTGTCGGACTACGAATCAATCTTGACCGCACTCAGACCGCTGCTGCCGATTCAGCATATGCTGAACTGGCATTATCGCAGTGCTGACGAGCGCCTGATCGCCTTCTCCAATCGGGAACTGTACCGAGACCAGCTGGTCACCTTCCCGGGATCGACCAAGGAGAGCCCGGTTGCGCTGGTCCGGGTCGACGGTACGGCCTCGCCGGGGCAGAACGGGTCGTCGCCAGCGGAGCTGAACAAGGTTGTCGAGCTGGTCATGCACCATGCCCGGACGAGACCCACCGAAAGTCTCGGTGTGATCACGTTGAACACCACGCACCAGGCCAGGATCGAGCGCGCGCTGATCCAGGCGCGCAAGAACGCCCCCGAGTTCGAGGAGTTCTTCGCCGCAGATAGGGAACCGGGTCGGCGGTTTTTCATCAAGAACCTCGAGAGCGTCCAGGGCGATGAACGCGACGCGATCATCCTTTCGGTCGGCGTGGCTCGCGACGCGGCAGGCCGCATCTCGGGAAAGAGTTTCGGACCGTTGAACCGCTCGGGTGCCGAGCGGCGAATCAACGTTGCCGTCACGCGCGCGAGGATACGGATGACCGTGGTGGCAGCGTTCTCCTCGGCCGATCTTCCCGCCTCGGCGATGCGCGGAACCGCGCTGCTCGGCCGCTACCTCGACTTCGCGGAACGGCACGGCGAGATCGATGAAGTCGGTGCACCGACCGACACCGAGCTGAACGGATTCGAGCGATCGATCCGCGACGCGCTGGTGGCCCGCGACGTTCCCGTTCATCCTCAGTGGGGGATTTCGGGCTATTGCATCGACTTCGCGCTGGCGCACCAGGACCAGCCGGGGCGGATGATTTTGGCAGTGGAAGCCGACGGTCACCGGTATCACAGTTCGGCGTCAGCGCGGGACCGAGACCGGCTGCGCCAGGCTCACCTGGAGAAGCTGGGCTGGCGGTTCCACCGCGTGTGGTCGTCGGCGTGGTACCACAACCCCCAAGCCGAGGCCGACAAGATCCTGGCAGCATGGCGCGACGCCATGGTGGCGGCGGATACAGCGCTGCCGCCGGAGCCGCCCCCGGCCACCACACCGGATCCCGCGGAACCGGTGATCCGTCGTGGGCTCCGCCCGGAGGTGCCGACAGGTTTGAGAATCCACGAATACAGCGACCGCGAGCTGATCGCGATCTGCCGCTGGCTGATGTCCGACAGGCTGCATATCAGCCGGGAAGAAAGACTTGCCCAGGCGATGACGGAACTCGGCTTCCGCCGCCGCGGCACCAGGATCACAGAGCGGTTGACGCACGCGATCGAGGCCGCCCAACGACTCGTCGACAGGGAGGAATGACGTGACACAGCTCGATCCGCGCACCGTGGACAGACTGGCCGAGGTGATCGTCGACATCGGTGGCCCGTACGAGCGCAAGGGGTACGAGCTGGAAGCGCTGCTTCAGCGGGCGAGGTGGGAGGTCACCCCCATCTACGACGGTTCACCGCGAGTGGAATGGCTGCGCGATCAGCTCGAGGCGCGCCAAGAGTATCCCGGCGAAGTGGAACGATTGTTGTGCCGCGTGTGCGATCCCATCGAGTACGACGATGGAGTCCTGATCGCCGAGGAGATCCGCGCCGCCGTCAACGAACGGCTCGCACCCGAGCATCTGGCGATCACGCTCGTCAGCGGACGCCCCGTCCTCGGCGCCGTACAGACGGCCGGGCAGGATCCAACCTTCGCCGAGCCACCAGACCTGCAACAGCGATTGGCGGCCTTGGTGTCGGACCAAGAAACGGTCCACGTTCTGATGGGGAGAGTCGAGGAAACACGGATTTGCGTCGCTGGCGGTGCCTACCGTATGGCGACCATCGGAATCGGCACCTTCATCGAAGGACTGCTCCTGGCGGTATTGCTCGAACGTGACGAGGACCTGCGCCGCAACGGGTTTCCCGACGTACGCCGGCGTACACTCCCGGGAAAGCGCGATCCCAATAAGCGGACCTCAGCGGATTGGGTGTCTCTGGAGCTACTGATCGATACCGCCTACGACAAGAACTGGGTCCAACTCGACGCCACAGCATTTGCCCACGCGGTCCGCGATTTCCGGAACTTCATCCATCCACGAAAAGAGATCACCGAGCAGCCCCGATTCGACGCTGACACCGTCATGTTGTGCTGGGGCCCGGTCCAGGCGCTGATGAACGACCTTGAGCAAAACCTGCCCCCGCTACCGTGACTCATGCGCTGTCGATGCTCAGTCGGGCTGGTCCATTCAATCGTGTTCTTGCACTTCAAGACTGCTCGATCAGTCGGGCTGTCCGGCATCGTGGCCAGTCTGGGATCCCATGCGACGCACCGGGCAACTCCGGGCCCGGAGTACGAAGCACCCTGGTTCAGGGCCGACGTGTTCGCGAGCGACGCGATGCCGGGTGGGCTGGTTTTCGGGGCCATTGGCTGTGCTGATTCGGCTGGTCGGTGGAGGGGACGATACGAGCCGCGACGAAGCAGTAGTAGGCGTGATGGTCGAGCCGGAAGAGGCTCGGATCGAACCGATCCTGGGAAGCGAGGAAGAACATCCACGACCGCACTGAGCTGCCACCGTACTCGCGTGCCTGTCTCTGGGCGGTGGTGATCTCACGCTGCAGCGCGTTGCGGAGTCTGGTGTCCCACGCTGACCAGTCGATGACGACCTGGTAGGGCTTGATCACGCGGGCGCGGGTGTTCCGGTCGCGGCCACCAGCGTAGAGGGTGATGGTTGCGGTGGCGTCGGTGTAATCCGGGTGCGCGGTCCAGGCGACCTCCGAGTAGAAGATGCGCGGGCGCGGGTAGTCACGGATGGCGTAGCTGTCCAGGCGTTTGAATGCGTATCGGTATCGGTCGGCATCGACGCCGGGGAGGTCGATGGACAGATCGGCGCGATCGTGCGGGTAGAGCACGAACATGCTGCAGAAGGGCCGGATCGTGGCCGCGGTCGTCGCTCTGGTGCCGTGACATGGGCCGCCGGACCCCGACCGGCTCGAGCCGGTGGTGGATTGCCTGGCCGATGCGGCATCGGCGGCGGGATCAGTCTGTTCGCGTTCCTCGGGTACGACCAAGCGGGCCGGGTAGCCAGCCGTGCTCGACAACCGGGACCGTCTCGGCTGCAACGGGCCTCCGCGGACGTAGGTGACCTCGCCGGCGATACGGCAGTCGTCTCGGTGCCGGGCGCTGAAGTGCGGTGCGACCCTGGACTCGCTGTCGAGGGCAACCGGCCAGGCGTGCCCGCTGCAGCCGAGGCACTCGTAATCATCGGTGTTGGGTTGGTCGCCGGTAGACAGCTCGATCGCCGTCACGATCACCTGCCGCCGAACATCCCACGCCACATCCATCAGATCCCCTCCTATACCATGCTTTCCACCCGCATACCCATCTTCCATAGTGCCGGGCTCGACCACCCAGGACAGACGAGCTCCGATGCGATTACAGGCTGGCTGCTCCAATTCCATTACCACGGTGGATGTCTCGCGCTCGATCGCGAAGGATCAACGCGAATTATCGTGCTGGCCTATTTGTCCCGTCCCAGCAACTGGCCGTGATACGCGAGTTGCTGGGACCAAGCACCACCGCGCGGTCCACCTGCCTCGTGCGCCATGAGATCCTGCTGGTGATCGACGAGTCCGTGCCCGCGGTGCACCCGCTGTGCGAAGACCGGTATACCCCTGCCTATTCCGAGCACCTCGTCGACAGGTTCCTCACCGCCCTCATGGCCCGGCCAACATCCGGCCGAGTCATGTGCGCTGCAACAGATCTCGTGCCAACACCGGGCCCGCACCAGAGGGTGCGTGGGTGCGGTCGGAGTTCTGAACTGCTGAGTGTCGGCCGGTCGGGTTCTCTTGTCGGGCGGTGCCTTCGGGGGAGGAGGTCGACGTTCCGCGGAATCCGGACCTGCCGTGTGCTGTGTGTGGAAAACTCTTGTGGCGCACGAGAACAAGTCGACCGTCGGGTGAAGCCACTTGTCAGCCGTGCCGCAGGGCGGCCCGCGTGCATGCGTCTGAGGCACTGGCGCCGCCGGTGCGCCGGATCCCCGGAACACCGGGACGGTGGGTGTCGGGCCGGTGCCCAGTGTGCGGGAACTGGTTCGTTTCGCGGAGCCTGCGGCAGCACATCGCTTGTTCGGACGAGTGTCGCGGACAAGCTCTGCAAGGACAGCGTGCCGCCGTGCGTCGCCGTGCGTGCCGTTCTCATCGTCGGCGGGTGACCGAGAACGGGCACCCGATCGACCTGGAGCGGGTGCGGTGGTCAGGCGCGGGCTACCTGCGCCGCGACACCGGGTGGACCGAGTGCGAGGGTAGTGTGCGGGTCGGGATCACGCATGGCTGGCCCGACCCTCCACCGGTTGTCGCTGCCGTCGTGCTCGGCATCGCCAAACGCGCCAAGGATACCCCCGCCACCGCCGTCGGGGCCCGGACCGCCGGGCCGTTCAGCGAGACCCTCACCACCGGCCCGGACGGCTCGATCGGCGGGGTCACCCTCACCCCGACAGAGCGAGATCTGCTCGCCGTCTATCGGATCGTCGCGATCGGATGAGTTTCCCGTTGCGCGGCGTTGTCGGCCATCACCGCTACCGCGACGGCGGCCTCGACGCCCACGGCAACCCGGTCCCCTCCTATACCCCGCCCCTCGATGCCCCCGGCACCCCAGTTGCGGTGTATGGGTGGGGACCGGCCCGCTCGGCCGAACCCGCCCTGCCCGGCCACGACCGCGTCATCATCGACGTCAAAATCTATGTGCCTGCTGACTTTTCGCCCGCGCCACGGGATCTGGTCGATCTGCCCGCCGGGCCGGCGGGGCGTTTCGAGGTCGTCGGGATAGCCGGCGACGCCAACCACGGCCCGTTCGGGTGGGTGCCGGGCAATGTCATCGCCGTCAGAAAGGTGGACGGCTGAATGCCGAAACCGAAACTGTCCTGGAATACGAATGCTTTCTACAACCTGCGCCGGAGCCCGAAGGTGGTGCGGGAGCTGGAATCTCGTGGCCGCCGCGTCGCCGTCGCTGCCGGGACGGATTCGCGACGAAATCGGCTCAGGGTGCACGCCGCCCCGAGGGCCGCTGGCGGGTCACCGTGTTCCCCGCGACGGCGAAGGCCGCCCGCCGCAACGCCCGTGACAACACCCTGGTCAAGGCGCTGAATTCCGCCCGCGGACGATGAGGCCCGTGCCGGAGCTGGTGGAGTTCCCGGCGGTCGAAACCGTGGTCGTGGCCTACCTGGGCGCGCGGCTGGCGGCTCGTGGGGATCCGGCGAGAATCGCGACCGCTGTTCCCGATCCACGCCCGTCCCGCCTGGTCCGGGTCACCGCCGCCGGTGGCGGCAACGACCGGCTGGTGCTCGCGGCACGGATGGTGATCGTCGAATGCTGGGACACCCGCGAACCCGCCGCCGTCGAGCTCGCCGAGCTGGCTCATGCGATCCTGCTGGCCGCTGCCCGCGACCCGGCCGAGCCCCGCTTTCGCGCCGTGACCACCGTGGGCGCGCCGGTCAACCACGAAGACCCCGACACCAGGTGTCCCCGTTACCAATTCACGGTCTCGGTCGACCTGCGCGGGACGCTGTTCCAGCCGGGGCCGACCGCGCCCGAGGCTCCGCTGTGAGTGGTGTGGCGGACGCATCGCAGGACGCGGGGGGTGTCAGGCCGTTTCCTCCGGGGGAGGTGACGGGCGTACTGGTCGACAGCGTGTCCAGGTAGTTGTTCCATCACTGGTTGGCGATGAAGAACACCAGCCATATCAGCGGCAGGAACACAATGGCGACGGTGGCCCAGCCCGACCACGCGGCGATACCGGCCAATATGTACAGCGGTACCGCGTAGGTGAACATTCTCTTCCAGAACTCGCGGGGACGCATTTTCTTGTAGTTCGATACCGCCCACCACCCGAACGCGAAGACGAGCACGAACGCCGCGTAGTTGAGCACGACCTGGACCACGGGGGCCTTGCCCAGGTTCTCCGCTAGCCAGCACCACCCCGGGTTGGGCAGGAGCCCAGTCGATCCATTCGGCGAACTGCTGCTCGGCGGGCGACGGCTCCAGGCCGTCGTTGATGATCAACAGCACAGCGACCTCCCGCCTCGCATCGGTCGCGGCCCGTCGCAGGGTGCGGCAGACCGCGAGATTCGAGAGTATCGCGCCAACTCCATTCTGCGGGTTGGTGTTTCACGAAACGGCACTGTCGGTCAGTTGGCACTGGCTACAGGTCGTTGTTGGCACCGATTGGGGTGTCGGGCTGAGGACGCGCCGGTGGGGGTGTGTTTCATGATGGCGTGTCTGGTGAATGTCGGCGCAACCTCAACCGACCAGACAACAGCATCGTCTCGCTGACAGAGGGACTGATCCTCACCCAAAGTGCGTGCTGTCGTGCGTGATCGGGCAGACTCACTCTTCGTGGAGCGATATCCCGGCGAGCTCGACACCCTGCGTGCCGAGAACCTCCGCCTACGCAACCTGTTGCGTCTGACACCGGAACAGGTCGGCGCCGCTGATCCCGACCAGACCAGTGCTGGCACGCCGGTCGATATGCGTTCCCGTCCAGAGGCCAAGGTGCGCTTCTACGCGGATCTGTTCCGCTGCCGCACCGATGTCTACGCGGTGCGCTGGGAGAACAAACGCGACGGCCGATCTGGGTGGATTCCCGCGATCAACGGTCGCTGGGTCAAAGGAGCAAACCGGGACAGCCTCGACTACCGTCGGCTCACTCCCGACGTCATCGCCAAGCACCTGCGTGGTGATCAGCACATCGGCTTCTACGCTCTCGGCGACGACGACACCTGCTGGTGGGTAGCGGCCGACTTCGACAAAGACACCGCGATGCTCGACGCGCTGGCCTACGTAAAGGCCGCACGCGCGAAGGATATTCCAGCCGCCCTGGAGGTGTCGCAGTCCGGACGCGGCGCGCACGTCTGGATCTTCTTCGCCCACGCTGTTTCCGCCGCCACCGCACGACGACTGGCGACGGGTCTGCTGGCAGAAGCCATCGCCCTGCGCGGCAGCATGAGCTTGACCAGCTACGATCGACTCTTCCCGTCCCAGGACACCCACACTGGAAAAGGTATGGGCAATCTGATCGCCGCCCCGCTCAACGGGGCGCGACGCCAACACGGCACAACTCTGTTCCTCGATCCCGCCACGCTGGAACCCTTCGACGATCAATGGGAATACCTGTCGAGCATCCCGCGCCTGAGTTCCCACGACCTCACCAGACTGACACGAATGGTCACCGAGCCAACAACCGGCAACAAGGTGCGGAACCTGTCGCTGCCGACCTCATCGAAAATCATCCCCCGACCCGCCGCGCTCATCCGAACGACATTCGCCGCCCGCCTCACCCTCACTGCCGCCGATCTGGGACCGGCGATGATCTCGGCGGTCAAACACGCCGCGAGTATCCCGAATCCCGAATTCTTCGACCGGCAACGCGCACGCAGAAGCACCTGGGACACTCCACGATTCATCCGCAGCTACGACGAAACCCTCGACGGAGACCTGATCCTTCCTCGCGGCCTTCTCACGCTGCTCACAACCCTGGTCGAATCAGCCGACTCCACGTTGAACATCGACGACAAGCGCGTCTGCGGGACTGCGGTGCAGCTCACATGCGCCACCGAACTGCGCCCCGAACAGCGCCAAGCGGTGCAGCACATCGAAGCCCACGAACACAGCATTGTCGTCGCGCCACCGGGGACCGGCAAGACCGTGATCGCCTGCGCCGCCATCGCCTCCCGATCCACCTCGACTCTCGTGCTCGTCGACCGCAAAGCGCTCGCAGATCAGTGGCGTCAACGCCTCCACGAGCATCTCGGTGTTCGATGCGGACAGATCGGCGGCGGCCGGTCCAAAACCACTGGGTCCGTCGACATCGCGTTGCTGCCCACCCTGACTCGCAGAAACAACATCGCCGAGATCACCGGCCCTTACGGATTCATCGTTGTCGACGAATGCCATCACGTCGCAGCATCGGCGTTCACCGACGTCCTCAACCAGATCCCGGCCCGCTACTGGCTTGGCTTGACCGCCACACCCCAACGGCGTGACCAGCTCGAAGATCTCATCTACCACCAACTCGGCGCGAACACCCACACCATCACCGCGCCGAGCCCAGGCGAACTGCCAACCGCCCACACCATCCCAGCACCGCACAGGCAACTCCACGTCCACCCCACCTCGTTCGTCTACACCGGTGATGCTGATCCGGCCAAGCCCGGCGGGATCGCGGAGATCTACCGGGCTCTGACCGCCGACGAGCTGCGGTGCCGTCAGATCGTCGACGACGTGCTGCGCGCCCACAAAGACGGAGCCCACGTGCTCGTCCTGACCCGCTGGGTCAAGCACCTCACCGCACTGGCCGACGCGCTCACCGCCGCCGGTTGCACCGAGGTGATCCAGTTGAAGGGCGGCATGAAAGCCTCCGAACGCCGCAACGTCCAGACCCAAATAGACAGCGCCGAAACTCCGCTGCTGATCGTCGGCACCACCTCCTACATCGGCGAAGGCTTCGACTGCCCCCGCCTCGACACCCTCTTCCTCGCCGCCCCGGTCACCTTCCCGAAACTCCTGGTTCAATACGCAGGCCGGATCACCCGCACCCACGCGGGAAAAACCATCGCCACCGTGCACGACTACCACGACGCACTGGTGCCGGTCATCGCATCCTCCCTACTCAAACGAGCCTCCGGATACGTCGAACTCGGATTCCCAGACCCCCGAAAACGAGTTAAAGAAGCCCCAGGCCCCAGGACAGAAGGCTACTTTGCTCAGGCGGACGCTGCGCGAGCCGACAACTTGAACTATCCTCAAGCGGCTCGGTGACAGACACAACCTGCAAATGATAAGAAAACCTGTCGTCACAGAATGTTGGCGGTGTTCGACCTAATCCAGGGTCGCCGACCGAGGATTCAGTGCATGCAAGGACGCGTCCTCACCGTAGTCAAGAAGCAACCCCGAGCGGCAGGCTTTTGGGCACTACCGACGTCGGGGAGATCCTGTCCCGGCTGCGGGACGACCCCGCCCTGCGTTACGACACCGGCGAGGAGATCATGGCCGATGTCTACAAATATCTGGCCGCGAACACCGCCATGTCGGACTGGTTCACGCGCCTGCCGAAACAGTCCTGCACTCCAGTGCCGGTCCCGGATTTCCTGGCCGCCACCATCCCGGCAGCGTTCTACTATCCACCTGCCGCCGACGGGTCGCGGCCGGGCATGTACTTCGTCAACCAGCATCAACCCAAAACCCGTTCCCTCTACGGCACCGCCGCGGTCACGTTCCACGAGGCCGTACCGGGCCACTATCTCCAACTGACCATTGCGAGCGAACTCGACCACCTGCCGCAGTTCCAACGCCAATCGTTCTCCAACACCGCGTTCGTGGAAGGGTGGGGTCTGTACGCGGAACCCCTAGCCGACGAAATGGGCCTGTATCCTGATCCGTTGGCGCGCCTGCGAATGCTCACCTCCGACTCGCTGCGCTCGTGCCGCTTGGTCGTGGACACCGGCCTGCACTCGAAAGGCTGGACGCGCCAACAAGCCATCGACTACATGAGCGCCCACGCCCCCATCTCGCTTGCGGAAATCGAGGTGGAGGTCGATCGGTACATCACGATGCGCGGCCAAGCCGTCGCCTACAAAATCGGACAGAATGAGATCCTGCGGCAACGCGCCCGCACCGCCGAGCGGACTCGGGGATCGGTTCGACATCAAGACATTCCACGATCGCGTGTTGAGCGCGGGGCGGTGAGCCTGCCGGTGCTGAAGGAACTGACCGCATCGGTATAAGCTTTGACTCACACCTCGGTATCGGCCGTGATGCGGTCGAGCGCAGCGTTCCAGGCGTCGCGGAGGAGTTCCCGGTCGGGTTCTCCGATGTTGTCGCCAGAGTCATAACAGCCGCAGGGCCTAGCGTGGAAGCTCTGCTCGCAGTGATGAACCGCGACATTTCCGCAGTTGGTGCAGCCCACCCATCCGGTGTCGGCGGGAGCCAGGTCGTTGGAAACGTCGTCGCGGTGGTCGGGCTCGAACCTCTGGCCGAGTACACCGGCCGGAATCGCGTCCTCCGGCCACGCTACCGAACGTCCGGGATCCACCGGTTCACTTCCCAACACCAGCACGTCATGCAGCCGTGGCCTATCCCCGACAGTTCGATACAAGTCCAGCCGACTGATCTGCTCGATCCGTGCCCACGCGTCCGGGACGCCGACCTCCACGATCAGAGGTGCTTCACCGTCGACCACGAAGCACGCCTGGTTGCCCGGGCCACCCCTGTGGTAAACGGCCTGCCAGCCGATGCCGCGGAAGAACTCGCCGAAGACCGCGTCCACTCCGCCGGCATAGGTGACGCCGTCGACGACCACAGGTTCAGGTCCGGACCAGATATCGTCGAGCATCTCTGTCTCGAATGCCGACCGGACATAACCGACGACCCACTCGGCATATTGGTCAATCGACTCCCGAATCGTCTCCTCACTACGGTCCCGCCCCACGTATACCGGCGGATGATCGTCCGGCAGAGGTCGCAATTGTCCTGTCGCGGGATCCACGATGTCTTCGGGCCGTACGCCGCTGATGTATGAGATCCCGTTGATGCGCATATCCCGCCGCTGCGCCTGAGCATCCAGCCGCAACGCTTCGACCAACTGATCGAACCACTGCATCCGGCCGCGACCTCGCCGCGGAACTCGCGCAACAAGTCGGCCGTCACCGCTCATCTCCGATACCCCTGCCTCAAACTGGTTCTGGTTCAACGACGCGACCGCAACCGACCAGCCCGTTCCACAGAGGTCCGCCGGCCGCACGATAGGCCCACGTGCATTCTCACCCATGCTGGCTTCTCATCCACGGGTTATCTCGGAACGGCGCTTGCCGACCCTCACTGATCGTGACCGAGGAGATGGTGAGCAACCCGCTCACCCACTGCGAAGGCACGATCGGCGTGTTCAACCGCCCTGCTGACCGATGCCGCGGCGTCGCGGTCCAGCCGATCTACGAACACCTCGGCACCGAGGGTCCATGAGCTGTTCTTGCGGGCCGCAGCGAACGCGCTGGCGCTGGCCGCCCGATGCGAAATCCCCGCGCTCGGTGAACTCGGCCCTGCTGCGCCCACCGCCCACCGCTTCGGCCGCGATGACCTCCAAGCTGCCGACCCACTGGCAAGACCACGGTAGTGACCATCCTCGGTGTCTCCGCAAAAGAAAACCGACCGATCTACCTGTGGAAATGATGGATTCGCGGGGCGGAAACCTGTCGGTAGCGCGTGAGAGTATCCCGTATCTGGTTCAGGCGCTAGTTGCCTGAAAGTTCACCGACGCAAAGGAATACACGATCATGGGATACATCTACGCCTTTCAGCTGGGGTCGCTGGCGAAGTTCAAGATCGGCCAGACTTCGATGACGCCCGAGAAGCGAAGGTCCTCGCTGCAAACCTCGTGCCCGGAGCCGTTGTCGTTGTTCGATGCCATCGAAAGCGACGAGTACAAGGCCCTCGAGAAGCACATCAAGGACACGTGGGGTCACCGACGCAACACCGAGGGCGGTACCGAGATCTACCACCTCACCGAAACCGAAGCCGCGCAACTGTTCTCCGACTGCCGGACATGGGTCATCGAGGAGTTGCCCAAGTTGCGGCGAACCGAGGAGCTCGAAGCCCTCGAACCGGACCCGACGGTGTTGCCCAGCGACTCCCAGACCCTCGCGCTGCGGGGTCAGTGGATCATGCTGCATGACCAAGAGCAGCGGCTTCAGCGGGAGTATGAACAGGCTGTGGCCGAGCGGGCGCGGGTGGAGACCGAACTCAAACTCGCCATCGGCACCGCCACTGGCATCGACGGAGTCGCCACCTGGGAGACCGGCGTCAAAAGTCGCCGCATCAACCCCGACCTGATCGAAGCCAGAGAGCCGGAGCTGTATGAAAAGTCTCTGGAGCCGAGGTTGAACGCCGAGACGTTCAAGACCCTTCTCAAGGCTCTGGGACGCGAGGACGACTACGAGAGTTTCCAGGAGATCCGGCACACCAGGAAATTCAAAATCGCCGAATGAGCGGCATCCGGGTCCGGGCCGGTGCGTGTGGTGGTCGGCCTATCCTTGTCGGGCATGGCGACGATTTCGATCGATGACGCGCTGCTGGCCTGGATCCGGGAGATCCGGGAGTCTGTCGGGCCGGGGGACTCTGGTCGGGACAGCTGACAGGCTTGCGTGTCAGCGGAACGTAGCCGATCGCATTCGTGGTGCCTGGCTGGTAGCAGACGGTGAGTGACAGTACCGCTGCCGAGTGCGGGTCTGGGCCGGTCGCTTTCGCGTGGTGTCGTTCTGAGTGGAGCGTGCATGTCATTCGCCGCCGTGAAGTATGACGTTGATGAAGGCGAAGGCCACGACGATGACGAACCATATTTGGGTGAGCAGGTCGGGATCGTCGTGGCCTTTGAGGGGCGAGCAGTCCGGCTCAGCCCCGGCACCGTCGGCGAGGGTGGCATTGATCAGAGCGATGGCGATGGCGTGGGCTTCCCTGCTGACGTGAATCTGGTGGGCGGAAATAGTGTCGATATCGAAACTCTCGCGTATTCGGAGAGCAGCCCGTTGAGGGCCAAATCGTTCTATTAGCAGTTCCCGTACAGACGTCAAGGTCGTAGAGATAATGGTGGCGCCAAAAGGTATCTTGTAAAATAGAAAGTACAGCTCTTCATCGGCGATCAGATCCGAAATATTCCATTCGCGACCAGGATCGGTACCGATCGCCCACAGTCCGTCGTGAATGTTTCGTTGGACCTGGATGATGTCGATGGCGACTTTGCCGTCGCCAGCAGGGGTGCTGGCCGACCTGCCGGAGGCTGTCAAAACGCTGAGTAGGGAGTGCGATTCGGCGGAGTCGGTCGACGTGTCGACGGAGCCGGTAAGGGCGTTCAGAAGAAGCTGATCTTGTTTGCTTTCGGGGTGATCGCGTGTGTAGATCTCACTGTCGACGTTCTGTGCTTCGTGCACGTAGCGCAGGGCCTCGGCGTCCTCACCCAGCTCTTGAAGGACGATTGCCAGATTCATCAGGGGCGCAGGCAGGCGCGGGCGAAAACTTGCAGGCATCGCTTTCAGGATCGTGATCGCCTGTTCGAGGTTGGCTCGCGCCTGGTCGAGATCGCCCATGACGTGGGCGAGTCGTCCTTCGATGGCGAGAGTATCGGCGAACACGATTGAGGTGCTGTCGAATCCGTATTCGGCAGCTAGCTTACGAGCCTCGGCCATCAGTTCATGTGCCTGTTTGAACCTTCCGGCGGAGATGGCGGCGTCGCCTGCGAGGTGCAGATGGTCGATCCGCGCTCTCGGGGGGAAGTACGGTGCTATGTCGGGCCGGTTCTGTAGTTCGACAATGGCCATCGCAAATTTGAAGGACGACAGGGTCGTGCCCAGATCGCGGGCAATGATTGCGGCGGCACTGTACGCATTGACTACCAGCAGTGGTGACAGCTGTTCGCTGTGGCCACTGATGCGATCGAGGGTTCGATCGCAGAGCGCGGCAGCGTCCTGGGTGCGATTGAGCATGCGCAAGATGCGCGCCTGGGTGGTCGATATCTGCACTGCGAAGTGGACGTTGAATTCCATATCGGACAGCTCTTCGATCCGGGACAGCAACAGCTCTGCGGAATCACGGCGGCCGTGCATGGTCACGATGGGTTCCGCAGCGGTGACGGCCTCGGCGATCAACAGTGGGTTGCGCAGTTCATGCCCCCATGTCAGGCTCAAGTCGATCGCGTCGAGGGCCTCGTCGACCCGGCCGGCGAGGGAGTATGCCTGCGCGAGAGGAAGTTGCATGCGAGCGGCTGCCAGCTTCCAGCTCGGAGCTGCGGTGATATTCGCGTGGTTGATGGCATTACTGGTGGCGAACTCGCCTAGTTCGGTGGCTGTCCATCCATGATCGGCGCTGGCCTCGTTCGCACCAACCAGCGAAAGGCGGTGGCACAGAAGTGCTGCCATCGTGATCGGACCCGCGCCTGTGTAGCCGCGGTCGAGAGCTGAGATTGTGATATGGATAGCTGCGCTGAGGTTCTCGTCGAGATTGGGGATGGGGTCGGTGATCGAGCCTCCTGTGGATGTCGGCAAGAGCACGCTGATTCCTGCCTCCAGCCAGGGCGCCGCGTCGGCGACTCGGTCGAGTATTGCCAGTGCTATCAGCGGATGCACCGAGAGATGGTCCGCGCTGGTTGTGAGTAGCGATATGCGTGCCAGATTCTCAGTGGCGCGGTCACGGAAGTTCTTGTCGTGCAGTTTTTTGCGTATCTCGACCGCAAATTCGGTTGCTCGTGGGATTGGCTCTGAGTGGGTATGCGGCGGCTTCCTCCGAAATCGCGACCACCATCGGTCTGTCGCCTCGGTGTCGACCGCGGCAGTGGGTGCGTGGACGGATGTAGTCGGGCTCGCCGCGTCGAACACTGAATCGTGCAATGGTGCGGGCCCCATGAACGCCAGGACGGTCAGGAGGGTCAGCGCTTCCGGCGAGGTGCTTTCGACCGCTTCGATATTTATCCGGATCGATTCGATGATCGATGCAGGATGCCCCGTGGCCTTCCCGAGCGCCAATGTGTGCGCTGGAGCTTCTCGCAGCCGAGTGAGGTAGCTGGTGACGGAGCGGCGAAGGACGTGGCAGTGGTCGACGGCCTGATTGAGCGCCAAAGGATTGTCGTACAGGTCTGCCCGCAGCCGGTCACGGTCTTCGGCAGTCTCATGCGGCAGATGATCGGCGAGAAACGCACGGCTTTCGTCCGGCTCCCAGGCGTGGAGCCGCACTTCGCGATATCCGCTGTCGAGGTTGGCCACCGTCGTGGTGATCAGTACCCGGCACAGCGACCGGCGAGGGATCAGACCACGCAGGGTGTCGGCGTCGACTACTCCGTCGAGGATCAGCAACAAGCTTGTTGTCGCGGGCATGGCGGGTGTTACCGCTGTCCGGGCATCGGCGATATCGCCGCTCCGGGGACCGTCACCGGTTTGACGCAGTTGTTGCAGTCCAGCAACCACGTCGGCGCGGCTACTGGCGCTGATGAACACCGGGCGCAGGGTATCCGCATGCAGTGCAGCGAATTGTGTTGCCACGCTGGTCTTCCCGCATCCAGTCATGCCGGATACGCAAACCGGGACCACAGCGCTGACGGCCCCGGGCTCGAGGAAGTCGGTCAACTGTGACAGCGCAGCGGCGCGACCGACGAATCGATCGTCGGCCTCCCACCCGAATCCGGGATCGGGCACTCTGGACGCCAACCGGCGGTCATGCTCTCTCAACACGATCGCCTCAGCCTCCATCACTGGAAGCGTTCTCGACGCGAGCCGGGCCGCATCATCGGCATCCAGGTGCGGGTACAGCCGATCCACCAGTTCCCTGCGAGTATCGGTCGACGGTGGTGCGGGAGACGCAGCACTGAGCTCGATAATGCGGTTACACAACAGGTCGAAACATTCTCGCGCGAACAACGGAGCGAAATCGCGTCCATGACGCCGCAGGAACTCGGCGACCGCCGCCGCACCGACAGCATCGATATCGAACCTGCGAGGCAACGGCTCGGCGAGCAGTTCCAGATCACGCGCGAACGCGCCCGTGTCCTCCGGAGCGACCCCGACAGTCCGGGTCAGCCAATGCAGAAAATCCGCCGACGGCGCCGCCCCGTCTATCAGACGCGCGTGATCGTCGCGCGCATCGCCGACGAATCCGGCATTCGACCAGAAAGCCAGCTGGCACGCCTGCTCAGCCTCCAACCACTGCCGATACAGAATACCGAGCATCTCCTTCAGCTTTGGTCGGCTCCACCCGCTGTCGCCGCTCTTCTGGTCAGGCTCGCGATGCTTGATCGAGACAAGCTTCGGCCGCCGATCACGGTAGAGCAGGACAATGTCCGAGGAGTGTTGCAGAGCGATCGCTTCGATATCGCTCTGTTGCAGCAGTTCCCGAATCAGCCCCAACGCAGCAGCTTGCTTCTCGTACCTGATCCAGGACTCGGTCGGCGGTCCCGCATTCTTCTTGTCCACAGGCAACCGCCGAACCGGACCCTGCTCCCCCATATCAGCCACGCCGCGAGGATACCGAGTTCCACCGACAGGTCAGCGTGTATCGAGGACGTCCACCGGGAGGTCCGCCTCCGCGGGCGCAGCCGATGCCGTGGGTGATGGCAGAACCTGCCAGGCATGGCTCGGGTCGCGTGCAGGGCCCGTTCCTCAACTCGTTGAACAGAGTGCTGGGTCGCAGATTCCGGATCCTCGGCGGAGGATGCGTTCGCTCAGATATTTCAAGGTGTCGGATTCTTTGGCGCCTGCGCGGGTGCGGGGTGTTGAGGTTGTGGAGTTCGTCGAGGGTGCTGCGAGCGTCGCGGCTCACGCCGGCAGACCGCATCGGTGATGTTGGGCACTGCGAGATCGGCACGTCGAAGAACCGTGGGAACCCCATCGCGATCGTCTCCGGGGCCGCTGCTAGTGGGACGGTGATGCAGACGACAGGGATGTCGTTGGCGGAGTGTGGATTTCGGCGTACGTGGATCACCTCGGTGGTGTTGTCGGTGCGGGTGGGACCGGACACCATCAGCCGTATGGTCGGTAGCGGGCGTGGCGGTTGCGTGGTTGCCGCCCGAGTTTTGGTTCTGGTGCACCGTGGTGATTCGTGGCGGTTTTGACAGCGCAGCCGGCGGCTAGTCTGAATGTACTGACGCTAACGGCGTGTCGGTGAGTTCTGCGTGGAGGCGGTCGACGATGTCGAGGAGCGGGATGGTGACTTCGCCGTTCTGGGATTGTCGAATTCGGTCTACGAGATGCCCGATGATTTTGGAGCGCACGGGGTCGTCGAGATTCCTGCGGACCAAGTGGCCGTAGGCGATGACCAGCACAGAGTATACCTGCGCAAGCTCCTGGTGGCAGGATCCGGCGACGCGGATGCGGTTGGCCTGGTCGGCTGCTGTGGAGGAGGCCGCAGCGACGAACCCGACTGGGTCGCCCGAACGCAAGGTCACGATGGATTCCGCCATTGTCATTATCGCGTCGATCGGCGTGTAAGTCGGTAACGCACAATACCCACATCCATCTACCGGCAGACGACGATAAGTTCAGGGCGCACCGCCAGAGTGGAGGGGTGAACCTGCAGCTTGTGAAGGTGATCAGGGGTTGATCACGGCAGGGCGCGAGGTTGGAGACGTCGCAGACCGGGTAGTCGAAAGGTGTGCTTGGCGATGGCGGATCGCCACGAACGGTCGCGGACGGCCAACCGCCTATGGCTGGCAAGCCACAACGCGATGCCGAAGGCGAGCCAGCCGAGATGGGCCAACGGCGCCTTGTACGGAAACAGGAAGACAGACGCGATGGAGTCGATCACTAGCAGGATGGCGAGGAATCGGGCGAGTCCGGGATACAGCGCCCAGGACAGGAGAAGTACCAGTGCAATGATGACGCTCAGCCCCATCTGCCCATGATCGACGTCCCTCTCTCGGTGTTGAGCGAGCGCGCGGCTACCAGAATTGTCCGCAGGGGACCGATTGGCATCAAGAGGCGATGATGGACCGCCGCGCCACCGCAAGGAGCTACAACGATCGACGGCCACGGCGAACGGGCAGTGATCGCTGTCGCCGTAGGAGTTTCCGACGCCGCCGGGCATCCCGTGTGGGGTCATCCGACGCTGATTCCGGGCCGGTTGACGGGTCGTCGGGACGTGGCGTCGGCGCGGAGGAGAGATTGTCGGGTGATGATGGTGCGCCGCCATCGGGGTTCGGATGATCCGTGACCGGCTGACCGCCGGCAGGCGGATCAGTTCGAGGGAGAACCGCAGCGCGGTCGCTGTCGTGGAGCGAGCGTTCCTCATGGGCGATACGCCGCCGAAGCTCGGCGGCGAAATCCACAAGACGTTGGTCGATACCGGGGAACTGTGGGGGCGGTGGGCTCAGCATCGAGGATGGCGTCCCAGCCGGGATAAGTGCGGTGTGCTCGGTCACCTGGTTTACCGCGCCCACCGCTGAGATGAGTTCGGTCGTGGACGTGTCGTCGCTGAGCGCCAATGTCTCGAGTTTGACCGCGCCGATCACGATGGCTGCGGCCGTGTGTCGGGTCGCTATCTCGCGGGCGACCCATCGCTTAGCGCGGTCGGCCAGCAGGAAGGCAGGATCGCGGGCCTCCAGCAGGCCGGGGCCGAAATCGGTGAAATCGTCGGTGGTAATCGAACCGATCAGCGCACTGGCGTTCAGCCCCGCGGCGTTGGCACGAGCGATCGAGTCGAGCAAGGCGGCGAAATGCTGCGAGCGGGCCGTTTCAGCGCAGATCACCACAGGCAGTGCCCGGTACAGCAGGTACCGTCCATGTTCGTCAGACAGCTGCCTGATGTAGTGCTCATGGTCGCCACGTAGCCGGTTGAGACGTTGGATACGCATCCGACGGGTTAAGTCGTCGCGACCGGACTCGGTATCCGGCGTGTCGGCGGCTTCCACCGGGGCAGCCGGTCCGGGGCCGCCGGTGAGGCGTCGCCGAAGTTCGTCGGCAAGATCGGCGAGTTCGGTGTCGACGCCGGGATGACGGCTCGGCACGGGCGGGCAGCCCGTCACGGGAGCGTCACGCAGCGTCCTGAATCGACCCGATTGCGCTAGCACTTCGCGGCGATTGACGGCGGCAGCGGCGGCGTACAGCGCCGTGTCTCCAGCCGCGTCCGCAGTCAAGGTGTTGGTCGCCGCGGAGACGGCTGCCGTAACGGGCGTGAGTTGCTGCGCGATCCAGTGGTCGGCGCGAGCACACAGCACTGCTGCCACATCGCGTGCGGTGGCCAGGCTGTCGCCGAGGTCGTCGCCGCTGTTGGTGGCGATGTCGGTGACGAGGGCACGGGTGTCGAGCCGATGCTGATCGGCCAGTGCGATGGTGTCGAGCAGGGTTTGGAATCGGTCGGAGGTCTCGGCGTTGCGATAGAGCACGACGGGCAGCGCCCGGTCGAGCAGGTGCCGGCCGCGTGCGTCGGCGAGCAGCTGGGTGATGTGGTCGTAGATGCCGCGCAGTCGCGCGGGGTCGTCGATGCGGGCCAGTTCGAGTCGCATGGTTTCGGTGGCAGTGAGATTGTCGTCCTCGCGGGCCAGGACCTTCGCGAACATTTGCTGTTCGGTGATCGGGTCTTCGGGCTGCTGTTCGCAGGTCGGGTCCAAGGCGTCGGTGGCCAGGTAGATGCGGTTGGATTCCGCGCCGCGGGTGAGTCCGACGTAGGCCAGGGCACGGCCGAGGGTGGCGTTCATCAGCAAGTGACACCGGTCGACGGTGCTGCCTTGGCTGCGATGCACTGTGGACGCATAACCGAGCTCGACGTTGGTGACCACGTAGTCCGCCGGTAGACGCACACTGCCGCGGTGACCGACACCGAGAACAGTGATCGACCTGTCGCCGTGCACTTTCCGGATGCGCCACAGGTCGCCGTTGTCGATGCCGCTGCCGCGGCGTTTGCCGCTGGTGATCCGCAACCGGTTGTCGTTGAGACGAGTCACCACGACATCGCCGACAAAGCCGTCAGCGCTGTCAGATAACCTCACCGATCCGCGTGTGGTGTCGATACGTCCGGACGCGGTGTGTGCTGCTTGGGCGGCGAGGTTCAGGGCGGT
This sequence comes from Nocardia terpenica, assembly GCF_013186535.1. Taxonomy (NCBI): domain Bacteria; kingdom Bacillati; phylum Actinomycetota; class Actinomycetes; order Mycobacteriales; family Nocardiaceae; genus Nocardia; species Nocardia terpenica. The sequence goes on from NZ_JABMCZ010000001.1 coordinate 769,557, forward strand.
GACGTCATCGATCGTGGCCGCGAGCATAAGCGAGGATTTCCCGGCGGCGATGTCGGCGAGGTGATTGGCCAGGATGTGCTCGCGCAGCTCGTCGACCATGCCGGAGGTGACGCGGCCGGAGTCGCTGTAGAAATCCCAAGCCGTCTTCGCATCACCGGCACGGACCTGAAGTGTGGCCGCGGCCTCGCCGGCGGTGGTGAACCGGACGATCGTCATCAGCGTTGGCACGCGGGTGTCGGCAGCGACCAGGCGCAGCGCGCCACCGGATTCGACGGCCGACAGCTGGTGCGGGTCGCCGACCCACCGCACGACCGCGCCGTGCTGGTGAGCGAGTCGTTGCAGCTGGTGCAGGTCATGGGTGGCCGCCATGGCGGCTTCGTCCACGAGCAGCATCGCGCCCGGGGTGATGCCGGTGGGCAGCCCGTACTTGGCCAGGGTCAGGATCCGGGCGAGGGTGGAGCCGCGTACGCCGATGCTGTCGCCGAGTTCGCTGGCGGCGTTCTTCGACGGACCCAGTGCCAGGACCGGCCTTCCGCTGGCTTGCCAGGCGCGGGTGACAACTTTCATCGCGGTGGTCTTGCCGCTGCCGGCGGGGCCGACGGCGGCGGTCAACGCCATCCCCGAGGTGCAGAGGTGATGCGCTATCGCCCGCTGCGCGGCGTTGAGACGGTGCTGGCGGGGTGCGTACCGCTCGACTTCGATGATGGCCGCGTCAATCGCGGCGTGGGGCAGGTAGTGCTCGGTGGCGGTGTTGGCTGCGTCGAGCAGGCGGTGCTCGGCGGCGAGGACTTCTTCACTGGTGTAGCGGATCGCCCCGGTGACGGTGAATTCGCTTTCGCCGTTGCGCCGCGCGATGGCTGCGGGTACCGGGTCCGGGCTGATGGTCAATTGGATGCTGTGTCCGTCGCGGACGGCTTGCACGATTTCTTCGACGGCGGCGCGTTGCGCGGTGTCGCTGTCGAAATCGCATAAACCGACTCGTTCGTCGGCGGCGGAATAGATATTGGCCTCGGTCCAGGTCGCCCGGCGCCGCGCGACCGTGGCCGCGATTTCTCCGGCGATCCGTTTCGGGTCGTATGTTGTGCGCTGGGAGGCGGTGAATGCCTCGTCGATGTCGGCGAGCAGCTCGTCAGCGTCGCGTGAGCGCAGCAGTAGCCGAACCTGCTCGATGGCCGCGGCGCGGTCGCCGATGTGCGTGCCGACGTATCGGTCCACTGCGTGCTCGATCGCGGCGGTCAACTGCGCGTCGTCGGATCGCAGAACTTCGGACGCGCCGCCGACGGCCACGCCTGCGGCGATGGCGACTCGGCGGGCGTCGAACGCGGCCGGATGCTCATCGAGCCGATGCTGTTCGAGGAGATCGGTGACGAATTGGCTTGCGTCGCGGCCGTCGCCGAGGAAACCCCGGACCCGGCGATCCCAGCCGGCCAGCATGTCGCGCAGGCTGTGCGGTTCGGCTTTGGCGTCCCGGGTTTCCAGCGTCGCCTGTTGCGCCAACTTGGCCTGGGCGCGCTTGTCGGGATTGTGGCCGTGTGTTCGCCGGTACGCGGCGAGGAGTTGTTCGGTGCGGGCGATGATCGCGGTGCGGCGCCGGGAGAAGAATTCGATCATGGCATCGGAGATGCCGACGATCTCGAGCACCGGTTGCTTGCCGCGGCCACGGGAGCGTTCCTCGAACCGCAACCCGAGACGGCGGCGCAACTTGCCGACGATCATCGCGTTGTAGCGGCACGACAACGCCACGGCGCCGCCGTAGAGAGGCCGCGCGTCGAGCGAGGACCATTTGCCGTCGCTGCCTTGGACTTTGGTCGATATCGTCGCGTGCGTGTGCGGTAACGGGTCGCCCGTGCGCGAATCATAGTGACGGAACAACGCGACGGTGAACCCGTCCGCATCGATCTGCCGAATGCCGTTGTGGCCGCGGCGGGTGACCGCGTACCGCTGCTCGGCCCACTCCAGGGTTTCGCGCATCGCTTCCTCGTGGCATTCCCAGATGACGCGGCGCACATCGTCGTCGGCCAATCCCCACAGGATCGCGATCGATTTCTGCGGGGTGAAGACGCAGTCGAAACCGGCGACGGCCTTGCGTGAGTTGGCCTTCTCCTGAGCGAGTGCGTCCTCGATGGCCTCGGTCGACGGCTCGGTGCCGAGTTCGGCGGTCAGGTGCGTGCGGGTGGCCTCGGTGCGCAGCATCATCCGCTCGTCGTAGGTTGGTCGCCGCTTGTTCTTCTCGGTGAACGCGACCACCATCCGATCGAGCAATTCCGATATCGGCGTTGAAGAGGAGAATTGATAGAAATTCGTGCCCAAGCTCGCGGCGGCGATCGCCTCGGCAATCGACTTTCCGTCGGCCAAGGCTTCGGTGATGATGCGGTTCGCGTCCGGGTGCATTCCCTCTCCGAACAACAATTGCATCTGCTGTTCGGTCACCTCGCCCGATAAACCGAGCGCGGCTGCTCCGCGGCCGAACCACTGGCCCGGCGGGCAGCCGTGCGCGGTGTAGTAATCGGTGAGGTCACGGGTTCGATCCCGCATCCGGTCACCCGTAGCGACCTGCTGGGTCAAGTACTCGTAGCCGTCACCGGAATGTAGTCGGTGAAGTGTCATCACCTATTCGAAAGTCCCCCAAGTCGCATCGCGATGCAAGGGGTGTGACGCGTTTAAAAAGAAAGCCCATATGGGATGTAATGGTATGTGATGGCGCGAGCGAGGATGGTATTTAGATGGGGTGGTCGCAGAGCTACATTGAAATTCTGGGGAAACGGAATGAAAGAACGGCCACGCCGCCCGGATCCCGGACCGCGAGGCGACCGGCGAGGCATGGATGCCGGGAGTGGAGGACGAGATGGACAGTCAGCGGCCACGCAAGCGGTCGACGTCGGGACGGGCGATCGCGCGCCGCATCGCCGCACAAGCGGTGCGAGACCAGCTCGAGATCGCCAGGGCCAACGGCGACGACCTGTACCTGTTCCGCCGCCACCGTGAGGCTCAGAGGCGGGCAGCGGAGCGCCGCGACGCTGCCATCGCCGTGGCGACGACTCAGTACGAGGCGGCTGTGACGAAAGCGAAAGACACCTACGAGAAGGTGATAGCCGTCGTGCTGCCGCAGCAGAGCGACGCGCTTCGCCGGATGAAGCAACGAGGCGTCAGCGACGCCGACCTCGGCACCTGGTCCGAGATGCCGGTCGGAGAACTGCGCAAGCTGCTGGGCAGCGGCCGAAGCGCAGCGTCAACCGGCAAGTCGAAGCGAGCGCGTCCGAGCCCGGCGCGCGATGACGACCGAAGCGCGGAGGTCTCAGAGCGAGAGGACGCGGCGGGACTATCGGAGCGCGGAGGGAAGCAACCGCCGCAGTATGGACGCGCGGACGATCCGCGCGGCGAGGCGGGAACGCCACACGCCGTACTTGACGGCGAATACAACGTGCCCGGTCAGCCACAGCACGATACCGGCCAGCAGCCAGACGGCATGGGCGGCGGGAGCTCGGTCGGGGAACAGGGCCAACGTGAGGACGGAGTCGACGACGAGCAGGATTCCGCCGATCCGGGCGAGGGTGGGAAACAGTGACCAGAAGATCAGTAAGCCTGCAACAGCGATGACAGCCAACCAGATCAGTGCCATGGCAAAGCCTTTCTCTCGCGCGGCCCAGGGCCGAGGGGAATGTGGGGATCGCGAGCGTCGCTGTGGCTTGGCGTGGACTTCGGGGGCCGTGTCGGCGGGTCACCGCGCATCTGCTGGGCAGGCGGGTAAGTCAAGTGTCGACACGGCCCTCGCAATCCGCGCCGGTCGCGGTGGTCGGCCGCGCGGTCAGACGCTGTGCTGCTCGCCGGAGGAGGTGATGTCGCCGTCGGCGTCGGGGGTCGAGGGTTGTGTATTCGGCAGGCTCCAGTCGTAGGAGCTGCCGGGGTGGGGTGCGACGCGCGATATGCCGGTGGTGGCAAGTCGCTCGCGGCGCACGTCGTTGAGCTGTTCGGACTCGCGGTCGAGACAGTCGTCCACGGTCACGGTCAGATCGTGGACGACTGTTTCGAGAGCGCGACAACGGTCCGAGAGTTCCGCGACCAGAGCGCGCAGCCGAGAATTCTCGGCTTCCAGGTCGACTCGTAGGAGTGGCTCGGACATGACGCACGCATCCGTGGGTGTACCCGACTCAGTCGGGTAGCGGGGTGACCGGTCGACGGTGATAGTGCTCGAATTGCGCCCGCCGGAAGTCGGCGGCAGCGATACGGACACCACGGTCGGACAACCGCGCGACGTAGCGGTCGAGGCGGCCCTGGGCCGCGGCGTGATCATGGGCGGAGATGCTGCGGGCGATGTTTTCCATCAGCTGATGCGCGCGCCGGTCGATCGTGGGGTAGCGGGTGGCCCAGGAACCCTCCATGCGTTCCCACTGGTCCGGGTCGTAGGTGAGGTCACCGACCCACCCGTCGATGTGCGCGGTCGCAGTCACAACAGTCATCGTTTTGCCTTTCAGGACGAGGGAATGGAGACAAGGACGCCTGTCCCGGCCCGTATCGCGGGACCGGGACAGGCGATGGGAGATGAGGGTCAGAACGGCGGCTTGTCGTCGTCCCCCTCGGGGGACGACTGCTCGCCCGCGCCGACCGAGACCGGGGTCTGTTCGGCGGCATCGCCCCACGGGTCGTCGATCGGCTCGCCGATCACGGTGGCGGCGCGCGACGCCTTGGTAACCACCGCCGTCGCGTACTGCAACGACGGTCCGAGGACATCGATGGTCATCTCCATGACGGTGCGCTTCTCGCCCGTGTCTTTCACGGTGTAGCTGGACTGCTTCAACCGCCCGTACGCGATGACAGTCATGCCGCGGCTGAGGCTGTCGGAGATATGCTCGGCCAGCGCACCCCACGCGGTGCAGCGCATGAACACCGCGGGCAGGTCCTTGTACCGTTCGGCGTCCTTGTCGTAGTAGCGGTCATTGCACGCGACAGTGAAGTGAACGCCGGCTTCGCCCTTTTTGCTGAAGAACAGTTCCGGGTCGGCGGTCAGGTTGCCGATGACGGTGGGAGTAATTGCTCCGAACATGGTGAGTCTCCTCGGGTGAAGTGAGTTGATAGGACGACCGACCCACCCCGGCCCTACCAGCTCGAAAGCGAGAAGAGCTGGATCGGTGCCCGGGGGCTGTCGATCTATGGCTCCGCCATCGGGCTGCGGCAAGGGCGTCAAGCCTGGGGCGCTTTTCCGCAGGCTTGACGCCCTTGCCACGGCCTGATCCCCTTGGGGTAGATCGACAGCCCCCGGCACCGATCCCACCTACCCACCGCACCTTTCGTGTACCGACCCGACAATGCCGCAAGGCTTTCCGGCCAGGTCGGATGCTGGGAATCTCCTCAACAGGCACCGGCGAATGTCGAGTTTGGTTCGGAACGATGGGCGCTGCTGGTGAAGGACCCTCGTGCCGTGCGATGAGCAGGTCGTCGTGCAGGCCGGTCTACGCCGCCAGCGGTAGGGAGCGGGTCGGTGCCGCAGTGCGCTGGTGGGGAGCCGGGCTGCTGGGCCAGCGGTCGATCTCTTCGCCGGTGATGGCCTCGACCAGCGCGGAAATGATGACTTCCGCGACGGGCGGGGTGACCGCGTTGCCGAGCTGGCGTACGCGCTGGCGCTTGTTGCCGACCACGACGTAGTCGGTGCCGAACGCCATCGCCCGTGAAATTTCGTGCGGCTCGAGCATTCTGAACCGGACATCGTTGATGTACTCCTCGCTGAGGACGTCCACGAGGGCATAGGTGTCGCGGGTGGTCAGCGTGCCCATGGGCTCAGCCACCGGGTGTGGGACGCTCTTGCCGAAGTACGGCAACAACATCGACTCCCACAACCCATCCGGCATGGTCGTTGAGGGGGTGACCAGGCCGTGGTGATTTCCGGACGCGGTGACGGTGGCCAGGGCCACCATCACGGACCGGGCATCGGAGGATCCGCCGCGCAATTCGGTGACGAACGGCAAGAAGCACACGGCGGTTTCGGCGCGGGTGGTCTGGGTGCGCATCGGCATCGTGGCCGGCACGGCTTCTTTGCCGTCGCGGCCCTCCATCGGCACCACCAGGGGCGGCACCACGAGTCCGTGATTGGATCCGTCCGCGACAACGGTGGCCATCGGCTCGTGCAATCCGACGGTGCGTGCCCTATCCGACCGCAGCAATGCAAGGAACGGGGCCGGAATGGCGATGCCGTCGTTTTCGCGGGTGGTGCGGGCGCTCATCGGCGCGGTGACCGGTATCGCCGCGTCGCGCCAGGTCCCGCCTGCGGGGACCATCATCGGCGCAGGAGTCGCATAGCGCTTGAGTCCGACGCGGATGCGCTCCATCGTCTTCTCCGCTAGAGGCCGATCCCGATCACCGATGCGGGTACCTTCCAGGCTCCAGTCGATCGCAGTCGCCGCCGGGGACGCGGGCGGCTCGAGCACGGAGTTCCGGCAGGTCACGTGCGGGCACCGGTAGGTGTACTGTTGCCGGTAGCGGCCCATGTCGACGCCGGGCTGTTTGAACACCTGCAGCGCTTGGACCCATTCGCCGCAGACCTCGCAATACGCCAAGGGCCGCAACCACTTATCCCAATCCGGTTCGCGCTGCAACGCGGTGTCCCAATAAGCCAGGTAGAGCCTGTCGCGCGACTGTGGGGCGAGTGGTGTGCGGGCGGGCTGGGCGTGCATGGAGTTCATCGCGATCAGCCGGGTCTTATAACCCAGTGCGCGGATTTCCCCGATCCAGCGACTCCACTGGTCCCACCCCCTGACCTCGACAACGTTTTCGACCACTCCGGCGCGGACCCTGCCGCCGCGGTCGATAACACCGCGCAGATACTGGGGGACCTCTTCCATCAGAGCGCGGGAGCGTTCGGCTTCCTCGTCGCGAGGCATTTCGAGCAGGTCGGTTTGGAGGCTGTTGTGGAAGTCGCGGCGCGCTCCGCGCGCAGAGGACCATTGCGGGCACTCCGGGGACGCCCACAGGAGGTCGGCGACTGGCCAGCGATGCACCGGCGCGGTGCGGATGTCACCAAGATAATGATCGGTAGCTGGAAAATTTCTGGAATGCGACTCAATTGCCAAGTCCCAATGATTTGCGGCGCGAGTGACCTGAACGCCGGGAACAGCGTGCGCGCCTTGGCTGGAGCCACCGGCGCCACAGAACCAATCCATCAACTCGAGCATGGGGATCACAGGACCTTTCGGAAGACAACGATGACGGAAGGCGACCCGCGCGGCAGAGGCATCGGACAGGAACGAAAAACGTTGCTGCCGGGACCATTTGAACGGTGAGCCTGAATATGATCAGCGGAGAAACCGAGGTGTGACGCACAACGCGGAACTACCGATGGTCGGGCACGAGACAGGTTCGACCGCAACAACTCAGACGAAGACAAGAAGAGTCAGCTGTTGAAAAGAGTTGTCATGGAAGACAATCGGAACCGACAGAGTGAATCGACAGTCCCGGGTGCAGGGGCTTGACGCAACCGCGTGTGACCGTGGCTGCTCGGGAACTGCTGGGCCTCAGCCGAATGGAGAAGGACAATCGACGGCACGGTGAGCCTGCTCCTATGGCCCACGTCGTACGAGAGTTTGCAGTTTGGGCGAAGTTTCACAAGCCTTGCGCGGCCAGGGCGCGAGCGAGAGCTGACATGAGTGTGTATGCCTCGGCGTAGGCGATGGCCTCGTCATCGCATTGGGTGTCGTACAGCGAGACAAGCCATCCGGTGGGTTGCTCATCGTCGCGCCCGCGCACCAATGCGTGGTCACCGTCTGTAGCCAGGAGGTAGCGATGGCCTTTGTGGGCTTCGATGGCCGTGCAACCGTCGCCTGTTCCAACAGGATGGACTGACTCCCATCCGGCGGACTCGAGCGCCTGGATCTCCTCGGCGTACAGCGTTGTGAGAGTGCGCGTATGATCCGCGGCTGCTGTCGCTGGGATGGCGGCCTTCGTGAATGCGCCAGCGGATGCGCGTAGCAATTGATCGTCGAGCGTGCCGTCCACGAGGTTGGCGATAAATCCGCCATCGAGGTACACGCACACGGTGAACCGGTCCGAGCCTCCCGGCACGCCGTCCATCTCGTTGTTCGATACCGCGACGTCATATCGGTTGGGCAGGCGTGCCCAGAATGCGTAAGCGCCCGCTCCGAGGTAGACACATTCGCACGTGTCTGCGACGGCGTAACGTCTGACCGTCCGGAACTGGTCAGGGTACCGGGATATGAAATGTTCGCATCTATCGTTCATTACTCGGGTGCCTTTCAGTGTGTTGGTGCCTGACCACACCACGAGAACGGAGACCAATTCGCTGATCTGATCAGCAGAAAGGTCGGCGGCCATGCAATCGCCGTCTTCTCGGCGTTCAGCAGAAAAATGCAGACGACCGTGTCCGAGGTCGATCACATACAGCAGCGATCTCCCTCATCGGTGGCGGCATAGATTTCATGATGAATGGAAATATTCAGCTCCTTAGTCGGTGTCGAGCTGATATCGGGGATGTAATGCCAATGCCATGGCCTCGATGGCCAGATCGTCGAGTGTGTCGGCGCGGGTGGGATCGGCCAATGTTTGGGAGAAACTGGTAATTGCGTTGGCGATCCCAGCAGCGTTGAGCTGGCCACCCGCAATAAAATGGCTGAGAATTCCGGTGCGTTCGGTGTCGGAGAACCGCATCTGTTTGGAGATGACGGTGATTGTCTTGTCGGGTTCGGTCACCGGAGTTGTCGCGGTGGTATCCAGACGCGCGATCTGTTCGGCGAGGAATTCAGGCGAGAGCCAATGCCGGACCGTGTCGCGGGTTTTGGCCGTCATGACGGCCAATTGCTTGTCGTAGGTGTCCTGGGACCAGGCAACCGCGCCGGCCTTGAGTCGGCTGCCGAGGTGGACGTCGCGGACGGCCAGCATTGGTAGGGTCAGTCCGTTACCACAGACCTGGACGTAGAGTTCGGGTTTCAGCACGACCGCGCCATGACCGGTTTCGGAGTTGGAGAAGCGGAAGCCGGCGAACATGACCGGCAGGTCCGGATTGCTGGGCGTCGAGGCGGCGTGCGTGCGACGGAGGGGCGGGGTGGTGACGGTGGTGCGGTCGTGGGCGAGTTGTGGTGTGGCGAACGGATTGCGGTAGTTGGCGAGGAGCGCCGGAGCAAGTTGGGCGACGGCGGGTGAGTAGACCTTGACGTGCATGGCGGAGTCGGTCAGGTCGCAGGAGCGGATGGTGACCGGGGTGCCTGCCTGGTTGATGCCGTCGAGAACGGCGGTCAACACGTCGAAGTTGTCGCAGATGCCGAAGCGGTCTGATAAGACCGCCCGCAAGATCCCCGGTCCGCCGGGATCACCGCGGAAGGTCCGCAGGAGGAACTTCCGGTGGTCGGGGTCATGACGGCTGTCGGAGCCGGGGACGCGGCCGTGGATCTTGCCGTTGATGTTCACGTCGAACAGGTCCACGCGGCCGGTGTCGCGCAGGTGGCGCAGGTAGCGGCGGGATATGTCGAGTTTCTCGGCGAGGTCGCCGTCAGCGGAGGCGGTCGGGAGGTACCGGCCGTCGACCGGGGTGACACCGGCCTCGTCGATGACGGGATCGGCTCCGGCTAGTTCGATGAATCCGTCACGGCAGGTCAGCGCGGTAACGGGGGCGACAACGTCGAGTTTGGCGGCCTGCTGGGTTTGCAGCAGAGCGACCATGTCGTCGAGTGCCGCGTTGCGGACGGCGGTGGGCACGGACACGAGGACCATCTCCAATCGGGGAAAGGCGGTACGAAGAGGCAGTTCGCCGGTGTGCCGGGGGTCGGGCACACCGGCGAAGACGGGGATCAACGGAGCGTTGATATCGGGGTGCGTTTAGAGGTCGGTCTCGATGGAGTCCGGATCGAGCTCGCCAATTCCGGCGAGTTCGATTGCGACGAGCGGGTAGCCGCGCGTGGCGAGGAAACGCAGGTAGAACGCCACGTTGTTGTGGTTGTCGCGCCCGGACGCGACCTCGCGCATCCGCCACAGATCCTTGGTGATCAGCCATTCATAGCCTGCGAGAACAAGGACGTAGACATAGACGTCGGCCCGGCCTCGGGTGGCCTCGGTCAACGACGTGGCGGCGTCTTCGGCGTTGTCGAATCCCAGCATGCGCAGCGCCATGTCGGCGGCGCCGAACCGGCTCAACAGCTCCGGATCACGCAGCAGCGATGCGGCGACGAACTGGGCCTCGTCCTTGGTGAGGGTTCTGCGCGGCACGATGTGCTCGGCCAACCAATCGCGCCGGGCGGCGTTGACCGCCTTGGCCTGGTCACACAGCTTGTCGATCCGCGCGGCTGCCTGCCGCTCGGCCTCACGGCGCTCGGCCGCCAAGCGCGCCGCCTCCGCACGGGCAGCCTCCACCCTGGCGGCCTGTTCGGCGGCGAGACGCTCGGCCTCGATACGAGCGTCGTCACGACGCTGGGCTTCGTGCGGGTCTTCGGCGGTGTCGTCAGGATCGTCGACGGCGGCGACGGAGGCCACGGGGGCGGTGTCGGGGGTGGCGGCTTCGACGTCCTCGGAGTGGACATCCGGGTCGTCGTTGTCTCCGGTCGGAGGTGAGACAGGGTCGGGCTCGGCGAGTTCGACGTCGTCCAGGGGCGCGGGCACGACGTCGGCGGCGGTCATGTCGGCGGGCCGGATGTACCACCACGGACGCCACGGTGACAGTTTGACGGTGTCGGCGTGGCGCAGCCCGTCGGCGGCCTGGGCGGTGCGGTCCTCGTCGGTGTCCCAGTCCACGGTGTCGGGATCGACCGGTACGCCGGTCTCGGCGTCGGTGATGTCGAGCTCGTCGTCGAGGTGCTCGAGGTAGACCGCCCACAACGCGGCGTGTTGCCGGGTGGCGGCAGGTGTGACCTGCAGGCCGTCGGGGGTGCGAACGTCGTCGATTGGCACATAGCCGTCGGCAGCCTGCGCGAAGTCGTCCTCGTGCAGGACGCGATAGCCCTGTTCGGTGTAGCCGAGAGCCTCAGCCTGGTGGGCGAGAGCCTGGTCACGTTCGTCGCGCAACAACTGCGCGGTCCAGTTGAAATCGCGGGGGTCGGTTTGTTCCAAGCGCGCGACGGCGTCGGTGTCGCCGGCATTCTCGAATTCTGCGATGACCTCGAGCTGGGCGAGGTCCAATGAGCCTTCGTCGAGCAGTCGTCGGGCCGTCGGCGATTTACCGATCAGGGCCGTGGTTTTCACGGCGTCCTTCTTCATGTGAGTTGCTTTGGACACTTTGGCGATCGGCATGCCCAGGTCCAGCATGAGCGCCACGGCCGCAGCGTGGTCGCCCTTGGGCAAGGCGACGCGGCGGTACGTGCCGAGTTGTTTCGTGATTCGCGTCAGCGCGCGGGTTTTGTCGTCGAGGTCGGGTGCGCGGCGGACCCAGCCTGGTATGGCGTCGAGGCCCGCTTTGCGCGCGGCCAGTACACGCAATTGGCCATCGACGACGCTGATGCTGCCGTCGGCGGTGAGTTCGGCGATGATAGGAATGGAGACGCCGTCTTCCCGAACGGCGGCGAGAAGCTCGACCAGCTCGGGATCGGATTCGAAGGTGTCGTCGAAAGTTCGGCGGACGTTATCGTCTACGACCAGGGTGCGGGGATCCAGCGAAGGCGGCTGGACCAGGAGTTGTTCGACAGCGTCGGTGGATTCGGAAACTGGTGCGGATTCGGCGATATCTATCGACATGGTTGTCTCCCTTGATATTTCAAAGGTTGCCGGGATCGACGCGCGGACTCGGCCGGGGCGTTGCAGTCGTGAATTTCTGGACACAGGCGCTGAGATGCGGGCCTACGGTTCGTGGAAGCCGGTCTCGTAGCCGTCGCCCACGCAACGCAGGCAGGCCAGGTGACCTTTTTCGCCCTCGCAGTTGAGACACCGAACAAAGTGGAAGTCGCACTCCGCGGAGGCGAACGGCCCTGCGAGCCAGCTGTCGTAGTTGTCGAGCCAGATGTTGTCGCCGCAGTGGCGGCACACTCGTGACCGGTCGGATGGCATATCAGCCCTCGACGGAAAGTAGGGGCGGGTGCACGCGGCGGCGGTGGGTGGATGAGTGTGCGACCGCGCCGCCGGTGCGTGTGAGCGAAATGCGGTGAGAATGATATGGACTGCTACGGGTTAAGAACCCGAGTCGCCGTAGTGCGTGTCGGGGCCGTTGTTAACGGACACGACCAGCGGCAACGCAGTGGCCGGGATGTCGTCGTCCTCGACGTGAACGAAGGTGTCCGAGCAGCGCTGGCGGATGTGAACGCAGACTCCGGCGAACTGGAAGACGTACATGTCGGTTCGGTCGCCGTACTCGGGTTGGGTCTCGAAGACCTGAATGCAGGCGAGACCGAGCCGATGAATATCCGGAATTCCGGGAGAACTCTTGGTGACGGTATAGGTGATCGCCATAACTGACCTGCCGTGGTCGTGACGGATGGTTGGATGGGCGGGGACCGATTGCAGGAACGGTCGAGCGGCGGTGTCGAGCCACCGGTCGAGCCGGGCCGCGCCGCACCAGCCGATATGCCGGTTCTCGAGTTGCGAAACGATGCGTCGGCGCGTCCGGCGGAGAAGCGCGACTCGCGAGACGGATGAGAGTCAGCTGATTCGGCGTGGGCGGAGCGCGCCATAGGCGAGGCCGTCATCGATGGTCCGGGCGGCCTCGGCTTCGGTGAATCCGTCGTATCCGATGTGGTGGCGGGCGGCCTCGTGCAGGACCACGCGAGCCTCGTGTTCGTCGAGTTCTCCGCCGCCGACGAGCCGCCCGAGCGCCCCGGCGGCACGCAGCAGTGTCAGATGCCGTTGGCCGGTGACCGCGGAGGTGACCGCGTCCGCCTCGTTCCGGAGAACCTTCGAGATGTAGGCGTGGGCGCGATAGTCGGGTAATACCAAGGGATGTCGCGGCGGTGGTGGCGGTGGCGTGAGCGCGTCGGCCAGCCAGTCGGGCAGCGCCGCGACCGGTGTGCGGCGAACGATCCGATACACGCCGCCGGAGCAGCGCGACCCGGGCGCGACGACGTAGCCGCCAACGCCACGGGTGTCCACCCGCCACCCCAAGCGGGCGGTGCTGTTGCCGAGATCGGACCGCGGTGGTGGCCGAAAGTAGAGGTGCCATCCTGCGGGGGTGCGGACGGTCAGGGTCCGCGAAGGAACCGGCGTGCCTGCGGCCTCGGCCAGGCGTATCAGCACATCGCGTCCGTCGACGGCACCGGACCATTGCGGAGGCGGGTCGGCGTCGGCACCGGCGTCGAGGTCGAGGACGAGCAATCGGCTGGGACCGCAGGCGATACCGATGTTGAACGGCACCGTACGCCAGAATCGGCGGATATCGGCGTGCTCTCGGGTTGCCGCGTCCTGCCAGCCCTTGATGGCCGGGCGCTTATCCCCTGGGCGCAAAGGAAACACATAGTTCCCGGCCGCCGCTGCGGCCAGTGCCATCTGCCTCATCGGTGCGATCCGTTCGCTGAAGGGGGCACCCGGCGCGATGCGGGCCGATTGCCTGGCGACCGCGTTCGCCCACTGTTCGACAGTCATGATCGGGGCTCCATCGACTGGCGACCGGGAGGCGGATCGGGACGCGGATCGGTGGGGTCGTATCGGCCGGGTTCCCAGTCCTCGACGTCGCTCCCGCATACCGCGCACTCGGGATGGGCGGTGCCGTCGGACGTGACCTGCAAATGGTGGGAATGCGTGCTGTAGACGCAGCTACAGCCCGGTTCGGCGTAGCATTCGCGTTCGCCGCCGTCGGGATGATTGTGGTCCCAGTCCCGCGCCGAGACGTCCTGCTCGTCGAGGATCGGGTAGTCCCGCAATGCGGTGATGATCCGGTCGAGCTCACGCAGGGCGGCGGCGTCGTCGGCACGGACGGTCAGCGTGTGGATCTGTCCGCCCGGCCACAGATCGATGCGATAGTCGATGCCGAACGCTGAGACAGCGGCGATGTATTGTTGCGCGACTTCGTAATTGGATTCCGCAATCGTGGTGTCGCCGCGGGCGTTGACCGACAAGGGTGTGGTCAGCCAGAACCAGTCCTGCCGATCGCTTCTGCGTGTCCACCAGACGCTGTCGCATTCGCGGCTGTGGGCTTGAAGGTCTTTCACGAGCGGAATCACGGCGGCGATACGGTTGGCACGGCGTTTTCGTGCTCCCGGCATAAGATGTGTCCCTTCCTACGAGCAGGGCGTCCGCGACACCAGCGGTGCCCAGTTGAAGGTTCCGGCGGGCCGGTGCTCGTCGGGCGGCCCGCCGGAATCGGGCACCGATCGGGTGGTCGCGGAACCTCAAACCAGTTCGGGTGCGCGGCGGTGCCGCGGCACGGCGGTGTGCGGGGTGACCGTGCGGCGAGCGACGTAGCGGGGTGCCAGATACTCGTCGGCGTACCAGCGGCCCGGTGACAGCCACGGGTGATTGGCGTGCTCGCCGTCGACCGCCGGGTCCACACCGGGCCGGAAGATCCGCAAGTGGCCCGGACGGATTGCGTGGTCGGGGCCGAGGGCGGCGTTGAAGCCTGCGACGCTGTCGGCGTCTGCGACGACGACATTGGCCACACCCGCGATCGCAGCGGCGGTGCTGTTCGCGATCGTGCCGAAACCGGACGCGCTACGGCGCAGGCGGGTGAACAGGTCGGGTATGTGCATCATCACCACGATCGGGACACGACGATCGAACGCCGATACCTGTTCGGCCAGCTGTTCACCGGCGGATGCCCCGGCAACGTAGCGGGGTGTCGTCGACAGTAGATCCTCACCTACGCTCGGCCGCAGACCGTGATCGATCAGCGATGCCACGATCGACGGCGCGGCGCACGACCGGCCCTCGCCCCGCACCTCGACGCTGATCGTCGTGGAAAGCGTGCCGGACTGGCGGCGATCCTGCACCGCCCACAACCGGGTCCGTTGAATGGCATTTCCGGACCGCAACTCGACCAACGACGCCGAGTATTCGTCGGGATCGGGGCGCGAAAACTGTTGGCGCGCTGTGATGAAGCGGTTGACCGATGCTTCAGCAGCGACCCAGGTCGTGAATGCCGCCATCGCGGAGGTGAGCGCGTCGTGGGCATGGTCGGTCCAGGCAGCGGTGTAGAGAAGTTTCATGGCTCACTCCTGTGACGAGGGGGTCAGTGCGAGCACTCGCAGACGCGGGGCTCGGCCCGTGTGGTGGGCGCGTTCCGCTCGCCACGGCGTCGGGAAGGGTGTCAAGCCTGCGGGCGCTTTTCCCGCAGGCTTGACACACGACCGACCGCCGTCGGCAGCATCACAAGCGCCCGCCACACGGGCGAACCCCGCCCAACCCCACCAACACGCCAATCTGGACGGCGCTGGGCCGGGCGGATCCGGAAAGTGCGGTTCGCGGAACCGCTATTGCAGGTCGGGCATCGGTTCGCGGCCGTCCCAATCGAAGCAAGGCACGAAACGAGCCGGATCACGCAGGTCGCGGCGGGCCCCGTTGCGGGCCCACCGCTCGGCCTGCTCCGGGCTGTCGGGTCCGAGATCGAAGGGGAACTCGTCGACCCGCTCACTCCAGGTCGCGGTTCCGGCGATGTCGTCGGGATCGGAGAAAGTGATGTACTGGATGTGCCGCTTGACATCCCATCGGTCGCCGGGATCCCGGTCCTCGTCGATCATCGACCAGTCCAAGCGATACCAGACCACCGTGATCGCGGCGCCGGATCCATCTGCATGGACACACATCCAGCGAACCGACCAGCCCACGCCCGCACCGTCTCCACCGGGTTCGTCGATGTGCAGCGGCCCGATGTCATGGGTTGTCCACGAGGAGCGTTGGCGAAACTGCGGTGAGCCAGCGTCTGTAGTCACGATGACGTCGCCCCTCGAGTAGCCAGCAACATCCGGTAACGGGCATCGACAGCGGCATCGGCGTGTTCGTAATCGAGGCTGATTCGGCTACGGCGGTCCAGCAATTCGTCACGGACACGAACAGCCTCGATGTAGCGATAGTGGGCCACGCGATGATCGGTGAGGAAGTCAGTGGCCAGCGAATACAACAGATCGGCAGCGGCGCGCTGGGCATCTTCGGGCTGCGAACGGATCTTCTTGCCCAGCGGAGCATGCAACCGGCCGGACTCACCGCCGACGGTAAAGTGGGGGCCAACCCCGTCGGTGACCGAGTCGGGATAGAAGTACACCCAGCACACCAGGCCGCCCACGGTGTTTCCGGCGATGACCAAATCGCGGAATTCCACCGACACGGCCGGCTGCCAGTCCTGGCGACGACCGGTCCCCACGACATGGCCACAGACGGCCAAGACCGCGATGCCCTTAGCCGGAGGCTCGTCAGACGAGGAGATCCGGTAGGCGGCGCCATTGCCCGGCGTCACGATGTCGAGGGCTGGTGCGAATCGAAGGGCAGTCACGACGTGCCACCTCCATTCTGTGAATATCAGGAAAGGGAAATGCGCTCAGCCCCAAGGGGTGGCGACGGGATCAGGCACCGAACGGGCAGGGGCCGAACATATCGGTCCAGCAGGCAGGGCAGGTACGGGACTTGAGAAACTCGCGATCGGGGATCGACAGGTGCGCGAGCGCGTCCTGGAGGAGCATTCGGCGCTCACGCCATGCGGTGAACCTGGCACGGTTGACCAGGAAGGTTTCGGCCTTGCCGCAGCTTTCGCAGGTCACCTCGACCGGCATGTCCAGCGCAGGGCCGGCGTCGAATCGGCTCGGGTGGTTCCGTGAGTCGTTCACGGGGACTATCGGGTTGATCGGTCGGCATGGAAGTGGTTGCGGCGGTGGATCTTCGGGGGTGTGGTCGGCACGCTGGGGTACCAGACCCCGATGTGGCGATGTCGTCGAGTCGTCGTGCCGTGGGACATCATTGCGCCGGATGGTCGGGAGTTGCACGGAGTCGCTGCGGTCACGTAGTTCGCAGTTGGTCGGCGGCTCATTGTCGGCGGTGCAGTCGTAGCAAATGCCGATCAAGCGGTCGTGTATCAGGTTCTTCGGGGAGATGGTGACGTTCTTAACCTTGCGGCAGCGCTCGCAGTATCCGATGGTGCGCATGTGCTGATGCCTTTGTGCGTCCAGTAGGAAAGGTTGGTTGGTTATGTGAATGACTGACGGCTGATTCGTAAGCTCGTCGTCGCTTGCCGGTGGAAGTCCGGTCCGGGTAGCTGCCAGGAGGCCCGGTAGCAGGCTGGCGGTGCCGTCTGGAAACGGGTGGTGCCGAAGCCCAGCGTCGAACGCCCTCGTGTGTGGGGTGTGCAACCGAACGGTCCGTAACGTGAAGTGAAGCCTGCCGCGTCGTTATCTCACCTGCCCGGTGACGGGTGGGACGAGAGAGTGCCGAGCCTCGAAAGGATGGGCGAAGGCCATGGAAGCGGTGAAGACCCTGGAAGAGCAGCCGTGACGGACTCTCCGGCGTAGGGGGCGCGGAACGTTCGGATAGTGGCGGCGGGAACTGGAGAGGCCCTCCCCGGCCCACTCGACTGCGTGAATCGGGTGGAGCGGCGTGACCTATAACCGGTGAGGAGCCGGGAAGTGGAAGCGAGCCGGAAGGGCGTCGGAGGTGGCTGTAGTACCGATCGAGCCGAGCGGACAACATAACCGCCGGTGAGGGAAGGGCCACTACTTCGTCGATGCATGCTGATGTAGATGGAGGTGCCCGATGAGTGCCCTGAAGCTGGCTAGTCCCGCCGACTCCGGAACCGTTGCGCTGAGCGGGGTTTCGGTGGACAAGGTGCGTGCCCTGCAACACATGCTCTACCGGACGGCCAAGGCCGATCCCGGACGACGGTTTCATGCGCTGTGGGACAAGGTCTCGCGCAGAGACGTCTTGTGGCGCGGCTGGGTCGCGGTGCGCCGCAACAACGGCGCTCCGGGTATCGACCGGATCACCCTGGACTGGATCGACGACGAGTACGGCGCTGACCGGCTCGTTGACGATCTGGCCCGCGAACTGCGAGACGGGTCGTATCGACCGCTCCCGGCCAGACGGGTCTTCATCCCGAAACCGGGATCGAACGAGCAACGGCCACTGTCGATTCCCGCGGTTCGTGACCGGATCGTGCAAGCGGCGGCCAAGATCGTGCTCGAGCCGATCTTCGAGGCCGACTTCGCCGAGTGCAGTTACGGTTTCCGCCCGAAACGCAGTCCGCACGACGGTTTGCAAGTCCTGGTGAACGAGAGTTCCCGGGGCAGGCGGTGGGTGGTGGAAACGGATGTCGCCGAGTGCTTCTCGGCGATTCCGCCTGACCGGTTGATGGCGGCGGTCGGGGAGCGGGTGGCTGATCAGCCGGTGCTCAAGCTGCTGCGCGCGATGTTGCGTGCGGGAGTGATGGACGCTGGGGTGGTCCGCCATCCCGACACCGGAACCGCGCAAGGCGGGGTGATCAGCCCCTTGATGTGCAACGTGTATCTGCATCGGCTCGACCGGGCATGGGACACACGCGCTTTCGGGGTGCTGGTGCGTTTCGCTGACGATCTGCTGGTGATGTGCAGATCCCGGCAGCAGGCCGAGGCCGCGCTCGTGCGGCTGCGGCAGCTGCTGGCCGAACTCGGCTTGGAGCCGAAGGAAGCCAAGACACGCATCGTCGAATTGACCGAGGGCGGAGAGGGTTTCGACTTTCTCGGCTTTCATCATCGGCTGGTGAGGTCGCGGGGATTGCGTGGCAGGCGTGGGGTGGTGTTTCTGGCTCGCTGGCCCAGTGATCGGGCGATGCGACGGGCACGAGACCGGATCACTGAGCTGACGATGCGGTCTCGGCTGTGGTTGCCGGTCGAGGAGGTGGTCAAGGACCTCAACAGGTTCTTGCGCGGGTGGGCGGGCTATTTCCGCTACGGCCACTCCGCTGTTCGCCTCGAGACGATCGAGGATCATGCTCGTATTCGACTCGCCCTGTTCATCGGCAAGCGGCACAAACGTGGTCGTGGTTTCGGCTGGACCATGGTGAACCGCTCGCCGGACAGGTGTGGGTTGCTGAACCTGAGAGGGACTGTTGTGGCACCCAGGGCGAACAAGCCCTGGCGGGAGAAGCCGAATGCCGGTGGTGAACGGCGTCGGTAAGCCGTGTGCGGGAGAACCGCATGCACGGTTTGAGGCGGCGGGAGCTGGAGAGGCCACTGCCTGACCACGGACACCAGGGGACGCACAACCGACCGGGAAACCGGCGGCACGAAGGCCCTGGGTCCTACCGTCAGTGATCATTCGTTACTCCAGTTCCCGACCCGACCTGTCGGACTGTGTTTCACGCGCGTGGTCCGTGCCGGGTCTGGGTGCTGGGGTGTGGTGGCGGTGTCGGCCGGATAGATGAGAATCGAATCGTCGTCGGAGATGATCAGCAGAAGGCGGGTTCTCCAGCCGGGAGAGTGCCGAGTGCGCCGTTGACGGCCTGGTGGTCGGCGATCTACGAGTGGAATGACCAATCGCCGGGCTGGGGTGCGTCGAACGGGTAGCTGGGCGTGTGAGCATGGTCGAGAATCGGCGCGCTGTCGTAGGGCTTGCGCCAGGATCCGTCGTCGGAGGTGGTCGCGTGGCAGGCGGGGTCGGTGCAGTTGCGGCGCCATCCGTGGAATATCGCGGCGTAGGTGAGGTGGTCGCAGTTGATCAGCAGGGAGAGACGACCGCTACGGGCCACGGTGGTGTCGGCGCCGCGGCGGGTGGCGAACAAGCCGACCACCAGGCCGTGCCAACTACGCATGGCGTCGAGGTTACGCCCCCAACGCAGTTGGCAATGTTCGCCCTCCGTGTCGGTGTCGGCGGCGGACTCCTCGCCGCTGTTGGTGCGTTCACGCAGTGGGATGCGGTGGCGGATGGTGATCTTCTCGGGGCCGATGAGGACGTCTTTGACCAGCAGTTTCACCACGCGTCGGCGGTCGTCGACGGTCGCGGTCTCGGCGTTGGAGCGAAGCTGGGCGAGGAACCCTTCGAGGTCGCTGGCGAGCGCGAGGTAGCCTTCGCGGTCGGCTTGCTGGGCGTCGAGGGCGCCGATCTGGTTGCGCAGGCTGGTTTCGCGGGCCCGCAGCTCGGGCATGCGGGCGCGCAGTTCGTCGATCGTGATCAGCTGCTCACCGAACGCTTCGATCATCGCGGCGATCCCGGAGCGGGTCTTGGCCAGCGCGGTATCAAGTCGTTTGCGTTGCGCCACAACGGGGTCGGAGGATTTCGCGGTGTCGAGTCGTTTGTCGATCTCGGTGCGGATCAGCGCGGGGTCGGCGAGCAGGGCGGTGAGGTGGTCCCAGACGACGTCATCGAGGTAGTCCGCGCGGACCGGTTTGTTGTCACAGACCCGTCCGCCTTCGTAGCGGTAGTTGTCCGAGCCCAGGCATCGGTAGTAGGAGATCCGCTTGTTCGTGGTGCGGGTCGCGGTCCGGTAGTAGCCGTAACCGCATCGGGCGCACGCTGAAAGTCCTTGCAGCAGATACGATTCGGTGTGTCCCCGGCCTCGTCCGCGGCCTGTGGTGCGTTTGTTCTCGGCCAGCCGCGCGGCGACCCGGTCGAAGGTTGCTTGCGACACGATCGCCGGGACCGCGATCTCGATCCATTCCTCGCGTGGGCGGTCCACGGTTTTCGACGCGGTCGGTGTCGAGCGGCCCGCCAGCCGCGCCACCCGGTTGAGGTCCGCCGATTCGTGCACGACCTTCGTCTTGCCGAACACCGCCCGTCCGGCATAGGCCGGGTTACGCAGCATGCCCCAGATCACCGACCGATCCCACCGGGTCTTGCCGGTGCGGGTCGGGGTGCCGGTATCGGTGAGCCAGCGCGTCAGGTCGGCGATGGAGGCCCCGTCGTCGGCGTAACGCCGAAACATCTCCGCGACCAGCGTTGCCTCATGCTCGGCGATCTCGTAGACCGCGCCACTGTGGTCGGTTTTGCGCAGATAGCGGTAGCCGAACGGGGCACCGCCGAGCACGTTGACCGACCCCGATTTGGCGCGGTGGGTCTTGCCGCGCCGATACCGTTCCATGATCTGGGCTTTCTCGTATTCGGCGAACATGCCCTGGAACTGCACCATCAGCTGGTCTTCGGGGGTGTCGCCGCGCGGTCCGCGGACGAACTCGACCCGGACCCCGGCGCGGGTGAATTCCTCGATCAGCAGCGCCTGGTAGGCGAACTTGCGGGCGAGGCGGTCCGGTGAGTAGCACAGCACCACATCGATATCGACGCCCGCGATCAGGTCCCGCAACCGCTCGAGCGCCGGACGGATCAGCGTGGCCCCGGAATGCCCGTCGTCGCAGAAGATCCACTGCTCAGGCACCTCGAGCCCGAGGTCTGCCGCGTGGGCGCGCAGGGCTTCGATCTGGGAGCCGATCGTCTCGTTCTTCTTCTGCCGGGCCGAGGACACTCGGGCGTACATCACCGCGTTCGTCATGCGGTGTCATTCCTTCCTGACCGGCTCGCGGAATGCGGGCCCGTCGTTGCGGTACCAGAATGGCGTAGGCCACCGACACATCCGTGGCCGCGTGACGGTCGAACACGAACTCCGCTTCGACCGCCCGCTCGTTCACCTGCGACGCAGCTGTCCAGGGCCCCGCGCCAAGAACTCCGTCAACGCCGCCGCCACCAGGGCGGAGATCGTGATCTGCGAGCCCCGCGCCCGGTCCCGGACCCGCCCCGCCAGCACCGCCGGCAGCTTGACGGTGAAAACCACCGACTCGCCGGGAACCGTGACCCGGCCCTCGCGCACCGCGTGATCGGCATACCGGCGGGCTTGCCGCGTCGAGCAGTCGAACCGAGCTGCCACTGCCACAACAACTTCGGCGACCGATAGCCCCGTGGCGAGGAGATCGGCAGCGGCATTGACCCGCCGCGCGTACTCGACCGCACCCACCCGGACACGACCATCAGCCATGACATAAAACTACTACCCGACATGTCAATCCCGCTCCGGAACAGAGGAATTGGCACGAGGCATCAGCTCGAGCCGACGGTAACTCAGCTCGACGTCGAAGCAGAAGTTGCCAACTGCGTTGGGGGCGTAGTGTCGCCGATCCTGTGCAACATCTACCTGCACCGGTTGGACGATTATGTCGAACACACGCTCATTCCCGAATACACGAAGGGGACACGAAGAATCCGCAACGCCGAATACGAGCGGATCCGTCACCGGCTGGCGCGAGCCCGCCGCCGCGGTGACCGGGATATGGTGCGGCAGTTACGCACTCGGCTGGCTCGCCTGCCCAGTGTCGACTGCCGCGATCCCGGCTACCGTCGGCTGCGCTATATCCGCTACGCCGACGACGTTCTGCTCGGATTCGCCGGACCGAAAACCGAGGCCGAGGACATCAAACAGCGGCTGACCAGCTTCCTGCGCACCGACCTGCGCCTGGAGCTGTCGCAGGAGAAAACGCTGATCACCCACGCGCGCACCCACGCGGCACGGTTCCTCGGATACGAGATCACCACCCAGACCGGCATCGGCGGCCGCAAGACCGCCGAGGGCAGTATCCGGCTGCGGGTGCCGATCCCGGTAATCAAAGCCTCGTGCGCGCCCTATCTGCGGGGCGGTAAACCCGCTGCGCAGCGTGCCCTGCAGAATCTCGACGACTACAGCATCGTTGCAGCATTCGGGGGTATCTATCGGGGCCTGGTCAACTATTACCTGCTCGCCGCGGACGTCTACCGTCTCGAACGGCTGGGCTGGGTGATGCAGACCTCGCTGTTGAAAACGCTGGCGGGCAAGCACAAATCGTCGATGGTCAAGATGGCGACCCGGCATCGGGCCACCATCGACACCCCGCACGGTCTGCGCACCTGCCTCGAGGCAACCCGCCACCATCACAACGGCAGGCCCCTGGTCGCACGGTTCGGAGGCATCCCCCTCACCCGGCGCAGGACCGCGATCCTCACCGATCGCGTTCACGCCCGGAATCCCTTGTCACGCAAGGAGATCGTTACCCGGCTCCTGCATGACACCTGCGAGCTCTGCGGAAGACACGGCACCGTGGACGTCCACCACGTCGCGAAACTCGCCGACCTCGCACCCCTCGGCCCCGATCAACCGGCTTGGGACACGATCATGGCACGAAAGCGACGCAAAACCCTCGTGGTCTGCCCGCCCTGTCACGAACTGATCCACACCGACCGCACCTGGGCCAGCACGGAGTAGTCACTGGAGAGCCGGATGATCGGGAAACCATCACGTCCGGTTCGGCGGGAGGCCGCCCGGAAAAAGGACCCGCACACCGCGGGCACCTCGCCGGACGGCCTACCCAACCCTTCAAACGAGCAAGTGATCGACGAACCGGCCATAGGTCGGCCCGTGCCCGTCCAGGCTTCGGAGGTTGCGCCGCCCACCATCTCCGTGTAGCTGATAGTTAACGGCCGATGGCCAGGTACTCACCACACAAGTGGCTGCCAGCGGGGAGTTTTCAACTGGCCACTGACAAGGCGGCATAACTCACACGCCGAAGATCATTAGAGGCACCCAAGATAGCGCGCAGGCGAGTAGACCCAGCCGACAGCTTCACCGTGACTGGAACCCGCCTCAGGCTGGGGCGGATACCCTCGATGCACCTGCAGGTTCCTGCCATCAGCGTTGCGAGAATTTGCGAACCCGCTCATTTCAGGTGGCCTCGGGCATGATCCGCATGCCGATCCGGAGGTAGTCCGGATTGCGTTCCACACAGACGAATTCGCGCGGCGGCTCACCGTTCCAGCGGTGATCGAGGAGGTTGCGGCACGCGAAGCTCAAGTGCCCGATGCCGGCGCACAGGTCGATGATGCGGGTTCCCACGACATCGATGCGCATGTCACCCGCCAGCCCCAGGGGCGTGAAATATGCTCCGTCCAAACAGTGTTCGGGATTGGCGGCTTCCTGCCAGTGATCCAGGACGAACCTCTTCTCCTCGTCGTCGAGGTCGCGATCGGCATCGATTAACAGGCACGCTTCACGATGCAGCTTGGCTTGGCTCCTGCTCATTGTCGTCGACATACGAATTTCCTTCGCTCAGGCCACGTTGCCGATGGCCGGGAGTGGGTGGGATCGCGCCCAGGCGCCGCGCGGGTGGGCAGCGCGTCGAACAGCGCAATCTGGTCGGGCGCTGGGACGCGGGAGCGGGGACTGGTTGTTGCGGTCCGGCGGAGTGGGCGTGGGATCGGTCCTGCGGGAACAGGATCGGACCACAGGCCGGGGTCGGCGCGGGCCACACGCTCGGCGCAGGCACGCAGCGCGTCCATGGCCTTTTCCCGCCAGTGCAGGGCATAGCGGAAACAATTTCGGCAATCGGTGATCACGCGTTCGCCGGTGATGGGGTCCGGCCGAGACAGGTGCACACAACCGGGCAGCCGGACATGGGCAGTGCGAGAGGCCATCGACCAGGCTTGACTATCACTGCTACGGAGCAGGTGACCGGCCAGTCGGAGCGCATTCAACGACATCCCGTAGCCATGGATTTTCATTCCCAGCGGCGCGAGCGCAGCGAGGACCCTGGCCACGTCGCGGGCGCGATTCTTGCGGCAGACGCTTCCAATTCCGACCCACCGGCCCGTCAGGTCGATACCGGCCTCGAGGTAGCGGTGGTAGTGCTCGACGTAGTCGTGCGGATGCCAGCCTTGCAACGTGGGCAGCCACGGCACGAAATCGAACTGCTCGGACAGATACAGGTAGTTCTCCAGAGTCGCCTGCTGATGCTGGCTTGTGCTCAATCCGGTGAACCGCAGACATCCGGGTTCACAAGGGATGTCTTGGATCCCGACGAACAACGGCGGCCCGATGTCCTCGATCAGCCGAGTCCACAACGCCCCGTATTCGTCGGGATGCGCCCACCAGGGATGCCCGCGCGGATCGGCGGTCAGCATGATCGCCGAATACGCTCCCGAGTCCCCGGCATACGGGGCCCGGATCGCTTTGACCGGGAATCTTTCGCCGCGAGAGCGATACTGCGCCAGTCTTTTCGCCGACACGAATACCGGCACCGGAGACGCGGCCATCAGACTGGGTTGACCGATCCCCAAGAAGAACAGCATCCTGCGGGCCGGGTCGAGATGATCAGCGCTGGTGGTCCACGGCGTGAGCGGTCCCCACGCGGTATCGCACCGTTCGACCGATGCGGTGGCCGTCGACAGCAGACCCCGCAGATCAGAATCTTGAGTAAGCAGGGACGGCAAAGCACCTCCCAGAAACACGAAAATTTCGGGGAATTCAGACGGGACAGAGTGAGTGGAAATTCCCGCCGCCGAGAGCGCGATTTCTCCAAACACAGATCGGGTTCGCGGGGGCGGCGGGCCGGCCGTTCAGTCCGCCTTGGCGGCGGAAAAGGGGTGTCAAGCCGCACGCTTTTCGCGGCTTGACACCACCCGCCGCCAAGGCAAACTGATAAGGCCGCCGCCCCCGCGAACCCGGCTCTGTCGCTTCACCTCAATCCGCGTGAGTTTCGCGCATGAGCATGTGCGTGAGCGCCGCGCCCATTCCGAGCACCACAACCGGAAGGCACGCGACCATCATCGTGATCGGCCACGGTGCGATCCGGGTTCCCGCAGCCTGCATCAGATGGTAGGCGACTTGCCCGGCAGCGCCGAGCGTCAGGCTGCCGATGGCCGACCACTTGGCGTAGTTGACGGTCTTCGCGGTCCGGATGCGATCCGACAACCAGACATACAAGGCGTACGACGCGTAAGCCTCGACGCCGATCGGCAGCGTGATCGCCGTGTTGAGGCGGGCGGAATCCCAGATGCCCGGCAAGGGATGAATGACACCGAACCCGGTCAACTCACCCAAACCGACCCAACCGGACCACACCGCCACCGCTGCGGGCAGCGCGATCAGCAGCACGGGCCAAATCCTGACCGGGCGAGACGACGTTCGCGGTGCCTCAGCTGCTCGAGCGTCGCGACCGGATTCGTCGTCGGTGACGCCGTCAACCGTCAACTCGCCGAATGGTGACGCGTCGACCCGGCGGTCTTCCGGCTCGGGTTCATCGCTAGGAGACGCGCCGATCTCATCATTTGTACGAGACTCTGTAATTGACGCGTCCACTGGCTGCTGTTCGAATTCGAGTGTCGTCACCTCAGTGACCGCGTCCTCCATATTCGCGAGACCGACGCCGTCAGGCGACGCCGGGTCGGCAGGGCGAGGTCGGCAATGGTGAGCTCGCCGCCAATCGTTGACCACGTTCGATGCGTGCTGACGCGAGACCTGCGCTCCGCAGCGCGCCAGCACCGAGCGCACGTCGTCGGTCGTCGGGTCTGCGAACAGCTCGCACACGAGCCGCATCATGTCCTTTTTGGTCGAGCAGCCTTCGAGAGCTGTTCGGAGCATGACTTCGTCGGGCACCTCCTCCAGCCGGTTGAAACCTTCGGAAAGCACGGCCAGCGCGCCTGCACTGGCGGGGCGTGTCGTAGGCCAGGTCGCTTCGATGGTCATATTGCTGTCTCCATCCGGCTCGCTCACGCCGCTGCGGCGAGTGGATGGGGCTCGCCGGTCAAGATGGCCAGTGCCAACGCGACTTCCTCGAGGCTGGCCCGGGTGTAGATGACCGTCGAACCTTCGGACTTCCCCTCGGCGTGTCCGGCGTAGGCG
This sequence comes from Nocardia terpenica, assembly GCF_013186535.1. Classification (NCBI taxonomy): domain Bacteria; kingdom Bacillati; phylum Actinomycetota; class Actinomycetes; order Mycobacteriales; family Nocardiaceae; genus Nocardia; species Nocardia terpenica. The sequence continues at coordinate 795,991 of NZ_JABMCZ010000001.1, forward strand.
CGGGCCACGGCGAAGCCGAAGTTGCGTTCCACCCATTTCAGGGTCGTGTGCCGCAGCCAGTGGGTGCTGATCTGCTGTTTTTCGACCCACGGCAGTTCGAGCCCAATCCGGGTCCACAGTCCGTCGTATCGGCGGCGGGTGATCGGCTTGCCGTTGCGGTAGCGCAGTAGTTGTTCACCGGGTTGTGCGCCCCGCTTGCGGGCATGATGGAGCAGGTTCGCCATCAGCGTGGGCGAGATCGGTTGCCAGCGAGGGATTTTGCCCTTCTCCACGAGGTGGATCAGGCATTGCTGCGGATCGAGGTCGTCGAGGCGTAAACCCAGGGCACCGCCCCGTCGGCACGCGGTCTCGGCGTGCAAGCGAAGCAGCACCGTGTCCAGGTCCGGGTCGTTGCCGGTGGTCGCGGCCACCTGCGCTATCTCGGCGAGCTGTTCGAGCGGTAGGCCCCGCCTGGTGGACGGGATACGACGCGGTTTGGCAACTCGTTTTGCCGGGTTGTCGCCGGGCCGGAGGAAGCCGTCGCTCTCGGCGTGTCTGTAGAGGAATCGCAGCGCCCCGATCATCGCCTCGGCGGCTCCGCGGCCGTCGCGGGCGTTGCGGTCTTGTTTGGCGTTGCGTCGAGCGGCGTCGCGCATCTCGGTGATCTCTGTGATGGTGGGTTCGTCGATGCGACGGGGGCCCCATTCGCGTTCGAGGTATTTCCAGTGGGTGTTGTAGGTGCGTAGCGTGCTCTGCGAGCTCACCCGTTCGCGAATGGCCGGGATGTATTCGGCGAATGTCGGCGCGGGTGGGCGGACGTCGAGCAGATCGGCGGCGGTGATGCCCATCCGGGCGAGCAGGGTGCGCGCGGCGTCGAGTTCGGCGGCGGTGATCGCCGGGGTAGCGGTTGTCACGACTGCTCACCGCCGTCGATACGGTCGCGGATCTCGGCGACCAGATCCGCGAGCGCGACCTGACACACGATGATCAGCCGTTTCTGGTCGGGATGGGCAGCCAGCAGCACGCGGTCGCCTTTGTGCAGGCGGATCGCCTTGCGGATGTCCGCGGGTATGGAGAGTTGCCCGTTGCGTGCGATCGCGTGACCGCCGGGTTCGCCGCCGGTGACCAGCAGCACACCGGGCAGGCTGGGGGCGGCCGGCCGGATCCGGATCGGGGTGCCGGGGACCCAGCCCAGCGAGCCGAGTACAGCGCGTTCGGCCAGACGGCCCGCGTGGTTGACCAAGACCGAGCCGTAGACGACACGAATGCTGTCCAGCGAGGTCGGCTGCATCCGATCCAGGCGCCCGCCCCGCAACCATGCCGGTGGTATGCCAGAGTCCGGTGGCACAGTACTGTGATCAGCCGTGGCGGCAGACGTCGGCAAGGCGAACGGGAAAAGACCGCCGATGTTCGGTGTCTCTGCAGCGTGTTCTAGCGCGCTAGAACACGAGATACGAGGATGGTGTCCAGAAGTACCGGAATTGTGCGCCATCAGGGACTCGAACCCCGAACCCGCTGATTAAGAGTCAGCTGCTCTGCCAATTGAGCTAATGGCGCTGGTTGTGCTTCCGTTTCGGGGCGGTGGGCTCCGTTGCGGTGCGGGGAAAACCATAACAGGACTGTGCGGGGAAAGTGAAATCGGCTGTTCAGGGGTGGTGTGGGGGTGTTGTTGTCGTGTTTGCGGGGGTTGGGGGTGGGGTGGCTGGCAGAATGGGCGGGGCTTGGTCTCGGGCGGGCGCGGCGGGTTGTGGGCGCGCACGATGCAGGGAGCGGGGTTGGCATGGGCGTGAGGCTTGGTCGGCGTCGGGCGGCGGTGGTTGCCGTGTTTTTCCTGGTCGGCGCGGTGGTTGCGGGGTGTGGTGGGGCGGGGTCGGGTGGGGGAGAGGCGCTTCGGGGGGAGTCGGTGGTCGCGTTGTTGCGGCCGAAGTTCGTGCTTCCGGTCAGGGATGGGCAGGTCGGTGTCTCGCCGGGGGAGCCGTTGGCGGTGCGGGTCGATGACGGGCGGTTGACCGGTGTCACGCTGCTCACACCGGAGGGTGACCCGGTCCAGGGCCGGATCGCGCCCGACGGGCGGTCCTGGCGGCTGGGCGAGCAGCTCGGGTTCGGCCGCACGTATCGGCTGCGGGCCGATGCCGTCGGTCTGGCCGGGGTGGCGTCGGCGGAGCTGAGCTTCACCACTCTCGCGCCGCTCGAGCGCACCCATCCCTGGATGGTGCCCGGCGACGGCGAGGTGGTCGGGATCGGTCAGCCGGTGGCCGTGCAGTTCGACGAGAACATCGCGGATCGACGCGCCGTGCAGGACGCGATCCGGATCACGACGGTGCCGCCGGTCGAGGGGGCGTTCTACTGGGTCACCAATCGCGAGGTGCGGTGGCGGCCGGAGAACTTCTGGGCGCCCGGCACCCGAATCACCGTGGACGTCAACACCTATGGCCGCGATCTGGGCCGGGGGCTGATCGGCGACAACGACATTCACGCAAGTTTCACCGTCGGTGACGCCACGATCTTCACCGCCGACGACAACACCAAGACGGTGACCGTCGAGCGCAACGGCCAGGTCCTGCGCAGCATGCCCACCTCGATGGGCAAGGACTCCACGCCCACCGACAACGGCGTCTACATCCTCAGCGACCGGTTCGACCGAATTATCATGGACTCCACCACTTTTGGCGTCCCATCCAGTTCGTCCGGTGGCTACCGCACCCCGGTCGACTGGGCGACGCGCATGTCCTACAGCGGCATCTTCATGCATTCGGCGCCGTGGTCGGTGGGCCAGCAGGGCTCGGTGGACACCAGCCACGGCTGCCTGAATCTGAGCCCCGCCGATGCCCGGTGGGTCTACGACAATGCGAAGCGCGGAGATATCGCCATTGTGAAGAACACGGTGGGCGGCACGCTGTCGGGCCTGGACGGCCTGGGCGACTGGAACATTCCGTGGCCGGAGTGGAAGGCCGGGAACGCCGACAACAACCGCTGAGTCAGCGCGGCCGGTGCGCCGTGCGGGGCACGTCGGGCCGGGTCTGCCACGGATGCGGGCCGTCCAGGGGGCGGTACTCCACGCCGAGTGCGTCCAGACGGGGCAGGTGGTGCTCGCGCAGCCGGGACAGGAATTCGGCGTAGTCGGTTTCCGGTGGGCTCCACGCGATTTCGGCGATGGCGCACAGGCGCGGGAAGGTCGCGTAGTCGACCCGGCGGACGGTGTCGAGGTGCTCGCTCCATATCTGTGCTTGGATGCCGAGCACCCGCGGGTCGTCGGGCGAGGGCCGGTAGCGGTAGACGTCCTCGAGGGTGCGCAGGTACCCGACGGGAATCGGCTCGTCGGGGTGGTCGGACTGCCGATGATCAAGGTACAGCCGGGTTTCCGGGCACAGCACCACCTCGTGCCCGGCGTCGAGGGCGCGCGCGGCCACCTCCTCGTCGCGCCACGCGCCGATCACCATCGGCGGCAGCGATTCCGCGTCGAGCACCTCGTCCCAGCCCATTGCGCGGCGGCCGCGGTCGGCGAAATAGCGGGCCATGTCGGCGACGAACCGGCCGTGTTCGACTGTGGCGCCGGGAACTTCGTCGCCGCCGAGGCAGATCACCTCCGACGGGAACACGGTCAGCACGTGATCGAAGACGCGGCGGAAGAAGTCCCGCGCGCGGTCGCCGGGCTCCAGGAGCGAGGTGCTGATTCCCCAGGAGGTCCAGACCTCCCACGGCTCGGTGGATTCCGGCCCCAGCTCCGGGTACGCGGCGATCGCGGCCCGCGCATGGCCGGGGATATCGATCTCCGGCACCACCGTGATCGCGCGTTCGGCCGCATAGGCGACGATCTCACGCAGATCGTCGGTGGTGTAGTAACCGCCGTGCGGCCTACCGTCACGTTCCGGGCCGTCGTGCCGCCCCACCATGGAACCCGTTCGCCACGAGCCGATTTCGGTCAGCCGCGGAAACTCCGGGACCTCGATCCGCCAGCCCTGGTCGTCGGTCAGATGCAGGTGCAGCACGTTGAACTTGTGCGCCGCGAGCAGATCGACGAACCGGAGTACCTCGGCTTTGGTGCGGAAGTTGCGTGCCACGTCGAGAAGGCAGCCGCGCCAACGGAATCGGGGGTAGTCCTCGATTATTCCGCAGGGGATCCCGGCCAAAAGCATGCCGGGATCATTGGGTGGTGGTGTGCCGGGATGACTGAGGGGTGGTGCGCCGGGATCACTGGGTGGTGGTGCGCCGGGATCAGTGGGTGGTGGTGCGCCGGGATCAGTGGGTGGTGGTGCGCCGGGATCAGTGGGTGGTGGTGCGCCGGGATCAGTGGGTGGTGGTGCGCCGGGATCAGTGGGTGGTGGTGCGCCGGGATCAGTGGGTGGTGGTGCGCCGGGATCAGTGGGTGGTGGTGCGCCGGGATCAGTGGGTGGTGGTGGGCCGGGATGGTGGAGGGGAGGGGTGGTCGGGTGGATTGGGGCGGCGCGGAAGGTGTTGGGGCCGAGGAGTTGGCGGAGGGTTTGGTGGGCGTGGGATTCGCCTGCGGGGTCGGCGGTGTGCAGGGTTATGGCGGTGGGGGTGATGGTGAGGCGGTAGCCCTCGGGCGGGAGGGTCGGGTCCGGATACACGTGGATGGGGGTGGGCCAGGGGCAGGTGCCGGGGTGGGGGATGGCGGTGACGGGGCGGGGGAGGAGGGTGTCGAATGGTGGCATGGGTCAGCCCTTTACGGCGCCGTCGAGGCCGGACACCAGCTTGCGCTGCATTACCAGGAACAGCACCAGTGCCGGGATGGTCATCAGGGTGGAGGACGCCATTACCGCGCCCCAGTCGGTGTCGTCGGGGGTGAAGTAGACCAGAATCGCCTGCGGCAGCGTCTGATTCTCGGTCTTGGAGATGATGAACGTCTTGGCGAACAGGAAGTCGTTCCAGGCGTGGATGAATGCCAGCACGCTCACCGACACCAAGCCCGGCCCGACCAGCGGCAGCAGGATCTGCCAGGTGAACCGGATCCGGCTCGCCCCATCCAGTTTCGCGGCCTCCTCCAGCTCGACCGGCACCGCGGCGACGAATCCGCGCAGCAGCCAGATCGTCAGCGGCAGGCTGAAGGCCAGGTCCACCAGCATGATCGAGCCCAGCTCGTTGAGCCTGAGCGCCGGGACGGCGCCGCCCATCGAGCGCATGAGGAAGAACAGCGGAATGGTGAGCGCCTCGACCGGAACCATCTGCGCCACCAGGATCATCACCAGCAGCACCGCCCGGCCGCGGAACCGGAACCGGGTCAGCGCCACCGCCGACAGGAACGACAGCAGCAGCGACAGCGCCACCACCACGACCGCGACCAGCAGGCTGTTGGCGAAGTACCGGCCGAAACCGTTCAGCGACAACACCCGCTGGAAACTGTCCCAGCTGGGCGCGAGGGTCCACGGTCGCGGATGCGCCGACTGGATCTCACCGGCGGGTTTGAGCGCCGACAGCACCATCCAATACAGCGGGAAGGCAACCAATCCCGCGATCACGACCGTCACCGCCTCGGCGGCGAGGCGAGACCCCCTGCGGCGGGGCGATGTCACTCCCATGCTGTGCTCCGGCGCTGGAATCGGACGTAGAGTCCGGTGATCGACAACAACAGCAGCGTCATCAGGACGCCGATCGCGGCGCCGAGCCCGTATTCCTGCCCGGCGAACGCCTTCTGATAGGCGTAGACATTGAGCACCAGATTCCGCCCGGCGACACCGCCGCCGTTGGTCATGACATAGATCTGGGTGAACACCTTGAAATCCCAGATGATCGACTGCACCGTGGCGATCAGCAGCAGCGGCCGCAGCATCGGCAGGATCACCGAGCGCACCGTGTGCCACGCGGAGGCGCCGTCCAGCGCGGCCGCCTCCAGCACCTCCTTCGGTATGGCCCGGATGCCCGCGTACATCGTCACCATGACGAACGGGAACGAACACCAGATCACCTGGGCGGCAACGACTCCGAAGGCGCTGAGGGTGCCGTAGGTCCAGGAGTGGCCGCGCATCGAGCCGAAGCCGAGACCCGCCAGCGCCTCGTTCACCACCCCGAAATCGGTGTCGAACAGGAACAGCCACACGTAGGAACCGGCCACGGCCGGGGTCGACCACGCGCCCAGCGCCGCCAGGAACAGCAGCGTGCGGGGCAGCGACCGCACCCGGGCGGCCAGGACCGCCAGCCCGGTGCCCACCACCAGCGAACCGAGCACGCAGGCCGCGCCGAACCCGAAGGTATTGGCCAGCACCGTCCAGAACTGGCTGTCCGACAGCAATTCTCGATAGTTGCCGAGGCCGAGGAAGTGCAGCGGCTCGACGCCCGCCGCCTGGGCCTGGCCGTAGTCGTAGAAGGAGATCAGCACGATCTGGTAGATCGGGTAGGCCAGGACGGCCGCGAGCAGCAGCCCCGCGGGCGCGAAATACAGCCAGGCGGTGAGGGTGTCGCGGCCGATCCGGCGCGGTCGCGCGGCGCCGGCCGGTGGTTGTCGAAGTGCCATGTGCGCCTACCTGAATGCCTTGTTCATCTGCGCGGCCGCCGCACCCAGCGCGGCGTCGGAGGATTTCGCGCCGGTGGCGATCTGCTGCACCGCGGTCGGCAGGATGTTCTGACTGTCGATCTTCGACCACGCGGGCGTGACCGGAACGAATTTGGTTCCGGCCGCGAGGGTTTCGACGAACGGCCGCAGGGACGGGTCGGCGGCGGCCAGCGTGCGCTGCACCCCGGCCAGGGTCGGCAGGTTGCCCATCGCCCGGTACATCTTCTCCTGATACTTCGCGTTCGCGAGCAGTTCGGCGAATTCGCGTGCGAGACTGCGATGTTTGCTCGCCCGGAACACGCCGAGCAGGTTGCCGCCCGCGAAAGCCGGTGCGATCGAACCGGGTCGGCTGCCGGGCAGCGGGACCACCGCGTACTTTCCCTGCGCCGCACCCTGATCCACGGCCTTGCGGTTGAAGTCGCCGCCGATGGTCATCGCGGCCTTCCCGCCCGCGAACGCCTGCACGCTCTGGGTGCCGGTGAATCCGGCGCACTGCGCGGGCGGGCAGATGTCGTCGTGAATCAGGCCGGTATAGCGGGCGATTCCCGCGCGGGCGGCCGCGGAGTCGATCGCGGCGTTCCACATGGTGCCGTCGTAGTCGGCCAGTTCGCCGCCGTAGGCCCACAGGAACGGCAGTAGGGCGTAGGTGTACTTGCCGCCCACCGCGATTCCGTACATGTCGGGCTTCGCGGCCCGGATGCGACGGGCGGTCTCGGCCAGTTCGTCGAGCGTGGCGGGCGGGCGCAGATGCAGGTCGGTGAAGATGTCGGTGCGGTAGTACAGCGCGCGAATGCCGGTGTACCACGGTAATCCGTAGATTTTGCCGCCGGATTTCGCGGTGTCCAGGACCGAGGGGATCAGGTCGGCGCCGTCGGGCCAGGCCGCAACGTCCGCGCCGAGATCGGCGAAGGCCCCGGTCACCGCGTACCCGGCGAGGTCGGTGTTGCCGTATTCGGCGACGTCGGGCGCGTTGGCGGGATCGTTGAAGGCCCCGGCGAACTTGTCCGCCCGGCCCGCCACCGGCACCCACTGCACATCGACCTGCACGTCCGGGCGGGTCGCGGTGAATTCCGCGATGGCCTCGTTCACCACCGCCTCCTTCGGAGCGCGGTTGGCCTCGTCGAACAACCACACCCGGACGGTTCCGGTCCGCTCGTCGGCGCCCGCGCCCGCCGGATTCGAATGCACCGGAGCGCATCCCACCAGCAGCGATACGGCGACGCCGACGACCAGTCCGCACAGGCGGGCCCTCGAACGGGATAAGCGGTGTGGCATCAACTCTTCGAACCCCATGATGTCCGTTGCATATAATGCAACATATGTTGCGATCTATGCCACATGTGTAGCACTGAAACCGGACAATTTTCAATAGCCGGAGTGATGTGGGTCTCGTTCGTGTGCGAATGATTCCGGCCAAAAGCGTGCCGGAATCACGGTTGGGGAGTGTGCCGGAATGACGGTCGGGGAGCGCGTGCCGGAATGACGGTTGGGGAGCGGGCCGGAATGGCGGCGGGGGGCTACCGTTTGCGGGTGCCGAAGATGCTGCGGCTGATCTCGCGCCCCGCGGCGGTGGCGGCGGAGCGGAGGAAGCTCTTCACCGCCGGATTGTTCATGATGCGCTCGGCGGCGCCCGGTTCGGGCGGGGCGGACTTGCCGGGCGCGGGCGCCTGGTCCGGCTGCTGCTGTGCCGCAGCGACTTTCGCGGAGAGGATCTCGTAGGCCGATTCGCGGTCGATGGTCTGCCCGTACTTGGCGGAGAGCGGGCTGGACTGGGCGCGCGAGCGGATGGCCGCCTCGCCGATGGTGTCCATGAGCGAGCGCGGCGGCCGCAGGCGGGTCCAGGCGACCGGGGTCGGGGCGCCCTTCTCCGACAGCACCGTCACGACCGCCTCGCCGATGCCGAGCGAGGTCAGCGCCTTCTCCAGGTCGTAGGCGGCGGTCTTCGGGTAGGTGCGCACCGTCTTCGACAGCGCCTTCTGGTCCTCGGGGGTGAAGGCGCGCAGGGCGTGCTGGATGCGCGCACCCAGTTGGGAGAGAACGGAATTCGGCACATCCGTGGGCAGCTGGGTGCAGAAGAACACGCCGACGCCCTTGGAGCGGATCAGCTTCACCGTCTGCTCGACCTGCTCCAGGAATGCCTTGGACGCGTCGTTGAACAGCAGGTGCGCCTCGTCGAAGATGAACACCAGCTTGGGCTTGTCGGCGTCGCCGATCTCGGGCAGGGTCTGGAACAGGTCGGCCAGCACCCACATGAGGAAGGTGGAGAACAGCACCGGCCGCGACGATTGCGCGCCCAGCTCGAACAGGGTGATCACGCCCTGCCCGCCCGCCGTGCGCAGCAGATCGTTCGGATCCAGTTCGGGCTCACCGAAGAACGTGTCCCCGCCCTCGCTCTCCAGATTGACCAGCGCGCGCAGGATCACCCCGGCCGTGGCCGCGGAGACGCCGCCGATGCCCTTGAGATCCTCCTTGCCCTCCGGGCTGGTCAGGTGCGCGATGACCGCGCGCAGATCCTTCAGATCCAGCAGCGCCAGGCCCTGCTTGTCGGCCCAGTGGAAGATCAGCCCGAGGGTCGACTCCTGAGTCTCGTTGAGCCCCAGCACCTTACTGAGCAGCACCGGGCCGAACGAGGTGATGGTGGCGCGGATCGGGATGCCGATGCCCTCGGTGCCCAGCGAGACGAATTCGGTGGGGAAACCGGATGGCGCCCAATCGGATTCGCCCACCTCGGTGGCGCGGGCGGCCAGTTTGTCGTTCGGCTGGCCGGGTTGCGCGAGGCCCGACAGGTCGCCCTTCACATCCGCCAGCACCACGGGAACGCCCGCGGCGGAGAGCTGTTCGGCGATGCCCTGCAGGGTCTTCGTCTTCCCGGTGCCGGTGGCCCCGGCGACCAGTCCGTGCCGATTGATCGTCCGCAGCGGAATCCGTACCCGCGCGGTGGAATTCACCGTGTCGTCGACCATTACCGCGCCCAATTCGAGCGCCGCGCCCTCGAAGGCGTAACCGGCCGCGATCTCCTGCGCGACCGCGGAACCCGGATTGTCCGCGGATTTCCCGGCGCCGGATTTCGTGCCCTCGGATTTCGCGGTGCTCGCCTCGGATTCCGCCGCTTCCCGTTCGGCCGCCTCCGCCTCGGCCGCCGCTTCGGCCGCGGCACGCGCCGCCGCCTCGGCCGCCTTACGCGCCGCCGCCGCCTTTTCCTGGGGACTAGTCATTGCCGATCCTCCGTCCGCCCTGCCAACTGCTCGCCAACATTGCCGACCGCCTGCACGAAGCGCGGATCTGCGAAAACCATATCCCCCTGTCGGCCGGTCGAATGCGCGACATCCGTGATGACGCCCGACACACCCGTTACCCTTGCGCAAGTGTCCGACAAATACATGGTGTGGATGGATTGCGAGATGACCGGCCTCCGGCTGGACAGCGACAAGCTGATCGAGGTGGCGGCGCTCGTCACCGACAGCGACCTCAATGTCCTGGGAGAAGGCGTGGACATCGTCATTCATGCCGATGATGCCGCGCTCGCCGCGATGCCGCCGGTGGTTCAGGAGATGCACGCGAAATCCGGGCTGACCGACGAGGTGCGCCGCTCCACCGTCACCATGGCCGAGGCCGAGCGGCAGGTCCTCGACTACGTCAAGCAGTATGTGCCGACCCCGCGCACGGTCCCGCTGGCGGGTAATTCGATAGCCACCGATCGCGGCTTCCTGGCCCGCGACATGCCCGCCCTCGACGCCCACCTGCACTACCGCATGATCGATGTGAGCTCGATCAAGGAGCTGTGCCGCCGCTGGTACCCCCGCATCTACTTCGGTCAGCCCGAGAAGGGTCTGTCCCACCGCGCGCTCAGCGACATCCGCGAGTCGATCCGCGAACTCCGCTACTACCGCCGCACCGCCTTCGTCGCCGCCCCCGGCCCCTCCACCGCCGAGATCGCCGCCGTCGCCGCCGCGCTCACCGAGCCCCCGAACAGCACCGATACCCCAGGTGAGGGCGCCGATTAGGTTCTGAACAAGGGTTCGCGTTACGATCTAGCGCGCCGGAACTTACCGGCGATGGTGAGCGTAGTTCAGTTGGTAGAGCACCAGGTTGTGATCCTGGCTGTCGCGGGTTCGAGTCCCGTCGCTCACCCTGCAAGGGGCAGGTCGGGAACATATTCCGGGCCTGCCCCTTCGACATGAATTCGGGATTTGGCGAAGCTTCCTCGACGAGGAGGTGATTCGCTGTGTGAGACCACGTGGTCTACCCTGTTTCAGCGAACTGGAAGCTAATCGTTGAGAACTTCAGGGAGTGTGCTGGCACACGGTGCCACGTTGTCTTCCACCAGGGGTGCCGGTCGGACATCACATCGCGGAGTTCCACGAACGGGCCCTTGATCGTCTGGAAGAGGTGCAATGAACGCAGACCCGGACCTACTCATCGGCGGCGTATGGGAGCACGCGTCGGACGGCGGCATCCGCCGGATCGTCAATCCGGCGGACGGCTCCGTCGTGGCGACCGTGGACGAGGCGACACCGGAGGACGCGCGCCGGGCCGTCGCCGCGGCGCGTGCGGCCTTCGACGACGGGGCCTGGGCCGCGACGCCGGTCGCCGAACGGTCGGCGCTGCTGCTGCGGATCGCGGATCTGCTGGTCCGGGACAAGGAGGAACTGGCCCGGACCGAGACCCTCGACACCGGAAAGACGCTGGCGGAGAGCCGAATCGATATCGACGATATCGTCTCGGTGTTCCGCTACTACGCCGGACTCGTTGCCACACAGGCGGATCGGCTGATCGATGTGGGCGATCCGGCGGTGCTCAGCCGGGTGGTGCGCGAGCCGATCGGCGTGTGCGTGCTGATCGCGCCGTGGAATTACCCACTGCTGCAGATGTCCTGGAAGGTGGCGCCCGCGCTGGCCGCCGGGTGCACCATGGTGGCCAAGCCGAGCGAGGTCACCCCGCTGACCACCATCGCGTTCGCGCGCTTGGCGGTCGAGGCGGGCGTGCCCGCCGGGGTGCTGAATCTGGTGCAGGGCAGCGGAGCGGTGCTCGGCGAGGCCCTGACCGCGAACCCGGACGTCGATTTCATCTCCTTCACCGGCGGGCTGGCGACCGGGCGGACCATCGCCCGGGTGGCGGCCGAGCACGTGACCAAGGTCGCCATGGAGCTCGGCGGCAAGAATCCGCATATCGTGTTCGCCGACGCCGACTGGGACAGCTCCGTGGACCAGGTGCTCACGGGCGTATTCCTGCACTCCGGGCAGGTGTGTTCCGCCGGAACGCGACTCATCGTCGAGGAGTCCATCGCCGACGATTTCGTTGCCGAACTGGCGCGCCGCGCCGAGCGGATCCGGGTCGGCCCGGGCCTGGACCCGGCGAGCGAGACCGGGCCGCTGGTCTCCCAGGAGCACCGGGCGAAGGTGGAAGACTATGTCGCGCTGGGTATTTCGGAGGGCGCCACGCTGGTGACCGGGGGCGCCCGGCCCAGCGATCCGGCGCTGGCGGCGGGAAGTTTCTACCTGCCGACCATCTTCGACCGCTGTGACCGGTCGATGCGGATCGTCCAGGAGGAGACCTTCGGCCCGATCCTGACGGTGGAGCGGTTCAGCACCGAGGACGAGGCGATCCGGCTCGGCAACGACACCGAGTACGGTCTGTCGGCCGGGGTCCGCACCTCCGACGCGGCGCGCGGCGAGCGCATGGTGCGCGCGCTCCGGCACGGCACGGTGTGGCTCAACGACTTCGGTTATTACACCGCCGCCGCGGAATGGGGCGGGTTCAAGAAATCCGGGAACGGCCGGGAGCTCGGCGCCACGGGGCTCGCGGAATATCAAGAGCTCAAACACATCTGGCACAACACGGCACCGAAGCCTGCGGGGTGGTTCAAGGGCGTCTAGACGAGCACTTCACGTTCGGCCCGGACGGGCCCGTACCGCGAAAGGCATTGCAACGTCATGACAGTCACGCAACCACCCCGGGGGTCCGACTCCAACGGGTTGGCGGACTTCGGTTATCGCGAAACACTCGATCGAAGTATCGGGAAGTTCGCCAGCTTCGCCGCCGGTGTCAGTTACATCTCGATCCTCACCGGCACATTCCAGCTGTTCTATTTCGGGTTCGGCACCGCGGGTCCGGCGTACCTGTGGTCGTGGCCCCTGGTATTCGTCGGGCAGCTGGCGGTGGCGCTGTGCTTCATGGAGCTGTCCGCGCGATACCCGGTGGCCGGTTCGGTCTACAACTGGTCGAAGGCGCTGGGCAGCAGGATCGTCGGGTGGTCGTCGGGCTGGCTGATGCTCACGGCGTCCGTCGTGACGCTGTCGGCGGTGGTGCTGGCGTTGCAGCTGAACCTGCCCCGGCTGTGGCGCGGGTTCCAGCTGATCGGTGACGGCAGCGGGCGACACGATTTCGCCGCCAATGCGGTGCTGCTGGGCACCGTACTGATCGTCTTCACCACCCTGGTGAACGCCTTCGGCGTGCGGCTGATGGCGATGATCAACAGCGCCGGGGTGTTCATCGAGTTGATCGCCGCGGTACTGATCGCGATCCTGTTGGCGGCCAACGCGACTCGCGGCCCGCAGGTGTTCTTCTCCACGCACGGCTACGGCGCCGGTGAGACGGGCGGTTACCTGGGCGCGTTCCTGGTGGCCTCGCTCGCCTCCGGCTACGTGATGTACGGCTTCGACACCGCGAGTTCGCTGGGCGAGGAGACGGTGCAGCCGCGGCGCACGGCGCCCAGGGCCATCCTGCGGGCGCTGCTCGCGTCCTTCGTCATCGGGGGCGCCATCCTGGTTTTCGGCGTGATGGCGGCGCCCGACCTGTCGGATCCGAACATCGGCGCCAACGGCGGCGGCCTGCAATACATCGTGAAGCAGGTGATGTGGGGCCCGCTGGGCACGATCTTCCTGTGCTGCATCGTGGTGGCGGTGACGGTGTGCGCGCTGGCCGTGCACACCGCCGCGATCCGGCTGGCCTTCGCGATGGCCCGCGACAACGCGCTGCCGTTCGGCGAGAAGCTGGCTCGGGTGCACAGCAGGACACAGACGCCGGTGGTACCGGCCGTGCTGATCGGCGTGCTGTCCGCTCTGATCCTGGTGATCAATATCGGCCAGCCGAAGATCTTCACGGTGCTGACCTCCATCGCGATCATCATGATCTACCTGGCGTATCTGATGGTGACCGGGCCGATGCTGCGCGAGCGGCTGCAAGGTCGGTGGCCGCCACGGGAACTGGCGGCGGGCGGCTACTTCACCATGGGCAGGTGGGGGCTGCCGGTGAATATCGTCGCGGTGGTGTGGGGCGTCGGGATGGCGCTGAACCTGGCCTGGCCGCGCACCGCGGTCTACGGCACGCCCTGGTACGACACCTGGGGCGCATTCGTCTACATCGGCCTGATCCTCGGCGTCGGGCTGCTGTGGTACCTGCTGCGGGGCAGGCGCAACATCGGCACGCTGGCTTCGCACGTGGCCGCTGACACGGAGGTGAAAAACGATGTCTGACAATACTTTCGATTACGTGATCGCCGGCGGCGGTTCGGCCGGGTGCGTGCTCGCCGCGCGGCTGAGCGAGGATCCGGACGTGACGGTGTGCCTGCTGGAGGCGGGGCCGTCGGATGTGGGTGACGAGAATATCCTGCGGCTGGACCGGTGGATGCACCTGCTCGATTCGGGCTACGACTGGGACTATCCGGTCGAACCGCAGGAGCGCGGCAACAGCTTCATGCGGCACGCCCGGGCGAAGGTGCTCGGCGGATGTTCCTCGCACAACTCGTGTATCGCGTTCTGGCCGCCCGCCGAGGGGCTGGACGAGTGGGCGGCCATGGGGGCGAAGGGCTGGAGCGCGGCCGAGGTGCTGCCGTATGTGACCCGCCTGGAGAACAACAGCGCCCCGGGGGATCAGCACGGTCGCAGCGGCCCGGTGCGGCTGCGCGATGTCCCGCCGAACGATCCCTGCGGTGTCGCGGTGCTGGAGGCCGCGGCGCTGGCCGGGCTGCCCACGGTCGAATTCAACCGGGGCACAACGATTCGCAACGGCGCCGGATGGTTCCAGATCAACGCGGACGAGGACAACACGAGAATGTCGTCCTCCCACGCGTATCTGCACCCGATCCTGGGCTCGCGGCCGAATCTCGAGGTGCGCACCGGATGCTGGGTCAGCGAAGTGCTGTTCGACGAGGCCGGGGGCGCCACCGGCGTGCGATACCAGCGCCCCGACCTCACCGGCTACGACACCGCCACCGCGCGCCGCGAGGTGATCGTGACCGCGGGAGCGATCGACACCCCGAAGTTGTTGATGCTCTCCGGAATCGGGCCCGCGGAGCACCTGCGCGAGATCGGTGTGCCGGTGCGGGTGGATGCGCCCGGGGTCGGCGCCAACCTCGACGATCACGTCGAGGGGCTGGTGTTCTGGGAGGCCGCGCGGCCCATGGTGACCACCTCCACGCAGTGGTGGGAGATCGGGCTGTTCGCCACGACCGACGACGCGCTGCGGCTCCCGGACCTGATGATGCACTACGGCAGCGTCCCGTTCGACATGAATACGCTGCGCCACGGCTACCCGACCACCGACAACGGATTCTGCCTCACCCCCAATGTGACCCAGGGCCGCTCGCGTGGCACCGTCCGGCTGCGCAGCCGCGATTTCCGGGACCGGCCCCGGGTCGACCCGCGGTATTTCACCGACCCGGAGGGCCACGACGAACGGGTGATGCTCGCCGGAGTTCGGTTGGCCCGCAGGATCGCCGAACAGGCGCCGCTCCGGGAGTGGATCGCCAGGGAACTGGCCCCCGGCCCCGAGGCGGTGACCGATGACGAACTGCTGGACTACATCCGGGCCACCCACAACACCGTCTACCACCCCGCGGCCACCGCCCGGATGGGCGCGGCCGACGATCCCATGGCGGTGCTGGACCCGGAGCTGCGGGTGAAGGGGGTGCGACGGCTGCGCGTGGTCGATGCCTCCGCCATGCCGAAACTGCCTGCCGTGAACCCGAATATCACGGTCATGGCCATGGCGGAGAAGTGCGCGGATCTTATTCGGGAAGCGTGAGGGTTCGCATGGTGCGCTCGATCTCCCAGAAGGCGCGTACGGCGACTATTTTGCCCGCCTCGTCGACCCCGTAGAGGAACACGCCCTCGGCGTCGAGCCCTCGGCCCGGCTTGCTCGTCATCGGGTCTCCTGTTGTCGATAGCTTTGATCTCATGGTGTTCGACTCCACGCGTTTGGATCTCCAGCCGTACGTCGGGTTCGAGATGGAACGCTATGTCCGGCGGACGTTTTGCAGTTGGCAGGATGCGGGCTGGCGGTCCCTGCTCGTGCAGCGGTTCGAGCACGTCCCCATGGTCGAGGACATGGAACTGCCGGGTACGGCGGATCTGCACCTGGTGCTGCCGGTCGGTGGACGTGCCGTGCTGGAGACGCGCAGCGGTGGCCGGTGGGGGCGTACCCGGTGGGCGCCGGGGCGCCTCGAGCTGTTGGCTCCGGATCGGCCTGCCCTGCGGCGCTATCGGGCGGACGGGGTGCTGCGCAGCGTGCAGGTGCACATTCCCCGGGACACGGTCGATTCGACGGCGGCCCGGCTCGGCGGTGGCGCGGTGGATTTCGATGCCGTGGCCGCGTCGGTGACGGCGGGGGATCCGCTGGTCGAGGAGATCATCCGGGCCGTCGGTGGCGCGGGCGCGGTCGATGATCTGTATGCCGAGTCCGCGGCGGCGTTGCTGACCGTGCACCTGCTCACCCGCCATACCCGGCTGTCCGCCGGGACGCCGCCGAGGCGGGAGAACGCGCGCGTTCGTGCGGTTGTGACGGTGATGCGCGCGCGGCTCGCCGAGCCCATCACCCTGGCCGATCTCGCCGACGAGGTGCACCTGAGCGTCTACCACCTGGTCAGGGTCTTCAAGGAGGCGACCGGGGTGACGCCGTACCGGTACCTGACCCGGTTGCGGATCGACGAGGCGAAACGGCTGTTGCGCGAGACCGATCTGACGATCGCCCAGATCGCGGTGCGGTGTGGCTTCGCCGGGCCCGCCCCGCTGTCGACCGCGTTCCTGCGGCACACCGGGGCGCGTCCCTCCGCGTACCGCAATTCTTGACGGGGACAACGCTACGGTTTCCGCGTGTGCCGGAACGCTTCTCGGATCTCGGGAACCAGCAGGTGCGGCTGTTCGAGGCCGGGGAAGTGGCCACCGCGGTCCAGTTCGTGCCAGGGCCGCAGATCGCGGTAGCGGCGCTCGGCCCAGCGGCGGGCGGTCGGCCAGGGATCGGCCGGGAATATCGAGCAGGCGGTGGGAGTGGTTATCGGTTGCGCGTTTTCGGCCTCCGCGCCGCGCGGCACCCAGCGCATCGCCTCCCAGTACCACCGGGACGAGGAGGCGCCGGTGCCGGTCAGCCAATACAGCGCGATGGTGTCGATCTGTTGCGAAATGCTCACGCCGCCACCGTATTCGGGCCGGGTATCGGCGTAGGCGGCGAACTTCTCCCCGAGCCATGCGGCCAGCCCGGCGGGGGAATCGAGCAGCGAGTAGCCCACGGTCTGTGGGCGCGTGCTCATTTGCATCCCGAAGCCGTAGCCGTCGGTCATGTGCAGGGTGCGCCGGTCGAGGATGCGTTGTTCGGCAGGGGTTGGCGCGACCAGGTCCTCCGGCAGCGGGGAGGCCACCGGCATCGTCAGGTGCAGACCCGCGACCCGCTCGGGCGCAATGCGCGCGAGTTCGGTGCTCACGAACGCGCCCCAGTCCCCGCCGTGCGCGCCGAAACGCGGATAGCCGAGCACGGTCATCAACTCCGCCCACGCCCGCGCGGTACGGCCGGGATCCCAGCCCCGCTCCCGCGGCCGGTCGCTGAACCCGAATCCCGGCAGCGCCGGTATCACCAGGTGGAAAGCATCGCGCGCGGAACCCCCGTGCGCGACCGGGTCGCTCAGCGGCCCGATGATGTCCTCGAACTCGAGGACCGAACCGGGCCAGCCGTGCGTCAGCAAGAGCGGCAGCGCATTCGGCTCGGGGGAGCGCACGTGCCAGAACGCGATCCCCAGACCGTCGAGCACCACCCGATAGTGGGGAATGGCATTCCACCGCTCCTGCCAGATATCCCAGTCGTGCTCCCGCCAAGCCTCCAGCAGCGCCGTCAATCGCTCCAGTCCGATTCCCTGGGTCTGGTCCGGCACGGTCTCGGGTTCGGGCAGCCGCACTCGATCCAGCCGGGCACGCAGATCGGCGAGGTCCCGATCGTCGATACGAATGGCGAAGCGCTCGGGGCCGAGCGTCTCGCCCGCAGAAATATCAGCCACGACATGAACCGTAGAATCGGGTCATTCCAGCCTCCATACCCGAGATTGCGGTGTGCCGGTCAATAATTGCGCAGCGGCAGCACACCGACCGGATAGTCGGCGCCGTCGAAGACGGCGATGGTATCCAGCGCCCGGTTCGTCACGGCGGAGCTCGAGCACTTCCTCGACTGACGGGTAACCGCGACAGGGCCACGTCAGGGGCTTCGGTCCCGGCGTGGCCCTTGGTGTCTGCCTGGAATTCCGAGTGATATGCCGACTCGTCCCCTCACTGCGAGTCGGTGCACCACGTGGAAATCCGGGTGTCGATCTATCACTGTGTTCGGTTGCTCACCATCCACTATCGGGGACGGCTATCGGTGGGGAACAGGCGTCTGCGGTTGCCTATCCGGTTGGCAACTCCCCGGAAGGTGCAGGTAGGCACCGGCGGTGGCGCGACGTTGTAGCGTCGCGATCATGGGTGTCCCGCCTCGATCGCTACGGGTTGTCCGCGCGCCGCAGATGTGCGCGGAGCCGGGTCGCGCGGCGGTCGTCGAGGCCCTCGAAGATCTCCAGCGCGCGGGTCAGGGCATCGACGGCGGCCCGCTCGTCGCCGGTCTCCCGCAGGATCAGGCCGCGGACCTCCAGGGCGTCGGCCTCGCCCCAGCGGTCGCCGGTCTCGTGGCTGGCCGCCTCGGCTTCCGCGCACAGCGCCAGCGCCGCCGCGTGGTCGCCGCGCCGCCGCGCGGTGCGGGCCAGTCTCGGCAGCGCGTAGCCCTGGCCCTGGCGGTCGTTCATCGAGACGAACAGGTCGCAGCCGCGGCGGCCGTAGTACCAGGCTCGGTCGAGGTCGCCGAGTTCGCGGTAGACGTCGCCGAGATGCGCACAGGCCGTTGCCACTCCGTACACCACGTCGATCTCGGCGAACACGTCGTTCATCCGATGCAGGTATTCCGCCGCGGTCGGATAGTTGCCGAGGTCGAACTGGGTGAACGCCAGGCCCGCCAGCGCCCAGCCGCGGTCGTATTGTTCGGGGCACACCGCCAGCGCCTCCTGGAACAGCCGTTCCGCGATATCCCATTCGCCGCGGCGGCGGTGGGCCTCGGCGAGATTGCTCGAGCACACGCCGTAGCCGTAGGTGCTGTCCCCGGCCCGCGCCGCCTCGATCCCGATCTCGTGCATGGCGATCCACTCGTCCCACGGGCAGCGGAACAGGAAGTAGTAGATCGCCCGCACCGGCAGCTGCCACGCCTGGTCGTACAGGCGGTGATCGGCGGCCAGCCGGGTCACGCCCACCATCGACGACAGCTCCGTATCGCACCAGCGCATGGCGCGGTCGTAGTCGCCGTCGAAACGCGCCGGGTTCACGCCCTCGACCGGCGGGGTCAACTCGATGCGGGGGCGTTGCGGGGCAATGGTTTTCATGGCGGCGTCCACGCTGGCCAGATACCAGTCCACCAGCCGCCGCACCGCCGCCGCGTAGTCGGCGCCGGAGTCCTCCGCGCGCATCAGCTCGGCCGCGTACACCCGCAGCAGATCGTGCAGGCGGTACCGGTTGCGGCCGGTCTCCTCGACCAGGTGCGCCGTGACCAGGGTGTCCAGCTCGCGCTTGGCCACCGATTCGGTGAGCCCGGCCAGCGCCGCGGCGGCGCCGGTCCCGAACGTGGTGCCCGGATGCACGCCCAGCAGCCGGAACATCCGGGCCGCGTGCGCGGGCAGCGCCTGATACGACCAGGAGAACACGCCCCGCACCTCCGGCTCGGCGGCGCTGAGCACGTCCAGCCGCTCGTGCTCGACGGCGAGGTCGTCGGCCAGATCGGCGATGGTGCGATGCGGATAGGTCGCCATCCGGACGGCGGCGATGCGCAATGCCAGCGGCAGGTACGCGCACCGGCGGGCGACGGTGGCGACGGCGGCGGGTTCGGCCGCGGCGCGCCCGCCGATCACCTGGCGCAGCAGCACGCGGGCGTCGTCGGGGCCCAGCGGGCTCACCGTCACGGCGGCCGCCGATGACGAGGCAACCAGCAATCCGGTCAGCCGCTGCCTGCTGGTCACCAGCACCGCGCAGTCGGCCGACCCCGGCAGCAGCGGCCGCACCTGCCGACTGTCTCCCGCATTGTCCAGCACGATCAGGATTTTCCGGCCGTGCACGGCCGAGCGGAACAATCCGGACCGCTCGTCGAGGCCGGACGGAATGCGGTTCGGGTGCACACCCAGGGCGCGCAGGAATCCGTCGAGGACCTCGGCGGGGTTGGCCGGGCCGACGCCGCCGTATCCGCGCAGATCCGCGAACAGCGCTCCACCGCGGAAGGTGCCCGCGATCCGGTGCGCACAGGTCAGTGCCAGCGCGGTCTTGCCCACCCCCGGCGGCCCGTCGACACACACCACCGGCACCGAACCCGATTCGCGATCGTGGACGGTCAGCAGCTCGATCACACGCGTCAGCTGTGCGGCGCGGCCCACCAGCGCCGACGGCGCGGCGGGGAGCTGGGCCACCGGCAGGGCGTCGCGGCGGGCGACGCGGGCGGCGGTGGCCTTCGCCCGGGCCGTCAGCGCGCCACCGGTTTTCAGCACCCGGTCGCACGCCTGCGCCACCGCCTCCGACAGCGGCTGCCGATCGTTCTCCAACCGCGACAGGTAGCCCTTGTCGTAGTGCGCGGCCTCGGCCAGCTGCGCCAGCGACAGACCCGAGCGTTCCCGTAGACCGCGCAGCAGTTGACCGTCGGTCTGCTCCTCGCTCGGTGCGTCAGCCATCGCCACCCTTTGTCAGGACTGCAATTCAGTTCTGACACTACGACAACGGTGAAGGAGCCACCCGCATGGACAGCGAGTTCGACCAGGAAACGATCGCACTCATGCGCGCCAACGAACGCAACTGGGATGCGCGCACCCCGATCCACGCCGTGTCGCGGTTCTACGACGCGCCCGCGGAGTGGTGGTTCGCGCCCTTCGAATGGGACGATCTGGGATCGCTGGCCGACCGCGACCTGGCGCACCTGCAATGCCATCTCGGCACCGAGACGATCGCGTTCGCGCGCCGCGGCGCCCGCGCGGTCGGCCTGGACTTCTCCGAGCGGGCCGTCGAGCAGGCCCGCCGCATCGCCGACCGGCACGGTGCCGCGGTCGACTACGTCCGGGCCGACGTGTACGACGCGGTGACGGCCCTGGGCGCCCGCCGATTCGACATCGTGTACACCGGCAAGGGGTCGCTGTGCTACCTGCCGGATCTGCCCCGCTGGGCCGCGGTGGTCGCGGCCCTGCTCCGCCCCGGCGGCCGGGTGTACGTCGTCGAATTCCACCCGCTGCTGACGGCTTTGGGCCCGAAACCCGGCCCGGACGAGCCGGACCTGGTGCTGCGCCACGACTATCTCGAGGGCCGCGGCCCCATCGAGCACGACGGCACCCACACCTACACCGACGGCCCCGCGCTCCCGCCCGACGCGGCCCGGGGATACGAATGGGCACACGGCATCGGCGAGGTGGTCACCGCCCTGGTCGGGGCGGGCCTGACCATCACTCGCCTCCGCGAAACCGAGCTCCTGCCCTGGCCCCGCTGGAAGCGCATGGTTCGCGACGAGCAGAGCGGATGGTGGAAGCTGCCACCCACCGATGTCCGTGTGCCACTGCTGTATGCGCTCACGGCGGTGCGGGAGTAGCAGGCGAGGGCCAACTCTCGCCGGGCAGATCGAGATAGTACTCGAGCTGCACATTGTCCGGGTCGCGGAAACAGACGAATTCGGCCGGGCGCCACGGATGGCGCTGAATGCCCGACGTCGGTACTCCCGCCGCCGCCAGCCGCTCCACGATGCCGGTCAGTTCCTGCCGTTCGGACACCCGCAGGGCGAGATGGTCCATGCCGATGCGGTATTCGCTGAACCGATCGCCCGATTCGGTTCCCTGCAGGGGCGGGCGCAGCAGGATCGCGGTCTCGCCGACGAATACCCGGTACAGCGCCGAATCCGCCGTCGGCTGGTCGGTCACCAGGCCCAGCACCTCCGCGTAGAAGTGCCTGGTTCTGGCCACGTCGCGGCAGCGGAGCGTGATGTGATGCACGCAGTCGACTGACAATTCGTCCTCACCCCCGCCGGGAACCGTTCGGGCCGATCAGGTCCGAGACGGTCCAGCCGTCCAGGTCGTATTCGGCCATGCACTGCTCCGCGAAACCCTTGTAGCCGTCCACCTGACCCGAATTCTGCTGGGCCAGCAGGACTTCGACCCGGACGTTCTCGTGGTTGCCGGAGTAGTTCCGCTCGTACAGCTCGTGGCGTCCGGCGAATTCGGTGCCCACCGAGTCCCAGATCAGCTTCATCAGCTTCACCCGCTCCACGGCGTCGTAACCGTTGGATCCGCGCACATACCGGTCGAGGTACGGGCGCAGCGCCGGTTCCCGGAAATCGCGAGCGTGCGAGTTGAGGTAGATCAGGGCGCTGCCGAGATCCTGGTGGATGATCTCGCGCACCCGCGGATACCCGATGGTCATGAACCACCGGTAGGCCAGGCCGTAGTCCAGGTTGGGCAGCAGTGCGCCATCGTGCCACGGCACCGGGTGACACACCATGGCATCGCTGATCGCCCAGAACAGGTTTCGCCAGCACAGCACCTCGCCGACCCGGGTCTGGATGCCGCGGAAATCCTTGGTCCCCGTCACCTCCACCCCCTTGAGCAGCAGCCCCGCCAGGAAATCCAACTTGACGGCCAGCCGGGTCACCCCGTGGAAGGTGAACCGGTGAATGAATCCGCTGTTGTTGAGGAAGGTACCGGCCTTCTCGGTGTCGCCGTAGATGAAGACGTTCTCCCACGGCACCTTCACCCGGTCCAGCACGAAGATGGTGTCGTTCTCGTCGAGCCGGCTGGACAGCGGATAGTCGAACGGGCTGCCCATCGCATCGGCCATCGCCGAATACGACGGTCGGCAGATGAGTTTCAACCCCGGCGAATCCATCGGCAGGGTGCACACCAGCGCGAACTCGCGCTTGCGGACCGGCAGCCCGTAGTGGGCGATGAAGTTGTAGTGCGTGATCGCCGAACCGGTGGCGACGACCTTGGCGCCGCTGACCACCAACCCGTCGTCGCGCTCCTGCTCGACATGCACGAACACATCGCCCACCTCGTCGGGCGCCTGATCGCGGTCGACCGGCGGGTTGATCACGGCATGGTTCCAGTACAGGACCTTCTCCTGCGACTCGGCGTACCAGCGGCGGGCGTTCGGCGCGAACTGCCCGTAGAAGTCGGGGTCCGCGCCCAGCGTGCCGAGGAAGCTCGCCTTGTAGTCGGGACTGCGGCCCATCCAGCCGTAGCTCATCCGGGCCCACGCGGCGATCGCGTCGCGATCGCGCCGCAGATCCGAGATGCTGTGCGGCGCACGGAAGAACGGGTGGGTGCGGCCCCCGCTGCCGGTGTCGGTGGGCACGGTGAGCTCGGTGCGCCGGTTCGGATCGTGCAATGCGTCGTAGAGCCGGGCGGTCATGCGGATCGTGTTGGCGAAGGCGGAATGCGTTGTCACGTCGGTGATTCGCTCCCCGTACGCCCACACCTCGCGGCCGTCGCGCAGGCTGTCGATGTACTCGGCCCCGGTCAGCGGCCGGGTTCGCGGCATCGGATCGTCCGCCCGGTCGGCGGAATCGCGTTCTGTTGTGGTCATGTCACACTTCCTGTCGTCGCCGGCAGCACCGGCTCGATGTGCAGCACATTGGCGGGACCGTCCAGCGAGCCGTGCCACGGCATCGCCGTCGACGCGGGCCGGAGGCGATGAAATCCGCTGCGGTAGAACAGCAGCGGGAGGCCGCCCCGCACCTCGAACTCGCGGACCCGCCCCACGTGCAGCAGATGATCGCCGCCGTCGTAGCTGCGCCACGGTTCGCACACGAGGTGGCCGAGGGTGTCCGCCAGCGTCGGGCCGTCGCCGTCCGACCAGGGGATCGGTCCGCGCATCGGTCGTCCGGCGAAGTGCAGGGCGAGGTCGCGCTGATGTTCGGACAGAATATTGATCACGTAGTCGCCCTCGCCGAGATGTCGGCCCGCGCGGCTGGCCCGGTCCAGCGCGACCAGCACCAGGGGCGGATCCAGCGAGACGGCGGTGAAGGAGTTCACCGTGGCGCCGTACACCCGATCCCCGCGTCGGCAGCCGACGACGGTGATGCCGGTCGAGAAATGGCCCAGCACGGTGCGGAGCTCGCGGGCGTCGAGATTCACCGTGCGGCCCCGTCAGGCGTCGACGGTCCGCATGATGCCCTCCGGATACCGTTCTCCCGCAACGGAACCCGCTGGCATAGCGGTGGTCAGTAGGTGAATCTGCTTCTCGCTCAACGAGATTTCCGACGCGGCGGCGTTCTCGGTAAGGTAGCGAAGCCGTTTGGTGCCCGGGATCGGCACGACGTGCTCGTCCCGGGTCAGCAGCCAGGCCAGCGCCACCTGGGCGGTGGTGGCGCCGATCTCGGCCGCGATCTCGGTGACCCGGTCGAGCAGCCGCAGGTTCTGCGCGAGGTTGTCGCCGAGGAATCGCGGATCGGTGCGCCGATAGTCGTCGTCGGCGAGAGCGGACAGGTCGCGGACCGTTCCGGTGAGAAATCCCCGGCCCAGCGGCGAGAAGGCCACCAGGCCGATGCCCAGCTCCCGGCAGGTCGGCAGCATCGAATCCTCGACGTACCGCTCGAACAGCGAATACTCGCTCTCCAGCGCCGTGATCGGATGGGTGGCGTGCGCGCGGCGCAGGGTCTCGGCGTTCACCTCGGACAGGCCGATGTAGCGCACCTTTCCCGCCCGCACCAATTCGCTCATGCCGCCGACGATCTCCTCGATCGGCACGCTGCGGTCGCGCCGGTGCAGGTAGTACAGGTCGATGACGTCGACACCCAGTCGGCGCAGCGAGTCCTCGCACGCCTGGCGCGCGTACTCCGGCGAGGAGTTCAGCACGAAGCTGCGGTCCTCGGTCCAGCCGCGGATACCGAACTTGGTGGCGAGCACCACCTCGTCGCGGCGTCCCGCGATGGCCTTGCCGATCAGGGTCTCGTTGTGCCCGTTGCCGTATCCGTACATATCCGAGGTGTCCAGGAAGGTCGTTCCCAGATCGATGGCGCGCCGGATCGTGTCGACGGACTCGTCGTCGGAGGACGGCCCGTACGACTGCGACATCCCCATGCATCCGAGGCCGATCTCCGAGACCGGCAGTGCACCGAGCAGACGTTGCTTCATTTCCCACTTCCTTCTACTTCTTGCTTGCGGACCAGCGGCCGGACGGCGACGGCCACGACCGCGAGGCTCGTGACCAGGACCGCCATCGGCAGCGCCGAATGTCCGTTGGAGATCCCCGCGAACGGCGCCACGATTCCCGCGAACACGTACTGGGTGAGGCCGATCAGCGACGCCGCGCTGCCCGCGTTGACCGCCTCGGCCACCCCGAGCGTCATGCAGTTGGGCAGCAGCAGGCCGATGCTGAAGGCGAGCACGAACAGCGGGACGCAGACCGCGACCAGGGCGCTCGTTCCGGTCAGCGCCACCACCAGCAGCCCGGCCCCGGCCCCGACCAGGCCGCCGATGCCCCAGCTCAGCATGTGTTGCGGGCGAACCCTTCCGACGACCCTGCCGTTGATCCAGCCCGCCGTGGCGATGCCGATCGCGTTGAGGGCGAACAGCAGGCTGAACAATTGCGCCGACGCCCCGAACCGGCCTTGCAGCAGATAGGGCGAGCCGGAGATGTAGGCGAACAGCGTCCCGAAGGCGATACCGGCCACGCACAGCACGCCGACGAAGGTGCGGTCGGCGACCAGGGCGCGCAGCCCCGCCCGCAACTGCCCGGGGCTCCCGGACACCCGCTGCTCGCCGGGCAGGGTCTCGCCGAGGATGGCGAGGACGCCGATCACGAAGACGGCGCCGAGAACGGCCAGCACCACGAAGATTCCGCGCCAGGACACCACGCGCAGCAACTGGGCGCCGACGATCGGCGCAAGCACGGGACCGAGCGCGCTGATCACCATCAGCCGGGAGTAGTACCGTGCCGCCGTATCCCCGGTGAACAGGTCGCGGACCACCGCATTGGCGATCACGATCCCCGTCGAACCCGCCAGGCCCTGCACCAGGCGCGCGCCGACCAGCACCCCGACCGACGGCGCGAACGCGCACACCAGGGAGGCGAGCGCGAACACCGTCATGCCGACCAGCAACGGGCCGCGCCGCCCCCGCACATCGCTGATCGGCCCGCCGATCAGCTGGCCGACACCCAGTCCCACCAGGCACGCGGTCAGGGTGGTCTGCACGCTGGACGCGTTGCTGTGCAACTCCGCGCTGATCCGGGGCAGCGCGGGCAGATACATATCGATGCAGAACGGCGCCATCGCGGACAGGCCGCCGAGCAGGATCAGCAACGCCGCTCTGCCACGCCGAACCTCGTGGCCCGTCGGCGGTCCGGCAGCCGCCGTCCGGCTTTCGGTGTCGAACATTTTCACGACAAGCACCCCCTAGAGTCGAGCGTTCCGTTTTCCTTCAGCGCCAGTCGTTTTCGCTGGACGCCGCGCGGTCCGGGCCGAAGGGCTCGGCGTCGGGATCCACGCCGAGCGATTCGTACAATCGCCGCGCGCCCTCCTCGGTGACCCGGACGATCCGGTCGCCGAGGCGGGGCCGGACGATCCACCCGCGATCCAGCAGTTCGGCGGTCAGCATCGACGCCAGCGTGCCGGCGAGGTGGTAGCGCCGCTCGCTCCAGTCCAGGCAGGGGCGCACCAGCGGTCGTCCGGTCTTGGGCACATCGCCGCAACGCACCCCGAGGGGCGCGAACTCGTCCCAGCGGAACCGATCGACGCTCAGCGAGTCGCCGTCGACATAGATCAGCCCCTGGGCGAGCAGCGCGTCCGCCAGCGCCACCCCGAGTCGTCCCGCGAGATGGTCGTAGCAGATCCGCGCCTCGTTCAATTCGTCCAACTGCCGCGCGGTGCGCAGCGAATTCGGCGACGGGATCGGGGCCAGCGCGGCGAGCGCCTCCAGGATGGTGGCGACATCCGCGCTCGCCAACCGGTAGTAGGCGTGCCGACCCCGGCGTTCCACGCTGAGCAACCGGCGCTGAACCAGTTGCCCCAGATGCTCGCTCGCCGTCGCCCGGGAGACCCCGGCGATCCGGGCGAGCTGGCTGGCCGACATCGGCTCGTCACCGACCAGCGCGCTGATCATGGTGACCCTGGTCTTGTCGGCCAGCAGGCGGGCGACGACGGCGATATCGGGGCCGACATACCTGCGGCGCAGGGCCGACGACCGCAGCGACTCCACGTTCTCCTCGGGCTTGCGGCGCTGGTCAGGCATGGGACACGAACTGGATGGCGTCGTCGGGAAGACCGGAATCCGGTTGCGGCCGAACGAGTTCGGTTCGCAGCAGTTCCTCGGCGCAGCAGCGGCGCAGATACTCCACCACGCGCTGCCCCTGCGGGCTGTCGGCGGCGAACGGGATCGGCTCGTTGGCCCGGTCGATCACCGCGGGTCGGAACCCGGCGGAGACGACGTTGTCCGCCGCCGCGCCCTCCCGGACCCGGATCACGGCGATACCGGTCATGCGGGAGTCGGGGTGGAACGGCAGCAGCGGGTAGTCCTCCCGCGGCCGAATGCGGTACTCGCCGAATCGGCGGGTGAGCGCCAACTCGTCCTCCGGCGCGGCCGCGGTGAGGTAGCCGTCCCTGGCCTGCCGCTCGGGCAGTCCGGGCAGGTCGAACAGAAAATGGCCGAGCCCGTAGAAGATCGGCTTGCCCCGGTAGAACTCGACGCCGCGGAGCATGTGGTGATGGTGTCCGACGACCGCGTCCGCGCCGGAATCGATGGCGAGGCGGGCCGGTGCGGCGCTCGTGATCGGTCAGCACGAACGGCCGGGTGAAATCGCCCCAGTGGAAACTGGTGACCACGACGTCGGCGCGCTCGCGGGCGGCCTCGATATCGCGCCGCAGCGCGCGGACGTCCTCGGGGAACGCGGTGGTGGTGACCTTGGGCAGCAGCCCCGGGTTCCACTCGTTGAGTTCCCAGGGGGAGTAGTGCGTGTGCGCCCGGATCGGCGCGAGCCCGGGCACCCCGGGACGAGCCTCGTACCCGTGCGGGAAAACCGCCGCATACGCCAGGAAGGCGACGCGCGGCGGACCGTCGACCACGACCGGGGTCCGGGCCTCCACGATGTTCTCACCGGCCCCGACCGGCTGGATTCCACGGTCCAGCAGCGCCTTTCGGGTGCCGAGCAGGGCCGCGTGGCCACCGTCGACGCTGTGGTTGTTGGCCAGCGACATCACCGTGAACCGGCCGCCCGCCAGCGCCCGGGCGTTCGCGGCGCGCGTGACCACCGGCGATCCGGAACTCGGCGCCCGCTCCCAGGCGTCGCTGAAGACGCCCTCGCAGTTGCCGAAGACGATGTCGCCGTCGGCGAGCGCGTCACCGGCGGCGTGGAATGCGCCGGTGGGCGCGGCGCGGTCGATGAATACATCCCCCACGGCGAAGACAGACAGTTCGGCTGTCACGAAAACCCTCCCCTTTCTCGGTGTTTCGAGGTCGCGCGGCCGTCACTCGGCGGACTGCGCGTGCAGCACGAGCTGGGCCTCGATCTCCACGGGCTTGTTCCACGGCAGACCGGCCACGCCGATCGCCACCCGCGCGTGCGTGCCGATCTCCCGGCCGAACGCGGTCACCAGCAGCTGCGAGGCCGGATTGAAAACCCCTGGGAAATCGGTGAACTCGGGCGTGGCGCTCGCCATGCAGTACAGCCGGCGCCAGGCCCGGATCCGGCCGAGGTCGCCGATCTCGCGTTCCAGATCGGCCAGGATGCCGAGCAGGGTCTTGATCGCGGCCTGCTGCGCCCCCGCCAGGTCGACCTCGGCGCCGACCCGGCCGGACACCTCGTCGACCTCGCCGTCGGCGTCGATGGGGACGTGCCCGGAGACGAACACCTCGTTGTCGATGACGCGAATCAGGCTGGACGGGATGGCGATCCGCTCCGGAAGCTTCCACGCGACGGGCAGCCGGTGGCCCGCCTCGGCGAGTCGGCGCCGGACCTCGGCGCCCGTCACGCGTTCGGCGCTGGTTGTGCTGGTCATCTGTATTTCTCCTTCCGTGGCATCCGGTCAGGACGCCGGTGACGGATCGGCGGCGAATTGTCGGCGCAGCGCGTTCTTGTCGACCTTCCCGACACTGGTGCGCGGCAGCGCGGGGGCGAAGACGATGCGCTCGGGCAGCCATGCCCCCGGCACCCTGGTCAGCAGGTGGTCGACGAGCTCGGCCGCGGTGGGCGCCGGTGCGGCGTCTCGGACGGAAACCACGGTGGCCCAGGGCCGTTCGCCGAGTTCGGGGTGCGGCACGCCGACCACCGCCGCCTCCGCGACGCCCGGGTGGCCGGTGAGCTGCTCCTCCAACTCGACGGTGGAGATCAGCGCGTCGCCGGAGCGCACCAGGTCCTTCATCCGATCGACCACGCGCAGATAGCCGAGCCGATCGATGCGCGCCGCGTCGCCGGTGCGCAGCCAGCCGTTGTCGAAGGTGTCCGGCCGGGCGCCGTCGCGGTAGTACTCGGCGGCCACCCAGGGGCCACGGATCTGTAGCTCCCCGATGGCGCGGCCGTCCCACGGCAGCTCCGCGCCCGCGTCGTCGACCAGCCGCATCTCGACCATCGGCGCCGGACGGCCCTGGGAGGTCAGGTAGTAGCGCAGGGTCTGCTCGTCCGGCGCGTCGCCCGCCTCCTGCGGCAGGCGGTCGAAGCAGCCGTGCCCGCTCGTCTCGGTCATGCCGAAGACCTGCACGATCGGCACGCCGACCTCCTCGGCGAACGCCCGCGACAGCGCCCGGGGCACCGGGGAACCGCCGCACAGGTATTCCCGCAGGGAGGACAGATCGGTCCGGGTGCGCCGCCAGTGGTCGAGCAGGCCGGGCAGGGCCGCGCCGAAACCGTCGGCGACGGTGGGGCGTTCGGTCGCGATCAGCTCGCAGATCGCGGCGGGGGACTGGTCGGCGCCGGGCAGCACCAGGCCGCAGCCCTGCATGGCGGCGGCGAACGGCAGCCCCACCTGGCTCAACGACAACGGCACCAGCGGCAGCAGGATATCGGTCGCGGCAAAGGATTTGGCGTTGGCCAGGCCGCTGCACATGCTCTGCAACACCGTGCTGCGGTGGCTGAACAGCACGCCCTTCGGCCGTCCGGTGGTGCCGGTGGTATAGCTCAGATGGGCGGGCGCGTTCTCGTCGATCTCCGGCCAGTCGACGACGGGTTCGGCCGCGGCGAGCAGCTTTTCGTAGTCGCCCGGGTCGTCGGAGTCGTCGGCCGTGCCGTCGGGCAGCACGATCTCGAGTCGGCGGTGACGCAGCAAATCCGCGGCGCGCCACCAGGATTCGCGCAGGCCGCGGTCGCACAGCACCAGCCTGTCGTCGGCGTGCTCGACCAGGTACGCGACCTGTTCGGCGTCGAGACCGACATTGATGGTGTGCAGGACCGCGCCGATCGAGGTGACCGCGAAGTACGCCTCCACGTGCCGGTGGGTGCTGGTCGCGAAGGTGGCCACCCGGTCGCCGGGCCGCACGCCGAGGCTGCGCAGCGCACCGGCCAGTCTCCTGGCCCGGCCGATCACCTCGCCCCAGGTGCCGCGGTGGATGCCGGTCGGGAATCGGGTGACGACGGGCCGCTCGGCGAACAATCGCTCGGCCCGCGGCACGATCATCTCCGGGATCGTCAACGGCCTGTTGCCCATGCCGGACTGCATCGGCTCACCTCTCGTCTGTTCGAAATCGGTGCCGTGGAGAAGGATCGGCTCCGACTGTAGGTCTGGAACAGCTCGGCGCTCACCGAACTGTGCTCGCGGCGCGGTATCGGCGCAGTGCGCGCTCGACCAGCGCCTCCGCCGCGCCGAGGTAGGTCTCGGGCCGGATCAGCTCGCGCAGGTGGTCGCGATCGAGCTGGTGTCCGGCCGCACGCGCCGACTCGGTGAGCAGGTCGGCGAGGTCGCGACCGGTCGTGCCCGACTGCCGGGTCGCCTGTGCCAGAAGCTCTTTCGCCGCGCGTCGGCCCAGGGCGGGCGCGAGTGCGACGGTGAGCCGTTCGGACACCACCGCGCCCGCGGTCAGCGCCAGGTTGGCGCGCATCCGCTCGGGGAAGACGGTCAATCCGGCCAGCAGCTCCACGGCATTGCGCGCCGCACCGGCGGTGAGCCGCAGGGCTTCCCGCAGCGGCTGCCACTCCGCGTGCCAGCCCCCGGCCGAGCGTTCGTCCTCCACGATCATCGACTGGTACAGCACCAGCGCGTACGGCGGCACCTGGCGGGCCGCGGTGGCGATCATGGTGGCGTACACCGGATTTCGTTTCTGCGGCATCGCCGAGGACGCGCCGCGACCCGCGGCGGTGGCCTCGGCGACCTCGCCGATCTCGTTGCGCGTCAGCACCTGGACATCGGCGGCGATCTTGCCGAGGGCGCCGGTGGCGACGCAGAGCGCCGCGGCGACGTCGGCGATCGGGGTCCGCGCGCCGTGCCAGGGGACGAGCGGTTCGGCCAGGCCGAGCTCCGCCGCGAACGCCGCGGCGAGTTCGATCGAGCCGTCGGCTCCCGCGCCGTTCGCGTATTCCTGGTACGCGGCAAGGGTTCCGGCGGCGCCGCCCAGCGCGGCGGGCAGCCCGCCGTCGAGGACGCGGCGCACCCGATCGATCGCGTCGAGCAGCAGTTGCAGCCAGGTGGTGGCCTTGAGGCCGAACGTAATCGGCACGGCGTGCTGGGTGAGGGTCCGCCCGGCCATGGGGGTGCCGCGGTATCGGTCGGCGAGCCCCGCGGCCGCCCCCGCGGCGCGCCGCAGATCGTCGAGGACGCGCCGCAGCGTTCGGGCGCACAGCAGCATCATGGCCGAGTCGAGGATGTCCTGACTGGTACTGCCGCAGTGGACGTGATCGGCGGCGCCGGTGTCGAGCGCCGCGACCGCGGCGGTCAGCTGGGCGACGAGCGCGACGACCGGGTTCGCCGTCGTGCGGACGCCCGCGACGAGCGCGCGGAGATCGATGCGCCCGGCGTCGGCCGCGGTGGCGATGACCCGCGCCGACTCGGCGGGAATCATCCCGCACCGGGCCTGCGCCCGCGCCAGGGCGACCTCGACCTCCACCATGGCCCGCACCCACGCCCGGTCGTCGAGGAGTTCGCCGACATCGGTGTCGGCCCATCCGGGCGACAGCAGCCCGGTGTCGGCGTATTCGAGCACTCCGTCGTTCGTCATGGTTTCTCGTCTCGTTGTGGAATGTCTTGCGGTGGAATGGATTCAGCCGGTCGACAGGGCCGACGCGCCGAGCCGGGAGGCGGTCAGGCCCGCCCGGGCCACCGAGTCGGCGTCGCCGAGGATGACCGAGTCGACGCCCGGCCGGATGCCCGCGGCGGTCACCCAGTGCACCGTCTCCGTCGGCACGCCGAAGGCGAACCGGCGCGGATGGGGACGGCGGTTCCCGTCGAGCACGTGGTAGGGGCGCTGGGTGACGGCCAGCCCACCGGTTTCGTAGTACCCGCCGCCGCGAATCGGGATGCGGTGCGGCGCGCACTCCCCGCGGGCGAGCAGGCGTCGCAGCAGGGGATCGGTGGTGCGCCGGATGTCGGTGTCGGGCAGGCGAGCCTCGATCAGGGCCGTCGCGCGGTACCCGGAGCCGGGTATCGCGGGGGACCGGATGCGGAATCCGTCGCCGTCGTCCGGACATTCGATCGTCACGTCCGGTCCGACGACGGTGAGCACGCCCGCCTCGATCAGCGCGATCATCTCCTCGATCCGGGATACCGGGGGGCCGATGGAGAGAAATCCGTTGAACGGCGTGTACCACCGCTGGAGTTCGTCGCGATAGGAGTCGCCGCCGAGGCCACCGTGGTCGACGACGAGCCGAATCTCGTTGCGCAGGTCCCGCAGTACGTCCAGCGCCGCCTTGAGGGGGCCGTCGACATTGCCGCGCCGCGCCGCGCGGACGTCACGCTCCAGATAGTCCAGCAGCCAGCTCCGGAACTCGGCGACGCCGGTGAGGCTCCGCTCGTCGTACGGGTACGCGATCCGGTGCCAGTCCCACCGCTGCGCCGCCGAGATCCCGAACCGTTCCAGGAGCGCGGCTTCCGCCGGAGACTCGTGGTGGCTCAAGGGATTCGACGATCGTGGGTGGCCCGAGAGCTCCGCGTGGGCGACATAGGAGTGCAGGAAGGCGTCCGCGTCGCACCGGCAGCGCCGATCGGCGATCAGCGTCGAGTAGTAGACCGCGCGCACCTCGCGGTCGATGATCGGCCAGACGTCGGCATCGAAGGCGACGGGTTCGCCGCGGTCGGCCCGGCGTCGCATGCGGTCGATCACGGGCGCGGTGAAGAACAGCGGCGTGTGCCGACCGTGCGGTCCCTTCTGATTCTCGCCGCGGGCATGATAGGGCACGCCGCGGCGCGATCCCGCGATCAAGATCGGCTCCAGCCCGGAGCGCTCGTAGCGCAGCCGCCCGTCCGATCCGCGCGTGAAACTGCCGCCGCGCCCGGTCGTCAGCAGCGCCATGTAGTCGAAGAAGTTGAGCCCGAGACCGCGCAGCGCGGTGGGTTGTCCCGGGGCCAGGCGATCGACGTCGACGTCGGCGGGATTGCCGGGCGGCACGTAGAGCAGATCGCGGCGTCCGGCGAAGTCGGCGAGCGCCCGCTCCCGGTCGGTCGGCCGCGTGCCGGTGTGCCCGAGCGTCAGGATCACGGCGTCCAGGCCGGGCAGCGTCGTTCCGTCGGCGAGGGTGACGATCTGGCGGCCTTCGTCGTCGTCGGCGACATCGATCGCGGTGCGGCAGTGCGGGGTGATCGCGATGTCCGCGGGAGCGGTGTCGGTCAGATGACGCAGCACCCAGGCGAGGTAGCGCCCGTAGAAGGCCCGGGTGGGATAGGTGTCGGGGCCCAGCGTCGCGGCCTCGGCGCGGACGTGCTCGGGAAGCCCGGGAAACGGATCGACCAGCGCGACGAATCGCGCCCATTCGTACAGGCTCGGGCCCGGCACGATCGGTCCGGCACACGACACGCTCTCGTCGACGAACATCGTGATCTGCGCGGCGACGGTATTCATCAGCAGCTGCGGCGGCTGATCGGTCCGCCAGACCCGGCTGCCTCGGCCCAGATGCGGATCGACGAGGTGAATGTGCAGGCGCGCGCCGGGGCCGAGCAGGTCTCGGGCGTTGGCGCAGAGGCGTTCGAACACCGACAGGCCCCGCGGTCCGAGTCCGACGATGCAGACCGTGGTCGTGCTGGAGTCCATGGTGTCGTCACTCGGTGGCCGACGGCAGCGCGGGCAGCGGACCGCGGCCGAGCCGGAGCAGCGCCGCCGCCAATTCCTGCCCGCCCGGCCCCAATTCGCCGTATCGGCGCAGCACGTGCTCCTCGCGGCGGTGCGCGATCCGCTCACCGCCGCTCGCCACCCGGGTATGAACGATCTTGCGGGACACCGCGGTTCGCCGCCGGACCAGATCACGGATCTGGGTGTCCATCGCGTCGATCTCGCGGCGCAGCCCGGCGATGCGGTCGGCGCCGTCGGGCGGCTCGGCCGCGGCGTCGCCGGGCGGGTCCCAGCTCGCCGTCGCGGTGCGCCCCAGGGTCGGCGACAGCATGCGCACGACGTCGGTGAGTGCGTCCACCTCGTCGGGGCCCAGGGCCTGCATGCCGTCGCAGAGCGCCCGGTGCGGCGTCGGATGGACGTCCACGATCAGGCCGTCGGCCCCGGCGGCGACCGCCGCGCGCGCCAGCGGCAGCACCAGATCCCGATCTCCGCCCGAGTGCGAGGGATCCACGACGACCGGCAGGTGGGACAGCCGCTGCACCAGCGGAATCGCGCTGATGTCCAACGTATTTCGGGTCCGGGTCTCGAACGTGCGGATGCCGCGCTCGCAGAGCACGATATCCAAAGTGCCTGCGTGGGCGACGTATTCGGCCGCGAGCAGCCACTCGTCGATCGTGGCGGACAGGCCGCGCTTGAGCAGCACCGGTTTGCCCACCGCGCCGACGGCCGCCAGCAGCGCGAAGTTCTGCATATTGCGCGCGCCGATCTGCATCATATCGGCATGCGCGGCAACCACATCCACGTCCCGGGTGTCGAGCACCTCGGTGACCACCGGTAGGTCGGTCTCCCGGCCGACGTCGGCGAGGATGCGCAGGCCCGCCCGGCCCAGCCCCTGGAACGAGTAGGGCGAGGTGCGCGGCTTGAACGCGCCGCCGCGTAGGACGGTGGCGCCGGCGGCCTTCGCCAGCAGCGCCGCGTCGAGCATCTGCTCGGGCGATTCGACCGCGCACGGTCCCGCGATCAGCGTGCACCGGCCGGGCCCGAACGGTACCCCGGCGACGGATACGGTCGATCGCGTCGCGTGGCCCTCGCGGGTCACCAGCTTGTAGGGCGCCGAGATCCGGATCACCTCGGCCACCCCGGCCGCGCTGACCAGCGGCAGCCGTTCGAACCGCTCGATGTCGCCGACGAGGCCGATGATGGTGCGACTGCTGCCGCGGCTCACCACCGGCGTCCCACCGGCCGAATTCACCATGCCGACAACCGATTCGATATCCGCGTCACCGGCGTCCGGGCGCATGACCACGATCATCCGGCCACCTCCTCGGGCACCCGGGCGCCGAGCGTGACCCCGTCGGGGAGCAGTCCCGGATGCTGGTCCACGCGGACCTCGGCGCCCTGGTTCTCGATGGTGCGGATGCGCAGCCACGTGTCGTTCGCCGCCACGAGCCAGGCGCCGCCCACCCGGCGCACCGTGCCGGTACGCGCCAGCGGCAGGCGCACGCCGATATCGGAGTCGTCGAGCGACAGCAGGACGATCCGCACTCCGTCCGACCGGAACGTGTGCGCGCCGGGGTGGCGGTAGCCCGCGCGCACGATCCGCCGGATGTCTTCGGCGCGGGACTCGAAATTGATCAGGTAGTCCGCCGGACGTGGGCGGCCGAAGTAGCTGCGCTCCCGCGGATTCTGCGGCGTGGTGGTGAACGACCGATCGGCCAGGCGCGGAACGAGTTCCGCGAGCATCCGCACGTTTTCGCGCTCCTGCATGCCGCGCAGTTCGACGGCCGATTCCCGCCCGGTCAGCCGCATGCGCCGCTGCATGATGATCGGCCCGGTGTCGACGCCCGCGTCCACCTCGATCGCGGTGACCCCGCCCTCGCGCTCGCCGTGGCGGACCATCCAGAAGAACGGGGCCAGACCGGCGTAGCGCGGCAGCGGGCTGGGGTGGAAGTTCACCGCGGTGACCGCGGGCACGGCCAGCAGCGCCGGTCTGAGTATCTGCTGGTAGTTGCCGACGATGAGATAGTCGGGCCGAAGCTCGACCAGGGTATCGATCATCTCGGGCGCATTGACGTCGACGGGCCGGAAAACGCGCACGCCGAGGTCGCGTGCCTGCGCCTCGAGGTCCACCTGATCCGAATCGTGCACGAAATACGAGCACAGCCGTCCCGGTCGTGAGGTGACCACGCCGACCAGGTCCACGTCGGGATGCCCGGCCAGGAGCGCCAGAAACGGCGAGCCCAGCTTGGAGTTTATCTCCGACAGCAGGATCACCCGGATTCGGTTGTTCATCCGGCCCACCCCGCCCGCTGCACCAGTTCGGCCTTCCAGTTCACGGTGTCGAAAATCGCGTATCCGGGCTGCACGGGCAGGACGGCCCGGCCGGGGATGTCCAGAATTTCCTGGGTGAGCAGTTCGGTGAGAATGCCTTCCGCCAGCGGCGGGCAGGCGCCGAAGATCGGCATTCGATGCATGTCCACGAACCAGTGATCGAGGGCGGCCCGGCTCGGATAGGCCGGAATCTTCGGCATGATGCGTTCCATCAGCCGCCGTACCGTCTCGGGGGTGAGCTCGGCGTTTTCGTCGAGCCCGTACACTTCCTCGATGGGCATCGAGTCCCGGGTGTATTTGAACACGATCACCGTATGCCCGACGGTGGGTATGTTGAGCATGAATCGGCACCGCTGCGATGCGCGGTACGCTCGGTGCAGGGCATAGCGGTTCTTGATCTGGAAGAACTCCATCTGGTCCATGACGTAGTCGCAACCGTCGACGAATTCCACGGCGGTATCGGGTGTCAGACCGTCCGGGAATACGTCGATGTTGACGTCCTCGGTCAGGGCGAAGGCCTGCTCGGCCACCACCTCGGCCTTGTTCCGGCCGACGGTGTGCAGGTCGGCGCCGAGCTGGCGCTGGATATTCGAGATCTCGAAGGTATCGGGATCGGCCAGTTTCAGATTCCGTACCCCCATGCGGACGAGCCGAAGGGCGACCGCGCCGCCGATGCCCCCGGTGCCGACGATGCCGACGACGGAATCCCGTAGCCGCTCCTGTCGCGCGCGTTGTTCGGGCAGGGTATTTCCGAGCCAGCCGAGATTGCGGTCCACGCGCTCCCAGTAGAGTTCGTCATTGTATTCGCCCCGGTAGCTTTGTCGCTGGTCGGCAACAGTCACTTCGACCCCCTGAAAACAGGTTCCCAACAGTAGGTTCCACTCATTTGTAGTCCAGGTTCGGTCAGGTCCGCGCCTAAGTGTGCTTCGGAATTCCGGAACTTTACGATGAGCCGGGTGGTGAAATGTTCAACTATATTGTCGGTGGTATGTTTCAGGTTTCGGGTCGAAGATTGCAGAATCTAGGACTGCTCGTCGAGTTCCTCGGCGATCTGCGCCCACTTTTCCGCGCATCCCCGGGCCAACTCGGCGACGGTGGCGGTGCAGTGCGGCGGAATCGCCCGCAGGAAATCTTTCGAATTGTCCGGATCGATCTGATGGACGCCGAGCCACTGCAGCAGGGATCGGCCCGCTTTCGAGAATCTCAGCGAGGGGTCTCGGCGCAGTTTGTCCAGGGCGATCTCGAGATTCATGGCCGTCGGTGTGACCGGCCGACGCCGAGACAATGCCGATTGCGACTTCGCGTCGCGCATTCGGTTCGGCAGCGGGTCGTCGCCTCGACGCATTCGCCGGCGCACATCGCGGGCGGTCTCCGGGGAAATGCCCGCCGCCTCGGCGATCTCGCGCAGGGATGCCTCCGGGCGGGCGACGATGATGTCGCGGGCCCGGAGCCGGCCCGCGGCGCCACTGAGCGGGCGGATCCGCCCGTCCACGCCGACCCGGGTGTCCGACTGCTGGAATCCTGAGGTTGGACGGCGCCGAATGGCACCGATCGTGGTGTCGGCGAGCCCGGTGATTCCGGCGATGACCCGATTGGACCACTCGGGGTGCGCGGCGAGGATGCGCTCGGCCGCCGCCTTACGATCCGGTAGCGACAGCGGAAGTCCGTGCGTGACATTGGCCTCGACCGCCCGGACGAACGCGTCGTCGCGGCTGCCGTCGAAGAACTCGACCTCGATGGCGGTTCTGCCGAGCAGCCGGGCCGCGCGCAGCCGATGCATGCCGTCGATCACGCGCAGGGTACTGCGATGGACGAGGATCGGGGGCAGGACCGCATTCGACTCGGCGAGCAGGCGCACGTGCCCGTCGTCCTCACCCTTCGATCGCGGGGAGTCCGCGGGTAGCAGCGAGCTGATCGGTACCAGGCACGACGCCGATTTCTGTTGCGACACAACGCAACTGCCCTGCCGGCCGTCGTTGCCCTGCATGAAGCGACCTCCCCCTGGTGTCACCGGCACTCGGTCGGCGGCGGCATACTCCCGGATACCGCCCCGATTTCGCTCGCGCCGGCCCGGCCGTCGGAGTGACTGTTGCAAGCCCACGGCTCCGGTACCCAGCGCGGAGTGCCCACGGCCACTGTGGTAGAAGCTAATCTAATTGTCAACTGCCGCAGCCTGTTCCGTCCCACCGAGAGGGACGGTCGGCCGGGTCTCGGAGCAGCGATCGCGACAATGGTCAAGCCGGTAATCCGGTGGTCGCGCCGGTTGACTCGCGCCGAGCGGCGGGCCTACCCTGAGACCCGGGTGCTTCAACCATCATCAACGACCTTCGTTCGAGTTCGATTGACAAGGGTCGAGGTCGAAATATTCGGTGCCGGAGAAGTGATGCGCGCAGGCGAGAAGAGGCCGCCAGATCATGGACCTCCTGGACGTCGTCTACCGCCTGGAACAAGCCGAACGCGGCGGAATCATCGAGGAGAACGCATTACATCCAGTGGACGCATCTCGACGCTGAACGCCTGGAAAGGTCACCATGACGACGAGCTCTGCAGCCGAGACAACGATGGTCCGCGTCGCCCTTACGGCGTTTGCGCAGCGCCGCCAGCAGGTGGCGATCACTCATGCGGGTGGTGATTCGACCTATGGTGAACTGCTCGACCGCACTTACCGTTTGGCACGCGCCCTCGGCGCCCAGGGACTGAAGCGCGGTGATGTGATCGCGCTGGCGACAGGCGCCCATCCGGATACCTTCGCGCTGCGGTTCGCGGCCAATGCGCTCGGCTGCGCCACCACCGTTCTCTACGACGATCTGGCACCGGCGGTACTGGTGGAGATGCTGCGCACCGTTGGTGCGGCGGCGGCCGTCTTCCGGCCCGATCACGATGCCGACCGGATACTGGCGGCCGTGAAACAGGTGCCGGGCACCGCGGCTCTGGCGCTCGGGGATCACCCTGATGCGGTGAATCTGGCGAAGGCGGCCGCGGCCGAGTCCGGTGAGCCGGTCGAGATCCAGGCCCGCCCCGAGGATCTGGCCTCGATTCGACTCACCGGCGGCAGCACCGGGACGCCGAAGGGAATTCCCCACACCGCCGTCGCGCCTGCCTATTTCGCCCCGGACGTGCTACCCGGCTTCGCCATGACGCAACTGCTGTGCACGGCCATCGGACATCTCGGAGGGACGATAGCCGAGGTAGTTCTGGCCGCAGGCGGGCGTGTGGTGTTGCAGGAGAACGGATTCGACCCCGGCGATGTACTGGCGGCAATCGAGCGAGAGAAGATCCAGTACGTCTGGATGCATCCGGCCATGTTGCACCGGCTGCTGGACCACCCCGGCCTGGCATCCACCGACACGTCCAGCCTGCGTTCGCTCACGATCGCCGGCGCGCCCAGCACACCCGAGCGGATAGCGCAGGCGCTGAGGCGTTTCGGGCCGATCATCACCCAGGGATACGGGACATTCGAATTCGGGCAGATCACCCTGCTCAGCCCCGAGGAGCACCAGCGGCCGGAATTGCTGACGACCGTCGGCCGTCCGGTGCCCGGCGTGCAGGTGAGCATCCGCGACCGCGAGGGGCAACCGCTCGGCATCGGGGCCACCGGTGAGATCTGGGTGCGCGGAAGCGGTTTGACGAGCGGTGTGATGTCCGGCTACTACAAGCGCCCGGACCTCACCGCCCAGGTAATCCGTGACGGCTGGTACATCACCGGCGACCTCGGATTCTTCGACACCGATGGATATCTCAGCGTTGTCGGCCGCAGCAAGGACGTCATCCTTGCGCGCGACAAGGTACACCCGGTCCAGGTGGAGAACGTACTGCACCGGCATCCACACATCCAGCAGGCCGTCGTCTTCGGCGTCACGAACGGTGTCGACAACGACGAAAAGGTGGGTGCCGCAATTGTTCCCACGCCCCCACAGCACGATCTGTCGACCGACGACGTGGCCGACTGGGTTCGCTCCGAACTGGGTGGAGCATACGCGCCCGAAGTGGTGCTGATCCTGCCCGAGATTCCCATTGTCGGCAGTGGCAAGCCCGACCGCGCCGGATTGCAACGCATGGCCAGGACCGTACCAAGATCCGATTTAGACTGATACGTAATTATGAGATCCAACGGTCTTTCATATGGGTTGACCATCTGGCGACGGATGCCTTATCTTGATGAGTTCGGCGAATGTCGTTTCTAGCGAAGGCGGTTGCTGATCGGACGCCAATTGGGGGCTCGTGGGTTGGGGGAGATCGCGGCGGTGTATGGGGTGGAGGCGATTGTGGGGCGGGTGGAGGAGTTGCGGGCTGCGGGGAATCATTTGGCGGCCGATACCATCGAGTATGAAATGCGGGGGGCGGGTGGGGAATTGGTGGATTCGGATTATGTGGTCCGGGTGACTCGGCAGTTGGTGGCCGTGTTGCGGGACGGGGCGGTGGATGAGGCTACCGCGTTGCGGTTGGTGGGGGCGCTGGTTGCGCGGGCGGCCGGGGGATGCGGGTGTGGGCGGTCGGGCGTACTCGACTGACGCGAAATCCGCACCGCCGCTTCGATCATCGCCGCGACCGCGATATTGAGCCCGAGGGCGGGCAGGCCCGCGTTCACGTTTGCCAGGTCGATCTTCCAGAAGGTCGCCCACACGACGAACGCCTCCCCGGCGAGGATGCCGCCGAGGACGGCCGCCTTGCTCAGCAGCGGGCGCTCGGTGAGGCCCGCCGCCAGGCCCGGGGCGAATTGGATCAGGCCGCTGAAGGTGATCAGCAACAGATTGGCGAGCGCGTTCGGCCGGATCAGGTCCAGGATCAGTGCCGATGCCAGGATCAGCAGGACCGCGCCGTGATTGGTCAGCAGCCGGGCGCGCGGGCCGCGGACGCGAATCACATTGCGCGCCAGATTCGACGACATGGCCAGCACCATGACCGACGCGGGCACCATGGCCGCCGACGCACCCGCCACCGCGATCAGCCCGAGCAGCCACGGCGGCAGCGCCCGCCCCGCCAGCGTCAGCAGCGCGCCATTGGCCGATGCGCCCCGGGGCAGTACCAGGATGGCGGCGAAGCCGATGACGATCGGAAAGATCAGAACAATCTGGTACAGCGGCAGCATCATCCAGTTGCGGCGCAGGCTGCGCGCGCTGCGGGCCGACAGCAACGGGGGCCACAGCGCCGGCAGCGTGAAGAAGGCGCTGCCGAGGAAACTGGCCAGCATGCTGGTGATCCACCACACCTGATCGTTCGGCCCGGCGTGCAGGGTCAGCATCGCCGGATGCAGGCGGGTGATCTCGCCGAAGGTGTGCCCGATGCCGCCGGTGAAATGCAGCGGCACCGCCACCGCCACGATCGCCACCGCGGCGAGCATCAGCGCATCCTTCAGATACGAGGTGGCCGCGGTCCCGCGCAGGCCCGACCACAGCACGAACGCGGCCGTCAGCACCGTC
This sequence comes from Nocardia terpenica, assembly GCF_013186535.1. Classification (NCBI taxonomy): domain Bacteria; kingdom Bacillati; phylum Actinomycetota; class Actinomycetes; order Mycobacteriales; family Nocardiaceae; genus Nocardia; species Nocardia terpenica. The sequence continues at coordinate 837,707 of NZ_JABMCZ010000001.1, forward strand.
CCGGTGACCTCGGCCCAGACACCGGAACCGCTGTCGCCGGTGACCAATTCGATGATCAGCCCGAGCCCGGTGAGCTGCACCTGCAGATACGGCAGCGTGAACAGCACCGACGAGAGCGCCACCAGCGTGCCCAGCGCCTTGCTGTCGTAGCGATGCTCGTAGAAATCGGCCTGGGTGAGGTACCCGTGCCGCCGCCCCAGCCGCCACAGCCGCGGCCCGATGAAATACCAGGCGACGCACGCCAGCGGGGTATAGGGCAGGGCATAGGTGACGGCGACGCCGCCGGAGAACGCCAGGCCCGCGAGGCCGAGGAAGGCGAAGGTGGTGAAGGTCTCCCCGGCTTGCAGGAACCACATGGTGACCGCGCCGAATCGCCTTCCGGCGACGGACCATTCGGCGAGGTCGACGGCGGGCGTGCGGCGACCCAGCAAACCTACCGCCGCGATCACCACCATCCCCGCGAGCGCGACGACTACGGCGGTATTCACCGTTTCAGTCTCGCAGTGGCGCACTTGCGCCCGCACCCAATTCGGACCTGCGAGAGCGTCTTTTGCAGGAATAATCGTCGTATGGGTCAGGCGCTTCGAGAGTTGAATCCGCAGGTTTCGGCCGCGGCGCTCTTCGGTGCGGAATTGCGGGCGCGGCGGCTGGCGTGCGGCCGGTCGCTGCGCGAACTGGGGCAGGCGGTCCTGGTCAGCGGCGAGCTGCTGGCCAAGGTGGAGAAGGCGCAGCGCCGCCCGCGCCCGGATCTGGTGCAGCGGCTCGATGCCGTGCTCGGCGCGCGGGGTGCGCTCGAGCGTCTGGCCGCACCGCTGTTCACCACCGCGGATCGGCCGCCGGCGCGCCCGCCGCTGCTGTCCCCCGACAGCGCCGAGCCCCGGCTACGGCGGGTGATCGACGAGGTGCGCGCGGCCGATCACGCCCTGGCGTCGGATCGGCTGGCCGAGCTGACCACCTTCGCCGGAGCCGCTGCCGCCGTGGACGGTTCGGGCCTGACGGCGGCGGCGAAGCTGTCGCTGCGGCGCGCGGTGGCCGAGGCCCAACAGCTCGCCGGATGGATGCTGTTCGACCGGGGCGACCAGCCGGGCGCCGAGCGGATGTTCACCGCCGCCCGGGGCGCGGCGCGCCAGGCCGGGGCCGCCGATCTCGTCGCGTATGTGCTCGGACCCAGCGCGGCGTATTCCAATATCTGGGGCGGTGATCCGGAGCTGGGTGTCGAGCGCGCGTACGGGTCGCTGGCGTGGGCGCGGCGCAGCGGCAATCGGAGGCTGGCGGCGTTCGCGGCCGCGGTGGCCGCCCGCGCCCATGCCCGGCTGGGCGAGGAGGAGCTGTGCCGCCGGATGCTCGGCGAGTCGGAATCGGAGCTGAACCGGCACGTGGCAACCGAACCCGACCCCGGCTGGCTGTCGGTGTTCGACGAGGGAACCCTGGTCGGGTACCGGGGGTCGTGCCTGTTCGATCTCGGCAAGCCACGGGAGGCGATCGCGGAGCTGGAGCGGGAGGAGCGGGCCGGATCGCCGCTGTTCGTGCGCAATCGCATCATCTGGCGGCTGGAGAGCGCCCAGGCGCACCTGAAGCTCGGCGAGCTCGAACCGGCGTGCGCCGCCATCGAGAAGGCGCTCGACCACGCCGAGTCCGGCGCGGTGACCCCGCGGGTGGTGCGGGTGTTCCATGCCGTCGACCTCCGGGTCCGGGCGAGCCGGGGCGTGGCCGCCACCTCGGAGCGGCTGCGGGATTTCATCGTGGCGAACGAGTGAACGGGTAGGTGAGCCAGTGCATTCGGATCTCCGACGCACCGCGGGTGACGATCAGGCGTTCACCCTGGTACCGCCCTTCGACCGTCCGGTAGTTGTCGGGCGCCTCGGCGACGAAGCGGGAATCGGTGTTGTCCGGATCGTCGGCGAGGTGGGCGTGCAGGCCGTCGTGCCGCCAGGTGAAGATGGTCTCCTCGCCCTCGGACCACCAGCGGCCGAGGATATCCCGGATCTCCTCCGGGCACGGCGGCGCCGGTTCGAAGACCGGCGCGGTGGTCGGCGGGTGCAGGGCGGCCGCCCGGTCGGCGAGCTCGGCGGTGAGCTCGGACAAGACGATGCCGCGGGTGGCATTGGTGCAGGCGACGACCACGATCCCGGAATCCCGGTCGGTGGCCAGCGACGCCTGGAAGCCGGGCACCGACCCGGTGTGGCCCGCGAGCACGTGATCGTCGCGGCGATCGAGGATGAGGCCCAGCCCCCAGCCTCTCGTCCACGCCCGGGTGTCGACCATGACCTGCAGGGTGTGCATGGCGTCGACGACGGAGGCGGGCACGACCTCCGGTTCGGCCCCGATCAGCGCATTGCCCCAGCGCAGCAGATCGCCCGGAGTGGACCACAATTGGCCGAGGACGGCGATGGCCCGCATATCCATGACCGGTTCGCGATGGAAGGCGTCGGCGAACGGATCGAGGCGGTAGCCCACGACCGCCTCCTCCGGCGGTGTCCATGAGGTCTGGCTCAGGCCCAGCGGGGTCAGCAGCGTCTCGGTGATCAGCTCGGCGCAGGGGCGGCCGGTGACGTGTTCGATGATCGCGCCGAGGGTGGCGTAGCCGAGATTGGAGTACTGCCAGCGCTGCCCGGGCTCGGCCACCATCTCCACGCGGGACAGCGCCTCGCGGAATTCGGGTTCGGACGGGCCGCGCATCGACTCCCACATGTCGATGGGGACCTCGCGCTGGATGCCGCCGCAGTGGGCCAGCAGCATGCGCAGGGGCACCTGCCCGAACGAGGTCGCGGGCAGGTAGTGCCGCACCGGGGCGTTCAGGTCCAGCAGCTGCCGCTCGACGAGCCGCAGGGCCAGGACGGCGGTGAAGGTCTTGGTGATCGAGCCGATCCGGTAGGCGCTGTCGCGGCTCACCGGAATCCGCTGTTCGGCGTCGGCGAAACCCGTTGCGGCCGCGGCCAGGACGACGTCGTGCCGCGCGACGGCCACCGTCAGGCTGGGCAGGCGGTGCGCGGTGCGCCACCGGGCGACGTCGTCGGCCAGCGTCTTCTCGAAGTCGGCGCTCATGATCCCTCCCTTCACCCTCAGCATCGCACACCGCACCCCGTCGGCCATGCGTACAGAATCGGTTGTACGCATGATCTGTCTTCCGCCGCGGCGCTATTCGGTCGACCCTGGAATCAGCACCCGCTGCCGGTCGGCAACGACGCCCATCGGCCCGGGTGCCGCTTTCGGTGGTGCGCACGGGAGGGGAGTGCGTCACCCCCGAATCGAGACCCCGAAACCTGCGCCCCCACAATTTCCGGCACCCACAACCGATAACACGGCCCCCGCGCCACCGATGTGACCCACGGTAGCTCGGGAAGAGGTGTGGTGTGCACGGCTGGACGAAAAGCGTTGCCGCGACGGTGATCGCGGTCGTCGCGATGGTGATGGGCCTCGCCGCGTCCGCGGCGAATGCCGAGGGTGACGGGATGAAACATTGTGCGGCCGTGGACGGCCGGGTGCCGCAGACCGCCACACCCGAAGAGGTCGGGCTGGATGCGGCCGCGCTGCGGCGGGCGATCGCCTTCGCGGCGGATTCGACCCGGTTGACCGTGCGGGTGTTCCGGAACAACTGCCTGATCGCCTCGGGGCCCACCGGCGATCGGTTCGGCGGGATGCCGTGGAACATGTGGAGCAGCACCAAGAGCGTGGTATCGATCGCGACGGGGATCGCCGCCGACGAGAAGCGGCTGCGGCTCGACGATCCGATCGATGCCTATCTGCCTGCGGGACTGGGTGATTCGGCGCATCGGGCGATCACCATCCGCAGCCTGCTGACCGAGACGTCGGGTATCCGGGTCGCGGTGGCGTCCGAGGGGATCACGGGATTGCCGCATCTGGATCCGAATGTGGTGGCGCAGGCGATGGGAATGCCGATCGAATCGCCGCAGGGGGCGGTGTGGCAGTACAGCCAGCGCGCGGTCGATCTGCTCGCCTACGTGGTGCAGCGGGCGGTGGGGGAGGACTTCCAGGCGTACGTGCAGCGAAAGCTGTTCGATCCGTTGGGGATCGAGCGCGGCGACTACTACTGGGGCCGCGATCGCAGCGGAAACACCTACGGCTACGCGCATCTCGTGCTGCCCGCCGACGACTTCGCCAAGATCGGCCTGCTGCTCGCCGATCACGGTGACTGGCACGGCATTCGGGTCCTGTCGGCCGAATACCTGGCGGAGGCGTCCAAGCCCACCGCCGCCAATCCGTGCTACGGATACCTGTTCGTGGTCAACGGCCCGGAGTGCGGCGTCTACTTCCCGGGTCTGCCCCCGGACGCGATCCAGATGTCGGGAATGATGCGCCAGGACAACTTCATCGTGCCCAGCCTCGGGCTGCTGGTGAGCTGGACCGGGGTGACGGTGCCCGGCAGCTCGCTGGGCTTCCCGCACGAGGTGCTGCGCGGGGTCGCCGCCGCCTTCCGCAGCCCGCGCCTTCCCGACGGCGGACCCTATGTGCCGCAACCGGATATCAGCCTGGCCGACCCGATGATCTCCAACCCCGACGCCACCCTCTCCGCCCTCGGCCTCGGCCCCGACGCCTACCCCGGCTGCGGCCCCACCTCCTGCCTCGGCAAGCCGCTGTACCCGCCGTTCGCGGACTGGCCGCCGGGCTGCTACATCATCGGCTGCACGGGGACGGACCCGCGAACGCCCGGAATCCGTTGACCCCCAGCTCATTCCCGTCATACAACCTCGTCGGCCCCTGATTCCGGCGTGCTTTTGGCCGGAATCCATCGTGAGATCCCGGCCAAAAGCACGCCGGGATCAGGGTTGTGGCTCGCCGGGATCATGGCATGTGGCTCGCCGGGATCATGGTTGTGGCACGCCTGGATTATGGTTGTGGCACGCCGGGAGATCGGCGGGCGGGTTACCCCGCCAGCCGCGGGAACAACTTCTCCGCATTGCCTCGGTTGACGGCGGTGAGTTGGCCTGCGTCCCAACCGAAGTACGAGTCGAGGTTGTCGTCGAAGATGGTGCCCATCGGGTCGGCGGCGAAGGGCCAGTCGCTGCCGTACAGGATGTGGTCGTGGTCGGCGAAGGCCGTCAGGGACGGGAGGGCGGTGGGGCTGGCGGACAGGGCGGTGTCGAAGTAGAAGCGGCGCAGCTCCGACATGGTGTCCGCGGCCGGGGTGTGGGTGCCGATGGCCTCCGACGCGATCGCGATGCGGGACGCCAGATACGGCAGGGCGCCGCCCGCGTGCGAGAGGATGATCTTCAGTTGCGGATGGCGGGACAGCACCCGGGCGCGCGCCAGGTCGACCGCGGTGCGGGTGGTGTCGAACGGGAAGTCGGTGACCGGCGCGGGTAGGCCGGGCAGCATCGGCAGCGGCATCTCGGTCGGGTGGATGAAAATGACCGCGGCCCTGGCGTTCAGCTCGGCCCACAGCGGCTCGAACGCCGGGTCGCCCAGGTAGCGGCCGCGCGCGTTGGCCATCAGCACCACGCCGTCGGCATGCAGCACGTCCAGCGCGTAGACCGCCTCGGCGACCGCGCCGTCCACATCCGGCAGCGGCAGGCTCGCGAACTGCCCGAACCGATCCGGCCGATCCTTGACCAGCTCGGCGGTGAATTCGTTGGCGGCGCGGGAGATTTCGCGGGCCTGGGCGTCGTCGCCGGTGTGCGTGCCGGGGGCGCTCACCGACAGCATGCCCGTCGCCATGCCGCGCCCGTCCATCATCGCCAGCGCGGCCTCGGTGCTCCACGGCGGGATCGGCCACCCGCCCGCGTCGAGGCCGAGGCGCTCCACCGTCTGCCGATAGCTCGGCGGAAGGATGTGCTGGTGAACGTCGATACGTGCGGAATCGGACATCCTCTAGCCTCCTAATGGCTAGCAAGCTAAATGTTGCACTGCTAGGCTAACATTCGTGGATGCGGGCGACAAGGACGACTTCGAGGAGCTGGCGCGCGCGGCCGACGCGCTGTTTCTGACCATGCGGCAGGCCCGCTCGGCCGCCCTCGGCGCCGATCAGCTGTCGCTGTCCCAGCAGGCCCTGCTCGAGCCGCTCATCGAGGAGCGGGCGCTCCCGGTGGGCGCCCTCGCGGCCGCGGCCGGGGTCAGCGTGCCGACCGCCACCCGCATGCTCAAACAGCTCGAGGCCAAGGGCACCGTCACCCGCACCCGCTCCGCGCAGGACGAGCGCCGCGTCCTGATCGCCCTCACCCCCCAGGGCAACCGCCAGATCTCCGCGGTCCGCGCCCAACGCCGCGAACTCCAGTCCCGCGGCTACGCCGAATTCACCCCCACCGAACGCCGCGACCTAGCCCGCCAACTCCGCCGCCTCGCCGCCATAGTCCGCTCCCAAATGCCACCACCTCCGGACGCGGTGTGATCCCGGCCAAAAGCACGCCGGGATCAAGAGCAGGCTTGCCGGGGAATAAGGGGCTCGCCGAGGAATTGAGGAGACTCGCCGAGGGATTGAAGAAGCCCGCCGGGATCGTTAGGGAAGCCCGCCGGGATCGTCCCCTCGTCATCTCGGTGGGACCGTCCTCCTCGTCATCCCAGCGTGGATCATCCCCGCATGATCCCGGCGTGAATCCCCCTCATGATCCCGGCATGCTTTTGGCCGGGATCTCCCGTGGATTCCGGCCAAAAGCTCGCCGGAATGACAGGGGGCAGCTCGCCGAAATGACGGGGAGGGCAGCTCGCCGGAATGGGGAGGGGACGCGCTCGGGACGGTGGAAAGGGCGTGCCCCCTCCCGAATTCGGGAGGGGGCACGTCGGCAGGCGCGGGGCGGCTGTGACCGGGCCGCGGGAAGAGGTGCGCCTGCGGTCGGGGCGGGTCAGCCCAGGTCGCGGGAGAGGAGGTCGGCGGGGGTTTCGCGGCGGAGGATTTGCTGGCAGCGGCCCTCGTGGACGGCGACGATCGGGGGGCGGCCGACGCCGTTGTAGGAGGAGGCCAGGCTGTGGTGGTAGGCGCCGGTGCACGGGATGGCCAGGACCTCGCCGGGGCGCAGGTCGGCGGGCAGGCTCACGTCGTGGGCGAGGATGTCGCCCGCCTCGCAGTAGCGGCCCGCCACCGTGGCGGTCATGTGCGCGCCGGTGGGGTGCCGGTTCGCGACGACGGCGTCGTAGCGGGCGCCGTACAGCGCGACGCGCGGGTTGTCGTTCATGCCGCCGTCCACGATCACGAACGTGCGCCCGCCCTCGATGTGCTTGATCGTCATGACCCGGTACAGCGTCACTCCGGCCCGGGCGGCGATGGCGCGGCCCGGTTCCATCGCGATGTGCGGGCGCGGGAAATGGTGGCGCGCGCAGGCGGCGTCGAGGGCGTCCTCGACGATGTCGGCGAGCTCGGGCAGGTTCATCTCCGGATCCCCGCACCGGTAGGCCACCGCGTGCCCGCCGCCGAGGTCGAGCTCGGTCATCAGGTGGCCGTGCTCGCGGTGCACCCGGGCCATCTCGGCCACCATGCGGCGCACCCCCTCCCCGTAGTAGTCGGGGTTGGAGATCTGCGAGCCCAGGTGGCAGTGGAACCCGACCAGGCGCAGCGTCGGCTGCCGCAGAATCCGCTCCACCGCCTCGGCGGCCTGCGCGCTGCCGATCGGGAAGCCGAACTTCTGGTCCAGCACACCGGTTTTCACCGCCGGGTGCCCGTGCACGTCGATATCCGGCGACAGCCGCAGCAGCACCTTCTGCGGCCTGGTGGCCAGCGCCGACAGCAGCGTGACCTCGGTGAGCGAGTCGAGCACGATCCGGCCGACCCCGGCGGCCACCGCAGCCTCCAGCTCGGCGAACGGCTTACCGCTGCCGTGCAACACGATTCGTTCCGGATCCACCCCGGCGGCCAGCGCGATGGCCAGCTCACCGGCGGAGCACACATCGACCGACAGGCCCTCCTCGGTGACCCAGCGGGCCATCGACTTGGTCATCAGTGCCTTGGCCGCGTAGATGATCTCGGCGTCCGGGAAGTGCTTACGGTAAGCCTGGCAGCGCCGGCGCACCTCCGTCTCGTCCAGGACGTAGGTGGGCGTGCCGTACTGGTCCGCGATGTCGGCCAGGGCCACGCCGGCGACGGTGATGCGTCCGAGGTCGTCGTAGTGGGTTTCGCACGGCCAGACCGACGTGGCCAGACGCGGGGACGGCATTCCCGACCGCAGAGACGGAAATATCTCGAGCAGCGTCACGGGCTCTCCTGTGTGTTCCCCGCTTTCTCCTGTGCTGCGGGGCCATCGACAGGACTACGCCGTTTTCCGATCGCCGAACCGTGTGGATACGGCCCCTTGACAGCGCGCCCGTTTATCTTGACGCGGTGCTGACGTCAGGTGTGATCAGCCACCCAGCTTCTTGTAGAACGAGCCGACGATGGGCGCGGTCAATGCCCGCGGCGCATACTGCCCGGCCACGCTCATGCCCTTGCTGATCAGGCCGGGGACCACGCGCATCTTGTTGCGGGCCAGCGCGTCGAGCGACAGCTTGGCGGTGTAGGCGGCCGTCACCCAGATGAAGTCCGGGATCTTGGTGCCGACCTCGTCCTGATCCGGATTGTCGGTGCGCACCGGGCCCGGGGCCAGCAGCGTGACATGGACGCCCTTGCCGGTGAGCTCCCCGCGCAGCGATTCGGAGAAGCTGTTGGTGAACGCCTTGCTGGCCGCGTAGGTGGCGTTGTTGGGGATGGGCATGTTCCCGGCCGCGGAGCCGGTGATGAGAATGCCGCCGCCGCGGCGCGCGATCATGCCGGGCAGCACGGCCAGCGTCAGGTCGTGGACGGCGACCGCGTTGAGTTCCATGATGGCCCGCTCGAAGTCGGGGTCGAGCTCGGCGACCGGGCCGAAGGTGGCGACGCCCGCGTTGTTGCACAGGATCGCGATATCGCGCTCGGCGAGCTCGGCGGCCAGCGGGGCGCGCTGCTCGCGATCGGACAGGTCGATCGCCCGCACCTCGGCGGTGACGCCGTATTGCTCGGTCAGGCGCTGGGCCAGCTCGTTCAGCAGGTCGCCGCGGCGGGCCACCAGGATCGTCGAATAACCGCGGCGGGCCAGTTCCTCGGCCAGGGCGGTTCCGATACCGGACGAGGCTCCGGTGACGACGGCACGGTTCTCGGCAGTGGGGGCAGGCAGGCTCACGCGGCGAGCCTACCGAGGACCCCCGGGGGTGGTGCTGGCCCCACCCCCGGCGGGGTGGTCGCTGTAGTGGAAAGCCGGGTGGTCGCCGGATGGGGTGCGCGGCCCCGGATTCCTACCGTTGATCTCAGGTCGGACCGCCCGGGTCGCGACCGTCGATCCGAAGGAAAACCCTTGACTACGAGTCGTTTTCGACCCTCTACGCGGCGCGCGATGTGGATGGCCGCGGCGGCGGTGACGGTCTGCTCGGTGGCCGCGTGCGAGACGGCGGGCACGTCGGCGGCCCCGGGCGCGGAGGGGACCGCGATCGTGCGCGCGCTCGACACCGTGACACAGCGCGGACTGCCCGGGGCGCAGGTGGTGATCACCGAGCACGGCCGCGACCGGACCATGACATCGGGAGTGGGTGACGGCGCCACCGGCGCCCGATTTCCGGACGGCGCCCACATCCGAATCGGCAGCAACACCAAAACATTCGTCTCGGTGGTGCTCGCGCAGCTCGTCGCGGAAGGGCAGGTGGATCTGGATGCGCCTGTGGAGCGATATCTGCCGGGCGTGGTCCGCGGCAACGGCAACGACGGCAACCGGGTGACGGTGCGAAACCTGTTGCAGCACACCAGCGGCCTGCCCGACTACATCCCCTCGGGCGACCCCGCGGCACTGGCGCGCGCGAATCCCGCTCAGCTGCGGGTGGATCGGGAGGCGGTGCGGCAGCAGTACTATGCGCCCGCCGATCTGGTGGCGCGGGCGATGACCATGCCGCCGCGGTTCGAGCCCGGCGCGAAGTCGGTGTACACCAATACGAACTACATCGTGCTCGGCATGCTGATCGAGCGGGTGACCGGTCGGCCGATCGCCACGGAGATCGATCGGCGCATTCTCGCGCCACTCGGCCTGAGGGACACCTACTTTCCCGCGGCCGACGACACCGGACTGCGCGAACCGCATGCACAGGGTTACGACATCGCCGACGGCAAGCGCATCGATGTCACCGCGGAGAACACCTCGTGGGCGTGGGCGGCCGGTGCCATGGTGTCGACCGGTGCGGACATGAACCGCTTCTTCACCGCACTGCTGGGCGGCAAGCTGGTTCCCCCGGCGCAACTGGCCGAGATGCGCAAAACCATGCCGTGGGATCGCGATTCCGGCGGATACGGCCTCGGGCTGATCCACATCCCGGTGTCGTGCGGCAAGGACGTGTGGGGGCACGGCGGCAGCATCTTCGGCTTCGAGACCCACAACGGCGTGACCGCGGACGGGCGGGCGGTGACGCTCACGGTCAACGAACTGCCGCGCGACCAATCGGACATGGACATCATCACCAAGGCGTTCGACACCGCCATCTGCGCGGCGAGCTGAGCCCCGTGCCCGCCATCCGGCCGCTGCTATCGATCGCCCTCCTGGTGATGCTGGCGATTCGATTGGCGGCGGCCGGAATTCGCGCGCTGGCCCGGCTGCTGCCGATCCTGATGACGCTTGTTCGCACGGTGGTGATCGAGCTCAGGTCCTACCACTGACTCGGACTCGAGGTGGTTGGGGCGAGACGGCCGCTCAGCGGGGCTTCGGCTCCATGAAGGCGATGCCCCAGCCGATGTGGCCGGTCCAGACGCTGGCGATGCGCCCGCCCTGCACGGCCGGTTTCGGATCGCTGATGGGGCCGCCGGCGGCGCGGACCGAGGCGACGGTGGCGTCCAAATCGGGTGCGCCGAAGGCGATTCCGAGCAGGGACGCGGGGCGGCCGGAGCCGACCACCTCGATGAACGCCTCGCCGACCCGATAGAAGGCCATCTCCGGGCCGGACGGGCCGCGCGGATGGAAGCGGCGGCGCGGCTCGGTCCCGAGCACCCCGTTCAGCGCCTCGACGGCCTCGTCCAGCCGCGGCACCGTGTACACGATGTGGTCGACGAACGTCACGCCGTTGGGATGCGTTGCGCCGGAGCGCGTTCCGGCCTCGTGCACCACCTCGGGAATTCCCAGGACCGCCGGATCATCGTGCACGACATCGAATCCCCACCCGGGCGTCACACCCACGGTGCACGCCACCTGCCCGATCTGGAGTGCCCCACCCTCGGGAGCAAAACCCAGTGCCGCCCAGGATTTCTCGTCGCCCGGCAGGCCGAGCCGGTTCAGGACGGGCATTACAGCGCCGCGGCGAGTCGGGTGCCCTGGTCGATGGCGCGCTTGGCGTCCAGCTCCGCGGCGAGCTCCGCGCCGCCGATCAGATGGATCCGCACCCCCGCGGCCCGCAGCGGCTCCTCCAGCTCGCGCACCGATTCCTGTCCGGCACACAGGATCACGTTGTCGCATTCGATGACGGTCGGCCGCTGCCGCTGCTCGCCGAAGCTGATGTGCAGCCCGCGATCGTCGATCCGCTCGTAGTTCACCCCGCCCACCTGCTCGACACCCTTGGCCTTCACCGCCGCCCGGTGCACCCAGCCGGTGGTCTTGCCCAGGCTCTTCCCGAACGACGACGACTTGCGTTGCAGCAGCACCACTTCCCGCGCGGCGGGCGAGGGCCGCGGCGCGGTGAGCTGACCGGGGGCGTTCGGATCGTCGCTGGTGACGCCCCACTCCTGCTTCCACTCGTCCAGCTTCAGCGAGGGGTGGCCCTCGACGGTGAGGAATTCGCTGACGTCGTAACCGATTCCGCCCGCGCCGATCACGGCCACCTTCTTGCCCACCGGTTTCTGCTCGCGCACCAGCTCGGCGTAGGTGAGCACCTTCGGGTGGTCGATGCCGGGGATGCCCGGAATGCGCGGGCGCACACCGGTGGCCAGCACCACGTGGTCGTAGCGGCCCTCGATCAGCTCGGCCGCGCTCACCCGCCGGTTCAGGAACACCCGCACCCCGCTGACCTCCAGCTTGCGGGTGAAGTAGCGCAGGGTCTCGGAGAACTCCTCCTTGCCCGGGATGCGGCGCGCGATGTCGAACTGGCCGCCGATCTTGTCGTCGGCCTCGAACAGATCCACCTTGTGGCCGCGCTCGGCCAGATTCACCGCCGCCGACAACCCGGCCGGGCCCGCGCCCACGACCGCGATCCGCTTCGTCCGGCGGGTGGGCAGCAGCGTCAGCTCGGTCTCGTGCCCGGCGCGCGGATTCAGCAGGCACGACACGGTTTTGTGCACGAAGGCGTGGTCCAGGCACGCCTGATTGCAGGCGATGCAGGTGTTGATCTCGTCCTCGCGGGTCTGGCGGGCCTTGTTCACCCATTCCGGGTCGGCCAGCAGCGGCCGCGCCATCGAGACCAGGTCGGCGTCGCCGCGGGTGAGGATCTCCTCGGCGGTCTCGGGCATATTGATCCGGTTCGACGCGCACACCGGAATGCGCACCCGCGCCTTGATCTTCGCGGTGAACTCGACGAACGCCGCCCGCGGCACCGAGGTCACGATCGTCGGCACCCGCGCCTCGTGCCAGCCGATGTCGGTATTGAGAATGCTGGCCCCGGCCGCCTCCAATTCCGTGGCCAGGGCCAGGATCTCGGTCTCGGTCTGGCCGTGCTCCACGAATTCGGCCATGGACAGCCGGAAGACGATGAGGAAGTCCGGGCCCACCGCGGCCCGCATGCGCCGCACGATCTCCAGCGGGAACCGCCGCCGGTTCTCCGCCGAACCACCCCAGCGATCGGTGCGCTTGTTGGTGCGCGGCGCCAGGAACTGGTTGATCAGGTAGCCCTCGCCGCCCATCACCTCCACGCCGTCGTACCCGGCGAGTTTGGCCAGCTTCGCGCAGCGCACATAGTCGTCGATGGTGCGCTCGACGCCCTTGTCCGACAGCTTGCGCGGCCGGAACGGATTGATCGGCGCCTTGATCGAGGACGCCGAAACACTGAACGGCACATAGGCGTACCGGCCCGCGTGCAGAATCTGGATCGCGATCTTGCCGCCCTCGGCGTGCACCGCCCTGGTGATCGCGCGATGCCGGTACGCCTCGGTCCGGTTGGTGAGCTTCGCGCCGAACGGCAGCAGCCAGCCCTCGCGATTGGGCGCGTAGCCACCGGTGATGATCAGGCCGACCCCGCCCCGGGCGCGTTCGGCGAAATACGCGGCCAGCCGGTTGGTGTCCCACGCCCGGTCCTCGAGGCCGGTGTGCATGGAACCCATCACCACGCGATTGCGCAACGTGCCGCCGCCGACCTGGAGCGGTTCGAACAGGTGCGGGTACGGGTGGGACGCCGTCATCGGGGAATCACCTTTCGGGAGTGGGGCACGGCGAGGGGTCGCGGCGCAGCGCCGCGAGCACCTCGTCGCACCAGTCGACGAATCCGGCCTCCACGCGAATACCGCCGCGCAGCACCAGATATTGATGCAGCGCGGTCGCGGCGAGGCGGTTCGGGTCGGGGAAGTCCTTCTTCTCGATCAGCCGGTACAGCTCCAGCCGCTGCGCGTGCTGCTCGCGGTGGCGGGCCACCTCGGCGCACAGCGCGGACAGGTCGCCGTGGGCGGCGGCGCGGATCTTCACGCCCAGTTCGCTGCGCAGCGGCCCGATATCGTCGGTGGGCTCGCCGATCCAACGGGCCAACTCGGCGCGACCGGCGGGGCTGACGGTGTAGACCTTCTTGTCGGGGCGGCCCTCCTGGGCGACGACCTCACCGGCCACCCAGTGCCGCTCCTCCATGCGCTTGAGCACCCGGTAGATCTGCTGATGGGTGGCGTTCCAGAAGAAGCCGATCGATTTGTCGAAGCGGCGCGCCAGTTCGTAGCCCGAGCCGGCCCGCTCGGTCAGCGATACCAGCAGCGCGTGCTCCAGGGCCATAGCGCCGAGATTAACCGATACTCGCCGTACTATGCAACTGAGTGCATAGAGCGGAATCGGCGGTGTCTTGTACCATCAACAATGGTGCTCGCACCATCTCGGATACGGGAAGGGCACCTCGCGCATCCGGGAGGTTCGCGGGGTGCCCTTCTGTATGCGGCCATCGCTCGGTGTCGACCGAGTCGCCGGATTTGCGCGAATCGATTTGCTGGACACCGTCGCCCGGGGATCGTACAAGGTTGGACTAAAACGCTGGCGGCTCGAAAAGCCTTGGCTACCATGGTCTGATGGCGCATTCCTACGTGGTGACCGGAGGCGCCCGGGGGGTCGGGCGGGCCATTGTCGCGCGTTTGCTGGCCCGCGGTCACGTGGTGGTGGTCGAACGCGACGCCGCCGGATTGGCCTGGGCCGCGGGCAGAATCCAGGTGGTCAGCGGCGACGCGGGCTCCGAGGAGGTGGCCGCGCACGCCGCCGATCTGGCTCAGCGCGCGGGCGCCCTGATCGGCTGGGTCAACAACGCCGCCGTATTCCGCGATGCCTCGGTGGATTCCGCCCCGGCCGGGCGCGTGCTCGAGCTCATCGAGGCCAATCTGCGCCCGGCGCTGGCCGGATGCGCGGTGGCCGTGCGCAGCTTCCTCGCCGCGGGCACCGGCGGGGCCATCGTCAATATCAGCTCGCATCAGGCGCGGCGGGCGGTGCCCGGCGTGCTGCCCTACAGCACCGCCAAGGCCGCCATCGAGGGGCTGACGCGGGCGCTGGCCGTCGAATACGGGTCGCGCGGCATCCGGGTGAACGCGGTCGCGCCGGGCTCGGTTGCCACCGAACGCTATTCGGAATACCTCGCGGGCCTGGCCCCCGCCGCCGCGGCCTCGGTGGAACGCGACATGGCCGCCCTGCACCCGCTCGGCCGCGTGGCCACCGGCGACGAGATCGCCGCCGCCGTCGAGTTCCTCTTATCCGGCGACGCCAGCTTCATCAACGGCGCCAGCATTCCCGTCGACGGCGGCCGGTCGGTACTCGCCTTGGATCCCGAGGCGCGCTAATTGATTTCCCGGCGCGCTTTTGGCCGGGATCCTCACGAGATCCCGGCCAAAAGCGCGCCGGGAACAAGAGTAGAGGTAGCGGTCAGCTCGAGCGCCAGGCCGCCATGCCGAGGGCGATGAGCCGGACCTGGCGCACGGTGCGCTCGACGAGGTCCGGGCGCTGGTGGGGTGGGGCCGTGACGTAGTCGGGGATGTGGTTGGCGACGGTGGAGACGATCAGGTCGGCGGCCAGCTCCAGGTCTTCCGGGGACCAGGAGTCCAGGGCGCGCAGGCGGGAGAGGTCGACCACCAATTCCCGTGTGATCAGCTGCATTTCGACGACGATCGCGCCGCGCAGGGCCGCCGAGCCGCCGTGCCGCTCGCGAACGAGGAAGCCGTAGAGCGCCTCCCGACCGGCGACCTGGGCGAAGACGAACCGGACGGTCTCGGCCAGCCGGGCGTCGGGGGTGCGGCGCAATTCCCGCAGCGCCAACCGCAATTGGCGCACACCCTCGTCGACCAGCGCGGTGCCGAGTTCGTCCAGGGAGGTGAAGTGCCGGTAGAACGCGGTCGGCACGATGCCCGCCGAGCGGGCGATCTCGCGCAGGCTCAGGGCGGCGAAGCCGCGGTCGGCGGCCAGCGCCAGGGTGCCCTCCAGCAGTGCCTGCCGGGTGCGTTCCTTGCGCTCGCCGCGGGTCTGGGCGCGGTCCTGCTCGTCCATTGCGGTGAGCATACATCCGTTCACGACTCATCCATTCATTTCGGTGTTGCCCCGGTCACATCGCCAGCAGGTTGAACTCTTGCGGTACCGAGGGGCACACTATCTAAGTGTACAGATGTGCACCGAAATGCAGTGGGAGAACCGCATGGCAGGACTCGTCGACCTGGTGCAGACCCTGACGTCGCCGCACCCCCTCGATCGCTACCTGGAGTTGGTGCGCCCGGCGCTGACCGTGCGCGATCTGCGCGCCGAGGTCACCCGGGTGCGCCGGTCGGTGCCCGGCTCGGTGACGCTGACGTTGCGCCCGCCCCGGCGCTGGGCCGGACATCGCGCCGGGCAGTTCATCCAGATCGGAGTGGTGATCGACGGCGTCAAACACACCCGCTGCTACTCGCCGATCGACCCGCAGTCGCCCCGGCGGCGCTCGCTGGAACTGACCGTCAAGGCGCATCCGGGCGGGCTGGTGTCGCAGTACCTGTATCGGCACGCCGCGCCCGGCATGGTGGTCGATCTGGCCCCGGCCGCAGGCACTTTCGCCCTGCCCGACCCGCGGCCGGACGCGCTGGTGCTGATCAGCGGCGGCAGCGGCATCACGCCGGTGCTGTCGATGCTGCGCACGCTCGACGCCGAGGACTATCCCGGACGGCTGGTGTTCCTGCACTACGCGAAATCGCCGGAGGCGGTGCCGCATCGGGGTGAGCTCGACGCAATTGCCGAGCGGCACAGTAACTTTCGGATCGTGCTGAGCTACCCTTCGCTCGGGCGGGCCGAATCGGCGGGCGAGGCACAGTGGAGTTGTGACGGGCCGCCGCCCGCCGGTCATTTCGACTACGACGCGTTCGAGCGCATCGCGCCCTGGTTCGCGGGGGCGCAGACCTATGTGTGCGGCCCGGCCTCGCTGATGGATGCCGTGCGTCGCGTGTACGAGGCCGAGCAGTTGGATGGCCGGTTGCATACGGAGGAATTCACCGTGGTTCCCGGCCAAAAGCATGCCGGGAACATAAGGGGCGGGCCTGCCGGGAACATAGGGGGCGGGCCTGCCGGGAACATAGGGGGCGAGCATGCCGGGAACATGGGGGGCTCTGGTGCCGAGGGAACCACCGTCTTCTCCGCCAGTGGCGTTCGGGCCGACAATGCCGGGGCCAGCCTGCTGGAGCAGGCCGAATTCGCCGGGCTCACACCGGTTTACGGCTGCCGGATGGGAATCTGCCTGTCCTGCACCTCGATCAAGCGCTCGGGCTGCACCCGCAACCTGCGCACGGGGGAGCTCGACAGCGATCCCGACCAGCCGATCCAGCTCTGCATCAACGCCGCCGTGGGCGACGTCGATATCGAAATCTGAAAGGGGAGAACGACTATGGCGATACTCACCGAAACCGGCGACGGGCCGCTGGTGCTGAGCCCGGAGCAGGTCCGCGAGATCGGCCGCGAACTGGACGAGCTGCGCGCCCGCATCACCGCCGACCTGGGCGAGCGTGACCGCGCATACATCTACTCGATCATCAAGGCGCAGCGCGGTTTCGAGATCGCCGGGCGCGGCCTGATGTATCTGGGTTTCCTGCCCCCGTTCTGGCTGGCCGGGGTGGCGGCGCTGAGCGTGTCCAAGATCCTGGACAATATGGAGATCGGCCACAACGTCATGCACGGGCAGTGGGACTGGATGCGCGAGCCCGGCCTGAATTCCCGTGTGTTCGAATGGGATACGGTCTGCCCGGCCGATCAGTGGAAGCATTCGCACAACTACGTGCACCACACCTTCACCAATATCCACGGCCGCGACCGCGACATCGGCTACGGCATCCTGCGCATCGACGAGGGCCAGCGGTGGAATCCGTACTACCTCGGCAACCCGGTGTACGCGTTCGCGCTGATGATGCTGTTCGAGTGGGGCGTCATGGTGCACGACCTGGAGGTCGACAACATCATCCGGGGGCGGCGCAGCTGGTCGGACATCAAGCGGCTGCTCAAGGGGCAGTGGCGCAAGGCGGGCCGCCAGGTGCTCAAGGACTACGTGGCGTTCCCGCTGCTCAGCGGCCCGCTGTTGGTATCCACCCTGGCCGGGAACATCGCCGCCAACCTGGTGCGCAATGTCTGGGCGTACTCGATCATCTTCTGCGGGCACTTCCCCTCCGGCGTACAGACGTTCACCGAGGAGGAGACCGCCGAGGAGACCCGCGGCGAGTGGTACGTGCGCCAGATGCTCGGCTCGTCCAACATCACCGGCGGTCGGCTGTTCCACATCATGTCCGGCAACCTGTCCCACCAGATCGAGCACCACCTGTTCCCGGACCTGCCCGCGAACCGGTATCCGGAGATCGCGCCGGAGGTCCGCGCGCTGTGCCGCAAGTACGGCCTGCCCTACAGCACCGGCCCGCTGAGCAGGCAGATCGGCTCGGTGTGGGCCAAGATCTTCCGGCTCGCACTGCCGCCCGCGCTGACCGGGAGTGCCCCGGCTCCCGGTGTTATCGTGATGCGAGAGCCGCGATCCGAGCGGTCGGAGCCGAGCGAAGCGGGCGTTTGAATGATCGGAAAGTTCGAGAGCAACAAGGATCTGATCCAGGAATTGACATCGTCCGGGGCACGACATGTCGGCAATATCGCAACGATCATTACCGGCACCGTCGCGGAGGTGACCCGCGAGATCGGTGAGTGGGTCACCGACGCCATCGAAATGCGGGAGGCCGCCCGGGCCGCCGAGCGCGACCGGGAGGCCGCCGCCCACGTCAACACCGGGCGCGACGACCCCGACGTGCTGATCGACGAGCCGAAGCAGACCCCCCACGCCTCGGCGGCGCAGCCCTACATCGACGCGGACGTCGAGATCGTCGATCCGGAGCGTTAGAACACCGGTAGCCGTCGTCTGTGCTCCACGACGTCGGTGACCAGATCCTTGTAGCCGTCGGCCAGTTCGGCGAGGCGGACCCAGTGCAGGTGCGCCTCGCCGTCGACCGCGCGATGGGTGAGGACCGTGGCCCGGGCGCGGGCGTCGACCTTCGTACTCGGCAGTGGCAGCCCCAGCGCGTCCTGCGCCGCGACCCACTTGCCGGCCATTCGGTCGATCACCGCACCGAGGGTCTCGGTATGCAGCGAGGCTCCGGCCCGGTGCGCGATATTGTCCGCCACCCAGTTGTCGATATGCTCCACCAATTTCGCGCGGTCGCTGTCGATGTCGTCGACGAGCTGGCTGTAGGCCGCGACGTGCCGGGCCGACGTTCCCGGGGCCCGGGCGGCCTGCTGCGCGGCGCGCCGCCGTTCGTGACACTGCACCAGCTCGCGTGCCGAATCGAGCACGCAGTGACCGCACGGAGCGGAGTCGGCCGGGGCGCGGAATGCCCGCAGGACAGCGCCCGCGGACGGCAACTCACCGGGTCCGGTACGGCCACCGGGGTATTCGGTCGCCATGGTTACCCACCCTCGCTAACGATCTCATTGGATACGCCAGGGCCGAGGAGGTAACGGGGAGTGGCTCCCCTCGGCACCGGCGCAGCCCCGCATCGCGGACACGACAGCCCACCGCAACCGCTCACGGCGAAAAGACCGGGAATTACGCGACGATGCGATGAGAGACTGCCCGAAAACAGGGACATATCCAGGAAAGCGCGTCGGAAGAACCCGCGCAACAGGCCAACACCCGAAACCCCTAAGCTGCCGGGGAATCGTTATACATCATTACGACAGGGTTACATGATCGCGTAGATCGGTGACCTATCCGATTGCTGGATCTAGGTACCCATTCGTTGCGGTACCGAAACGTCGTGGCGCCGACGGGCTCCCGGCGCGGGGAGCGATGCGGCGGCAACGCGTCGGCGGAGGTGCCCGCGTGTCGGCGGTCGTTCGGATACCCTGCTCGTTCGTGGCCGCGTACGTCTCGTCGCCGGAGTTGACCTTCGGCTTCCTGTTCGCCCTGGAAGACCCCGAGCGAATCGCCGAGGTGGTTCGCCTGCTCATGGAGCGTCGGCGGGTTTCGGTCTTCCGGCTCGCGCACATGTCCGGTGCGGCGGGCCCGCCCGAGCGCTACGTGGTGAATTGGGCTGCCATCCCGCAGATCTCGATCACCACCGACGCTCCGGATGCGAACGAGTTGCTGGAGAAGCGAACAATGCTCGTCAATGCCTTCCTGGGGGAGGACGGCGAGGTGAGTTTGTACTCGTCGGAGGGCCAAGGCCCCAGGTAGTTGATACGAACCCATCGTATCGGGCGACCGACTTGTTACGGAGATTCAACCCACATCGCCTCTCAGTGTCCCCTCAGTTACGAGTCAGTGAACGTTAAGGACTCGTCGGAAGAGTGGGCCCCGTCGACGAACCACACGGTTCGGCGGTTCACGGATACGACAGAAGAGGTTTGAGGAATGATCCCCGTCATCATTGATACCGGTAGCGCCGCGCTCAACGGACTGTTCAACACCGGCAGCGCCGCTTTCCACGGCATCCTGAACACCCTGTTCACGGGTTCCTTCGGCGGCTGATCCCGCCCGCAAGCTCTCCTTGCACAAAACCGCCCCGGCGCTGACGTAGCGCGCCGGGGCGGTGCCATGTCTTCTCGGTGACACAATTGGCGGGCAACGGCCCGACGACTTGCCCGGAATACGCCCGAGAGGAGCTTGGTCATGCAACCCCAGACCGCAGCCGCAAGCCCGATCCGCGTTCGCGGCGATCTCGACCCGGCGGTTTCCCGCTGGCAATGGATCTTCAAATGGATTCTGGCAATTCCGCATTACATCGTGCTGTTCTTCTTGCACATCGCGTACTTCGTGGTGACGATCGTCGCGTTCTTCGCGATTCTGATCATCGGACGTTATCCCCGCGGGCTGTTCGATTTCAGTGTCGGTGTGCTGCGGTGGGGCTGGCGGGTGGAGTTCTACGCGTGGTCGCCGCTGGGCACCGACCGATACCCGCCGTTCAGCCTGAAGTCCCGCGACGACTATCCGGCCGACCTGGAGGTGGACTACCCGGAGCGCCTGCACCGCGGCCTGGTCTTGATCAAATGGTGGCTGCTGGCAATTCCGCAGTATCTGATCGTGTACGCCTTCGTCGGCGAGAGCTGGAGCTGGACCTGGCGGGGCGATGACGGCGACCAGACCACCACCATGTTCTACGCGCCCCTGCTGGGGATCCTGGTATTGATCGCCGCCATCGGGTTGCTGTTCACCGGCCGCTACCCGCGCGGTCTCTTCGATTTCGTCATGGGCCTGAACCGCTGGATGCTGCGCGTGCAGATCTACACGACGCTGCTGCGCGACGAGTACCCCCCGTTCCGCCTGGACCAGGGCGCACGGGAGCCGGAGGCGGGGCCGCAGCCCGCCGCCGGAGCCGCCTTCGCCTGACGCGCGTTACCGCTGTCGCCCGCCCGCCGGTCGTCAGGCCCACCCGGGCGGGCGGGCACGCAGCAGCGAGGATTCGGCCTGGGTCTGGTAGATCCGGCGCACCACCTCCTCGATGCCGGGCTCCTCGATGGACAGGTCCCGGACCTCCGCGCGCGCCGAGACGGCGGTGAGAAGCTGTGCGGCCGTGGTGGTTTCGGGGTCGAAGGCGAGCCGCTGCCGGATGCCGCCGCCCTCGCTGGAGATCAGTTCCGCCCCCGGCAGCCCGGTCAGGTCGGGGGTGGGCGCGGCGAGATCGACGACCAGTCCGCGCCGCATCCCGGCGGTGGCGGCGAGCCCGGTCAGCGAGCCGTCGTAGACCAGCCGCCCCCGGTCGACCACCAGCACCCGCTCGCACAGCCGCTCGATATCGCCCATGTCGTGGGTGGTCAGCAGCAGCGTGGTGCCGCGCTGAATCCGCTCGTAGCACAGGAATTCGCGTAATCGCTGCTTGGACAGCACATCCAGGCCGATGGTGGGCTCGTCGAGGATCAGCAGCTCGGGCGAATGCAGCAGGGCCGCAGCGATTTCCGCGCGCATGCGCTGCCCGAGCGAGAGCTGCCGCACCGGGGTGTCGAGGGTCGCGGCCATGTCCAGCTGCTCCACCAGTTCGTGCGTGCGCTTGCGCACCAGCTCCGGGTGCAGCCGGTGGATGGCCGCCAGGATCGTGAACGATTCGCGCAGCGGCAGATCCCACCACAGCTGCGATCGCTGGCCGAACACCACCCCGATCCGCCCGGCCAGCTCGCGGCGCTGGCGCACCGGCTCCAGCCCGCAGGTGCGGACCGTGCCCGCGGTGGGCACCAGGATGCCGGTGAGCATCTTGATGGTGGTGGACTTGCCCGCGCCGTTGGCCCCGATATAGCCGACGGCGGCGCCGCATTCGACGCTGAAGCTCATCCGGTCGACCGCCGTCAGCACCTCCCGCCGTCTGCGCAGCCGCCCGTCCTCCCGCCGCCATGACACGAATTGCCGTGTCAGATCGGTGATCTCGATCGCCGTCATCCGCCGCCTCCCTGGTAGTGCCGCACACCCACATGCCAGCAAGTCAGAGCGAGAATCCAGATCCACAGCGCCGCACCGGGAGTCGCCCAGGCCAGCCACGCCGGCAGCCAGGGGGGACCGGGGCGGCCCAGCAACGCGATGGTGGGCAGATAGCCGACGAACGACACCGGCACCGCGAATCCGAACAGCAGCCGCAGCGGTGCGCCGAACACCGCGGTCGGCTGCTGGGCGGCGAAGGAGCCGCCGTAGGTGAAGCTGTTGGTCAGCTCCGCGCCGTCGATGAGGAAGAACTGTAATCCCGCCGCGCACACGAACAGTCCGGCGAAGATCGCGGTCCCACCCGCCAGCGACAAGCCAAGCAACGCCAATCGTGTTGCGGTCCAAGCGATATGGTTGCAGACCAGACCCGCGACGAGCACCGTCCCGGCCACCGCGGCGCGCGCCAGCCGGCGCAGCGAGATGTCGCTGGTGATCAGCTGCAACAGCAGCGGCTGCGGGCGCAGGTGGAAGGCGTCCAGGGTGCCCATCCGGATGTAGGTGGGCAGGGTGTCGGTGTGCCCGACCAGGACCTGGGCGAGCGCGAAGGCGAGATTGGCCAGCCCGAACAGCAGCAGCATGGCGGTGCTGTCGATGCCGCCGAGCACGTGCACATTGCGGTAGATGACCCACACCTCGGCGAATTCCACCGCGCCGACCAGCAGCGAGGACAGCATGTCCGCGGCGAACGACAGCGGATACGCCTGCTGCGAACGCATCCGGGAGCGCAGCACCGCCCGGTAGGGCGTGAACCAGTGCCCGTGCGCGACCGGCACATTCCGGTCAACCACCCTGCACCTCCAGCTTGCAGCGCCCCGCGCGCAGCAGCAGCCGCCCGGCGGCCAGCCCGGCCAGCACCCAGAGCAGTTGCAGCGCCAGGATCTGCGCGGCCGCGCCGCCGCCGACGCGACCGGACAGCACGTCGATCGGGCCCTGCAGCAGCGAGGGGAAGGGGGTGCAGTCGGCGGCGGTGCGCAGCCAGGACGGGAACAGGTGCACCGGGACGAACAGCCCGGCCAGGAAGGTCGCGACGATCTGATAGAGCAGCCGGATGCCGCGCGTCTCCACCAGCCAGAATCCGGCCAGGCTCACCGCGAACAGCAGCAGGAACGAAATCGTCACCGCCAGTACCACACTGACCGCGCCGAGCAGATACGGCGCGACGGCGCGCGGCAGCGCGAGCTGGGTGCTCAGCAACCCGGCGAGCACGCTCGGCAGGCCGCGCAGCAGCAGGGTGCAGCCCGCGCGCCCGAGATCGGCGGCCAGATAGGAGAGCTGGATATCGACCGGGCGCAGGAAATCGATGGCGACATCGCCGTTCTTGATCCGGTCGACGATGTCCAGCGCCGGACCCATCACCCCGAGCGAGCCCAGCAACCCTTGGGACAGCCAGACATACGCGCCGATCGATGTGGAATCGTAGCCGCCCAGACCGGCCGTGGTGTGCACCGCCGCCAGCATCACCGAGGCGCGGATGAGACCGAACACGACATTGGTGAACATGCCCGCGAACATCGCCAGTCGATAGTGCCACTGCCTGCGGAAACCCGCCTCAGCCAGTCGCACGTAGACTGCTGCATCAGCATGCACAGTCAAACCACGCTACGGCCATCCTGTCCCGTTCACAACAGGGTCCGGAAATCGCGGCTGTTCCGATATTGATACCGACCGGTATTCGACTCGCAATCGTGTACTGCCCCGAATTCCAGGGGCGCAGCAATTACGTAACACGGTGTCGGTCAACGCGATACCCTCCCTCGAGCGTCCGGTAATACCGAACAAACCCCCACATTGCGTGGAGCTGCCGACGATCAACCGAATTCGAACGGCTTTCGCCGCAGGCGTTTTCGCCTTCGCCGCCGTCGCGGGAATCCGCCTGATTCGGTCTCGGTGACTGGAACTGCTCCCTCACCGTCGACGGTACCGGCGGCCGCGGTGGCGTTCCCCTCGAAGTGACTTGTGCCACACCGTTGTTCAATTGTGACCTCTGCCGCGCCGCGGGTGCCATATGTTGTTGCCTACAACATTTGGCCGACGCCGTCCGGAACCTCCCGAGCCGGGCCCGTGGGCCGCCAGCTCGAAAGGTTTCACCTGATGGGGACGAAAACGTCCGGGGCCGTCGCGGTTGTGCTCGCGGGCCTGCTGACCCTCACCGCCTGCGGTTCCAACTCCAGCAAGACCACTCCGACCACCAGCGGTGGCTCCAGCGGCGGGGGAGCGAACGGGACCGTCGGGGTGATCCTGCCGGAGACGGCGACCTCGGCGCGCTGGGAGGGTTTCGACCGGCCCATGCTGCAGAAGGCGTTGAGCGCCCAGGGATTCGACGCCGACGTCGAGAACGCGCAGGGCGACGTGCAGAAGTTCACCACGCTGGCCGACGGCATGATCGCCAAGGGCGTGAAGGTGCTGGTGATCGCCTCCATCAATAGCGAGGTCGGCACGGCGGTCGCGAACAAGGCGCGCAAGGCGGGCATCCCGACCATCGATTACGACCGGCTCAACCTCGGCGGATCGTCCGACTACTACGTGTCCTTCGACAATGTGCGGGTCGGCCAGCTGCAAGGGCAGGCCCTGGCCGACGCGCTGAAGGATCGCCACGGCGGGCAGGTCATCGAGATCGAGGGCGCGCCCACCGACAACAACGCCACCCTGTTCGCGCAGGGACAGCGCAAAGCCCTGCAGCCGCTCTACGATTCGGGCGCGCTGAAGCTGGTGGCCAGCCAGCCCATCGACGGCTGGGACAACCAGAAGGGCGGCCAGGTCTTCGAGCAACTGCTCACCGGCAACGGCGGCAAGGTCGACGGCGTCGTGGCCGCCAACGACGGCCTGGCCGGGGCCATCATCACCGTGCTGAAGAAGAACGGCCTGAACGGCAAGGTCCCGGTGACCGGCCAGGACGCCACCGCCGACGGCCTGAAGGCGGTGCTGCGCGGCGATCAGTACATGACCGTGTTCAAGCCGATCCAGGACGAGGCCACGGCTGCCGCCAAACTGGCCGCGGCCCTGGCCAAGGGCGACAAGGCCGCCGCCGACGCCATCGCCACCGCCAGCACCCAGGACCCCAAGGGCAACCGCCAGGTGAAATCGGTGCTGCTGGACCCGCATACGATCACCCGCGCCGACGTCAAGCAGGTCGTCGATCAGGGCTACGTCAAGGCGAGCGAATTGTGCACCGGTGATGTCGCATCGGCCTGCGGCCAGCTCGGGATCTCGTGATGACCGAACCCCTACTGCACATCACCGGCCTGAACAAGAGCTTCGGTGCCGTCCATGTCCTGCACGATGTCGAATTCACCGCTCCCGCAGGCGAAGTCACCGCGCTGGTCGGGGACAACGGTGCGGGTAAGTCGACGCTGGTGAAGTGTATTGCCGGGATCCATCCCGCCGACTCGGGGGAGATCCGGTTCCGCGGTGCACAGGTGCACCTGCGCGGGCCGAAAGACGCTGCGGCACTGGGCATCGAGGTCGTCTACCAGGATCTCGCGCTGGCCGACAATCTCGACATCGTGCAGAACATGTTCCTCGGCCGGGAGCGCGGCAGGCCGTGGTTCATGGACGAGGCGGCCATGGAGGACGCGGCGCGGCGCACGCTCGCCTCGCTGTCGGTGCGAACGGTGAAGTCCGTCCGCACCCCGGTGTCGTCGCTGTCGGGCGGGCAGCGCCAGACCGTGGCGATCGCGAAATCGGTGCTGTGGAACAGCAATCTGGTGTTGCTGGACGAACCGACGGCCGCCCTCGGGGTGGCCCAGACCCGGCAGGTGCTCGACCTGGTGCGCCGGCTGGCCGAACAGGGCCTGGGCGTGGTGCTGATCAGCCACAACCTCGCCGACGTGTTCGAGGTCGCCGACCGGATCGCGGTGCTGTACCTGGGCCGGATGGCGGCCCAGGTGCGGACCGCCGAGGTCACCCAGAACCAGGTCGTGGAACTGATCACCGCGGGCCGTTCCGGCGATCTGGGCCTGGCCCGGCCGGAATCCGCGGTGCTGTAGCAGGAAAGACAGTGTGATGACGCAAGTTTCGGCCGACAAACCCGCAGAGACGGCGATCGCCGATTTCGGCATCGATACCACCACGGTGTCCACGGCCGAGGCCGTGCGCGCCTACGTGGCCCGGGTGCGGGGCGGTGAGATCGGTTCGCTGCCAGCACTTTTGGGGCTGGTGGTGCTGATCGTGCTGTTCTCGGCGCTGTCGGACGTGTTCTTCTCGCTCAACAACATCGCCAATCTGCTGGCGCAGGGCGCGGGGCAGACCATCATCGCGATGGGCATCGTGTACGTGCTGCTGCTCGGGGAGATCGACCTGTCCGCCGGTACCGCGTCCGGGGTGGCGGGCGCGGTGCTGGCCATGCACTTCGTCGACAATGGAAATCTGTTGTCGGGCATGGGAAACACGGTGTTCATCGTGTTCAACGGGCTGCTGGTGCTGGCGGCGGTGCTGGCCGCGCTGCTGCGGATCTGGCCCGGGGTGGCCATGTCGCTGCTGGGCGTGGTGATCACGGTGGTCGGCGTGCACGCCAATCCGTGGATCGAGATGCTGCTGGCGGTCTGCGTGGGCACCGCGATCGGCTGCATCACCGGCTTTCTGATCGCGCGGATCGGAATGCCGTCGTTCGTGGTGACGCTGGCGCTGTTCCTCGCCTGGCAGGGCGCGATCCTGCAATTGATCGGCGAGGGTGGCGTGCTGGGCATCAGCTCCTCGCACGTGCTCGATCAGGTGGCCAACGGCAATCTGTCGGTGCCGTGGAGCTGGGTGCTGTTCGTGGTCGCCGCGGGCGGGTACGGGGGCGTCACGCTGATCGGCCACTTCCGCAGGCGGGCAAGGGGTTTGGTGAGCTCGCCGACGCCGCTGGTGCTCGGCAGGGTGGCGGCGCTGACCGTGCTGGCCGCGGTGGCGACGGCGCTGATGTCGGTGAACCGGTCGCCGAGCCCGCTGATCAGGATCTCCGGGGTGCCGTACGTGGTGCCGATCGTGCTGGTGCTGTTGACCATCGGCACCTACGTGCTCAATCGCACCACCTACGGCCGCCACCTGTACGCGATCGGCGGCAACCGGGAGGCCGCGCGCCGGGCCGGGATCAATGTGACCCAGCTGCGGGCCAGCGTTTTCGTGATCTGCTCCGGGTGCGCGGCGGTCGGTGCGATCGTCTACTCCTCCAAGGTCGGCTCGGTGGATCCGCAGGCGGGCGGGTTGAATACGCTGCTGTTCGCGGTCGGCGCGGCGGTGATCGGCGGGGCGTCGCTGTTCGGCGGCAAGGGCCGGGTGGCCGACGCGGTGATCGGCGGTGCGGTGCTGGCGGTGGTCGGCAATGGTCTGGGCCTGCTGCGGCAGCCCGCGGCGGTGGTCTCCATCGTCACCGGGCTGGTGCTGCTGCTGGCCGCCACGGTGGACGCGTTGTCGCGGCGGCGGGCCGCGGCGACGGGGAAGTGATCCGCACCGAGGGTGGTACGACGATGAGGGGTCCACGATGCTGTTCACGAGGTCATGACGGTCGCCAGGCCGGACGAGGTGCGCCGCTACAACCGGACCTCGCTGCTGCGGCTGCTGCACGTGGGCGGTCCGGCCACCCGCGCCACGCTCGCGGCCGAGTTGGGGCTGAACCGGTCCACGATCAAGATGCTGGTGGACGGATTGGCCGGGGACGGCGTCGTCCAGGAGCGGGTGCCGCGGCTGGCCCAGGGTGCGGGGCGGCCGTCGCTGCTGGTGCTGCCGCAGTCGCAGGCGGTGGTGGTGCTCGCGGTGGACGTGCAGGTCGAGCACGCCGCGGTGGCCCTGGTCGGGCTGGGCGGTCAGATCCTCGGCCGGATGAGCTGGAATCTGCGTGGGCGGCAACGGGATCCGGACGAGGTCGTCTGCCATGTCGCGGAGAACGCCGCGCTGCTGGCGCAGGACCTGCAGCTGCGTCCGGTGGCGGCGGGGGTGTCGGTGCCCGGGGTGGTGCGGCGCTCGGACGGGCTGGTGCACGACGCGTCGAATCTCGGCTGGCGGCAGGTGCCGCTGGGGGAGCGGGTGGGCAGGGTGCTCGGCGTGCCGGTGGTGGTCGGTAACGACGCCGAATTCGGTGCGCTGGCCGAATATGTGCGCGGCGTGGGGCGCGGGGCGTCGGACGCGGTGTTCGTCTCCGCCGATGTCGGGGTGGGCGGCGGCATCATCGCGCAGGGCAGCCTGCTGCGCGGCTCGGCCGGATATCTCGGTGAGATCGGGCATATGACGGTCCGCCCCGGCGGCCGAATCTGCCACTGCGGCAACGAGGGCTGCTGGGAGACCGAGGTGGGGGAGGCGGCGCTGCGCCGGGCGCTGGGCCTGCCCGACGGCAGCCCGCGCGGCGCGATCGTCGCGGAAATGCGGGAGCTACAGCGGGATTCGGACCCGGCGGCGCGGCTCGGCGACTACGTCGACTGGCTGGTACTGGGCCTGGTCAATGTCGTCAATATCCTCGGCCCGGAACTGGTGGTGCTGGGCGACCTGTTCACCACGCTGCCGATGCCGGTGGTGGCCCTGGCCCAGGAGCAGGTCCGCCGCCGCAGCATGGTCAGCCGGGCACTGGGCGGGGTGCGCATCGAAAAGTCGTCGCTGGGCGTGGATCTGAAGCTGCTCGGCGCGGCCGAGGCCGCCTTCGAGGACGTGCTCGCCAGCGTGTGAGGCGCTGGTCGGCTGCTAATCTCTCGGCGTGAAATCTCAGGCGAATTTGGCCGCGCTGCGGGCGCTGGAAGCCGCGGAGCGCCTGCACAGCTATTCGCTCGCGGCGCAGGAGCTTTTCCTCACCCACAGCGCGATCAGCCACCAGATTCGCCAGCTGGAAACGATGATCGGCGCGCCGCTGTTCGTCCGTTCCGGTAATTCCATGCGGCCCACCGCCGCCTGCCGCCGACTGGCCGTCAGCCTGCGCCGCAGCCTGCACGACATCGATACGGCCCTACGGCTGGCGGCCACCGCCGACAATGGCGCGACGCTGCCGCTGGAGTTGAGCGCCATGTCCGATCTCGCCGACGCCTGGCTGATCCCGAAATTAGGCGAATTCACCGACGCGCATCCGGGCGTTCGTTTTTCGCTCCGTCGGCACGCCGACATCGCATCCCCGGACCCGGCATCGGTCGATATCGGAATCTGGCATCGCCCCGTCGAATTGCGGGGATTTCGTTTGGTGCGGCTGCCCGAGGACACGGTCATCGCCGTCTGCAGCCCCGAACTCCTGACCCGATATCCCGGCCTGACCGCCGACACGCTGCCCGATGCACCGTTGCTGCACTTCGGAACCCGATCCTGGCGCGAATTCCTCGAGGCCGCGGGCTGCGCCGATGCCGAGCCGTCGGCGGATGTGACCTTCACCGATGCCGGGGGGCTGCTCGGCGCGGCGCTGGCGGGCCGGGGCGTCGCCATGATCCGGACGCTCATCGCGACGCCCTACCTCGACACCGGCCGCCTGCTCCGGATCGGCGATATCGAAATCCCCGCGCACCTCGGCTATTTCGTCACCTGGCGTGAGGACCACCCGCGGGCGGCCGACATCACGGCGTTCTCCGACTGGCTGTGCGCGCAGCTCAGCGCCGGTGATCGTAGAAGGTGACGTCCTCACCCTCGCGCAGATCGAGCACCTCGCACCCGGTATCGGTGACCGCGACCACGTGCTCCCAGTAGGTCGTCAGCGAACCATCCGCCGATACCGCCGATCGCGTCGAATTCGGTAGCCGCACACCCTCGCCGCTGCCCGCGCTGATGAACGGTTCCACGGTGATGACCATGCCCTTCTCCAGCACCCGCCCCGCGTTGGTCGGATCCTCGTAATACGGAATCAGCCAGCCGTCCGCGTGCACCCGACCGATCGAATGCCCGGTCGCGCTGGCCACCCGGAGCATGGAGAAACCGTACGACTCCACATACGCCTGCACCTGCCGGGCGATCGACTGCACCTGGGCCCCGGGCCGCACCAGGCTGATACCCAGGCACATGGCCTGATACCCCACCGCATTCAACAACCGGGCCTGCGCGGAGGTTTCGTCACCCACGATCCACATCCGCTGGGTATCGCCGCACCAGCCGTCCTTCTTCAGGCTGACGTCGACGCCGAACAGATCGCCCTTCCGCAGCGGAATCTCGCTCGGCTCACCGCTGAACGCGACCTCGTTGTGCGCGATGGACACCGCCGCGTATTCGCTGGAGTCGTAGCCGGACAGATCTTCCCGATCTATTTCCGCACCGTATTTATTGACGATCAGATCGTGGGCGATATCGTTGATCTGCATCGAGGTCACCCCGGGCCTGATGTGCGGCGTCAGCTCCTCCAGCACGCGGGCGGAAATTCCGCCCGCCACCCGCAGCATCGCGATCTCGTCGGGCGTCTTGACCGAAATTTCGTCGTAGTCGACTCCGTGCCCCATGGCAAACCTCCTGTTTTTCGGATTCCGGCCGAGAGCATGCCGGAATGACGAATGCCGAACCGGCCGGAATGACAGGAACCATTATTTCCCGCCCGAGAGGAGGTTGGCCAACGAGAGATATTGGACAGCGATGTGAATGAATTTCACAGGCGTGCCGGGCTTTTCGCGGCCCGGCACGCCCGGTCTTACTTCTCGATGTCTTCGAAGTCGAACAGCCCGCTCCAGGACAGCGGTGCCTGCTTCACCTTGTCGGATCGGCCCGCGTTGGCGATGTAGTCGTACATCGGGATGTCGGCCATATCGTCGATCAGCAGCGCCTGCGCCTGGGAGATGATCCGGTAGGAATCCTCCGGCGTGAGCGCCGCCTGCGCGGCGTCGATCAGCTTGTCGAATGCGGGGTTGGCGTAACCGATGTCGTTGGTGCCGGAACCGCTGTAGAACTGCGACACCAGGAACTCCAGCATCGACGGGTAGTCACCCTGCCACCCGTACCGGAACGCCTTGCCGATGGTCTTCGAGGTGATCGCGTCGCGCATCTGCTTGAAGGTCGGGTAGGGGAATCCGGTGGCGTCGATGCCGAGGGTGTTCTTGATGCTGTTGGCGGTGGCGTCGACCCACGCCTGATGGCCGCCGTCGGCGTTGTAGCCGATCTGATAGCTGCCCGACCACGGCGAGATCGCGTTGGCCTGCTCCCACAGCTTCTTGGCCTGGTCCGGATTGTATTGCAGCGCCTCCTGACCGGGCAGGTTGCCGTTGAACCCGGGCAGGGTCGCGGCCGTGAAGTCGCGCGACGGAATGCGGCTGCCGTGGAAGATGTTGTCGCAGATCTGCTGCCGGTTGATGGCCATCGAAATCGCCTTGCGCCGCAGCACTCCCTCCGGACCGGTGAAGTGCGGCAGGTTCTGCTGCATGCCGATGTGCATGCTCTGCGCGACCGGCTTGGCAATGGCCCGATCGCCGAGATCCTTCTTGTAGGTGGCCAGCGCGCTGTCCGGAACCGTGTCCAGCGCATCGAGATTGCCCGCCAGCAGATCGGCGTAGGCGGTGTCCATGGATTGATACATCACGAACTCGATGCCCTTGTTCTTCGCCGGGCGGCCGCCGTGATAATCCGGATTCGGGGCGACGTCGATCCGCACATTGTGCTGCCACTGCGTGAGCTTGTACGGGCCGTTGCCGATCGGATTCTGTCCGAACGCCTTCATATCCTTGTAGGCGACATCGGGCAGCGGGTAGAACGGCGCGAACCCGAGCGACAACTCGAAATCGATCGACGGGCGGGCCAGATCGACGGTGAACGTGTGGTCGTCGAGCACCTTCAGCCCCGACATGGTCTGCGCCTTGGGCGGGCTGGCCGACACGTCGTCGTATCCGGCGATCGACTGGTACGCCCAGTTCTGTAGCTGCGCATTGGTGCTCAGCGCGCCGAAGTTCCAGGCGTCGACGAAGGACTTCGCGGTGACCGGGGTGCCGTCGGTGAACTTCCAGTCCGGCTTGATGGTGATCTTGTAATGCTGGCGGTCGGTGGTGTCGATGGACTGCGCCATCTCGTTGAAGACCTTGCCGTCGGCGTCGTAGTACTTCAGTCCGGCGAACAGCCGGTCGACGACCCGGCCGCCCTGGTTCTCGTTGGTATTCGACGGAATCAGCGGATTCTGCGGCTCCCCACCGTTCACGGTGACGATGTCGCTCGCGGCGCCCCCGCCGCCGGACGAACATCCCGTCAGACCGAGGCCGGTGGCCAGTAAGGCGGCCGTCACCAGCGCACCCAATCGTGTGAATCGCACAGCGCTCTCCCATCTCGCCCAGCACGGACTGATGCGGACAGTAGCCATTTCCGACGATTCCGGCATGCGTTTCCGGTGATTGCGGCGTGCCGCCCTTGTGATTGCGGCACGCCGTCCGCGGCCGACGGATAGCGGGGCGCTACTCCTTCGTGTAGTCCGTGCTCAGCCACCGTTCCGGGCGCATGCGAATGAGCAGCGATCCGGTGCCGTAGTTCTGCTCGGTGAAGGCCGTGCCCTCGGCCTCGCCGAGGTAGCGAATCGCGATGGGGCGGACCATGTCCGGGGTGGCGGGCTCGATGGTGGTCACCGGGCCTTCCGCCGTGACATACCGGTACGGCGGCTGTTCCACCTGGGCGGTGAGGGAGAAGCGGCCCGCGGCGCGGATCAGTTTCTCCTTCACCGACCCCTGCTCGGTCCAGATCAACACCTCGCCGCCCGGCTCGTAGCCGTACCAGATCGGCACCGACAGCGGCGCCCGGTCGGGCCGCTCGACGGCGATCACCCCCACGTGGAGTTCGGCCAGGAACTTCTCGCGCTCTTCGCCGGTCATCTTCGCCATCGAAAGTCCTTTCGGGTTGGTGTCGCCGGATCTGACGTATCAACAACCGCCCGGGGCGGCAGCGTATTTCCGACTTGTCGGTTTCATTCGATCTTGTGTACCCGGGTCGTCGCCGCCGTGACGGGTCGGCCGTCGTGGCCTTCGGCGCGCAGCGCGGCGACGGGATTGCCGTGCCGGTCGACGAGTGTCGAGTGGGGTTCGCCGTCGGTGAAGGCGTGCCGTTCGCCCCACTGGCGCAGGGCCACGACGAGGGTGAACAGGTCCTGTCCGGCCTCGGTGAGCCGGTAGCTGTGCCGCTTGCCGCCGGGGGTGGTGGTCGTGGCGAGGATGCCGTGGTCGACGAGCCTGCGCAGGCGGTCGGTGAGGATGTTCCGCGCGATCCCGAGCCGCTGCTGGAATTCGGTGAAGGTGGCCGCGCCGTCCATGGCGTCGCGCACGATCAGCAGGCTCCACCGGTCGCCCACGAGATCGACGGTCCGCGCGACCGGGCAGGTGGGATCGGTCCACTCGCGGCCGGATCCGAGTGTCGTGGCCATGAGCCTCTCCTCGATAGGTTGCAATTCGAAACCATTATGCCTTACGGTCGAAGAGTTGCAATTTGCTACTGATTTGGGAGGCGTGGTGGCGACAGGAGTCACGAGAGCGCAGCGATCGGTCCTGGCACTGGTGTGCGCGGTGGCCGTATCGACGATCTATGCGAGCCAGCCGGTGCTGGAGGCGGCGGGCGCGAGCCTGGGATTGGCGCGAGAGTCGTTGGGCGGGTTGGTCGCCGCCGGGCAGATCGGCTACTTCGTCGGTCTGATCCTGCTGGTCCCGCTGGGCGATGTGCTGAATCGCCGTCGGCTCATCATCGCGCACCTGGTGCTCACCGCCGTGGGCGCCGCGGTCACGGCCGTCGCCCCGAACGGTGTCGTCGCGATGGCGGGGCTGGTGGTCGCGGGCCTGTTCGCGGTGGTGGTGCAGGTGGCGGTCGCCTATGTGGCCGCCGCCTCCGCGCCGAGCGAGCGGGGTCGCAATATCGGCGCGGTCACCTCCGGTGTCGTGCTCGGTATTCTCGGCGTCCGCGTCCTCGCGGGCGCCCTGGGCGACACGGTCGGCTGGCGGGCGGTGTACGCGGTGCTCGCCGTGCTCTGCGTGGTCCTGGCGTGCACCGTTCGCGCGACGCTCGACTCCGGCCAGGGGGCTCCCGGCGCGCGGTACACGCAGGTGCTGGCGTCGACGGTGCGGCTCGTGCGCACCGATCGCCTGTTCCTGAGCCGCGGCCTGATCGCCTTCTTCCTGTTCGCGTCCTTCGGAACCCTGTGGAGCGGAGTGGAATTGCCCCTCGGCGCCGCGCCCTGGCATCTCGGCACCACGCAGATCGGGCTGTTCGGATTGCTGGGCCTGGCCGGGGCGCTCGGCGCCGCCCGCGCGGGCCGATGGGCCGACGCCGGTCGCGCCCAAGCGATCACGGGTTCGGCGCTGGCCCTGCTCGCCGCCTCCTGGCTACTCATCGCCCGGCTCGACACCACCCTGTGGCTGCTCGCCCTCGGCATCATCGTCCTCGACTTCGCCGTCCAGGCGGTACAGGTCAGCAACCAACACACCCTGACGGCGGCACACCCCGACCGCGCCAGCGGCATCATCGGCCCATACATGGCCTTCTACTCCCTCGGCTCCGCCCTCGGCGGCCTCACCACCGCCTGGGCATACAGCACCTGGGGATGGTCGGCCTGCTGCTGGATCGGCGCAGGCTACACCCTGGCCGCCCTGCTGGTGTGGGCCGTGGCCCAGGCCACCGGCACCACCCGGCGCGGTGCGGTGCCCGAGGCGCCGGATCTGGCGGACCGCGCGGTCCTGGTAGACGGGGCTCAGTCGTCCTGAAGCAGCAGTCGAAACGAGGGATGGGCGGGCGTCAGAGGGCGGACGGCGCGAAAGTCCTTCTCGTCCAACGTCAATATGTCGTTGGTGAGGTAACGCTCGGCGAGGACGACAGTGACCGCGTCCGCCAGATCGAGCCGGAGACCTCGATACTGCTCGATGATCTGCTGAGCGGCCCGGAGGTCGTCACGGTCGACGGCGGGCACGAGCACCGCGCCCTCCTCGGCCGAGGTGAGCAGATCGTCGAGCACGAGATCGGCTGTGCGGCGGTCTTTTCCGAATCGCGCGACCAACAGATGATCGATCTCATCGAGGACGAGTGGCGAGACGACCGCGACGGAGGTGGCGAGGTATTCGCGAGCCCGCTCGTGCAACCCCGCGGCCCGGTCGTAGGCGGCGATGATGGCCGACGTGTCGGCGATAAAGAAGCTCACTCGCCGTATGCCTCGCCGAGTAGGTCCGCACTGTTGGCGGCGAACTCGGGATCGCCGGAATCGAACGACGGCCACGGGCGGGTGCGGCGGACCTTGTGCGCCCGCAGCAAGACGAGGTCGATACCCTCCCGGATCAGATCGGCTTCCGATCGCCCCGACGCTTCGGCGGCCTCTTTCAAGCGGGCAGCCTGTTCGGGATCGAGGTACACGCTGGTCTTGGCCTTCATGAACGTAGGGTACCGCGTAGGGTACTTGCCGAGGGTGAGCCGACGCGGATTGCGCTGCGGCAGGGGCTGTGGCTACAACCGACTCATGACGGTTACCGCTACGCTTGTTGCCCGCGGTCTGCTCCTTGATATGGACAGCACGCTTGTGAATTCCGAAGCCGCTGTGGAGCGGCTGTGGCGGGGGTGGGCCGCGGCGCACGGGCTGGTTGCCGCGGATGTGTTGGCGGTGGCGCATGGGCGGCAGGGTTGGGCGACCATGGCTGAACTACTGCCTGATCGGCCTATGGAGCTGAACCTTGCCGATAATGCCCGCATGTTGGCGGAGGAGACCGTCGCCGTGGAGGGGGTGGTTCCGGTCGCGGGTGCGCCGTCTTTTATGGCGGCCATTGCGCGACTTCCGCATGCCCTGGTGACCTCCGCCAATATCGCGCTCACCGAATCCCGCATGGGCGCGGCGGGTCTGCCCATACCGGCGATCCGCATTACCTCCGAATCGGTCACGCTCAGCAAGCCCGATCCCGAGGGCTTCCTGAAAGCCGCTGCCGAACTTGGTCTTTCGCCCGAGGAGTGCTTGGTCTTCGAGGACTCCGAGGCGGGGATCGCCGCCGGAAAGGCGGCCGGTATGCGTGTCATCGGCGTCGGCTCGCGCGCCGCCGCCTTCGCGCCGACCGCCCACGTGGACGACCTGACCCGTATTCGCGTGGAGCAGTTGGCCGATGGTGCGATCGCGGTGCATGTGACGGCTTGACCGTGTTCAACTGCTGTGCAGGAACAGTTCGAGTGCGGCCAGTAGCTCGTGCGGTGCGTCCTCGGGGGTGAAATGACCGCTGTGGGGTAGTTCGATGATCGGCGCGTGCGGGTAGGCGAGCCGGAATGCCGGAATGATGTGGCGCGGCAGTAATGCGGTGTCCCGCATGCCCTCCACGAGGATCGCGGGTTTGGCGCACAGGGCGGCGACGGCCTCGGGATTCGGTGCCGCCGGTGCGGCGTTCGGGTCCGGAGCGACCAGTTGCTGGGGGAAGCGGAGCACGCCGCGGCATTCGGCCGGGCCGGTGAAGTGGCTCGAGTACGCGCGAACCCAAGTGGGCGTGATGATCTCGGGCCGAGCGATCGTCTGCAGGGCGAGCATGAGATGGCAGACGGTGGAGCCCGCATTGCCGAGGATCTGCTCCAGGGTGCCGTCCGCATGCGCCGCCGCGGCCCAGCGGAACCAGGAGCTGTCGGCGATATTCGCGGCCATCAGCTCGTCGTATCCGGGAAGGCCCAGCGGCACAACGGTATTGGTGGCGAAGATCCGCGCTACCCGATCGGGGTGCCGCAGCGCGAACCCGGTGCCGATCGGACCGCCCCAGTCGTGCATGACCAGTGTGATGCCGGTGAGATCGAGTTCGTGGGCGAGCAGCACGTCGAGATTGTCGACGTGCTCGACCGCGAGATAGTCGCGATCGGCAGGGGTGGCGCTCTTGCCGAATCCCATGTGGTCGGGCACGATCACGCGCCGGGTGCGCGACAGCGGGCCGATGAGATGCCGCCACAGATATCCCCAGGTCGGCTCCCCGTGCAGCAGCACGATCGGCTCCGCGTCGCGGGGGCCGACGTCGATGTAGTGCTGCCGGAATCCGGCCGCTTCGGTGAAGCTGGCCGCGAAAGGCCAAGTGCCGTCGAAGGTTTCGGTTGCGTCGATCATTCGTTCCTCCGGTGGTCGTTTCGATCGGATCACACCGTAGGCGCGGACCACTGACAGGGGCTGTCAGTGCAGGCGGGCGATTTGCTGTCGGTGGGGGTCGGCAGACTGAGGGGGTGCGTGCGAGCAGGTTGCTGTCCATTGTGTTGTTGCTGCAGGCGCGGGGGCGGATGACGGCGGGGCAGTTGGCGCGGGAGTTGGAGGTGTCGGTTCGTACCGTTTACCGCGATATGGAAGCGTTGAGCGCCGCGGGGATTCCGCTCTACGGCGAGGCCGGTCACGACGGCGGCTACCGGTTGCTCGACGGCTATCAGACGCGGCTGACCGGCATGACGGTCGATGAGGCGGAGGCGCTGTTCCTGTCCGGATTACCCGGTCCGGCCGCCGATCTGGGATTGGGAGCGGTGCTGACCGCCGCCCAGCGGAAACTGATGGCGGCACTGCCGGAACAGGTGCGGGCCCCGGCCGGACGGATCTCTCAGCGATTCCACCTAGATACCGTCGGGTGGTACACCCTCCCGGAGGGGCTCGCGCACCTGCCTGCCGTGGTGGACGCGATCTGGAGCCACCGATGCCTCCGCATCGGATACCGGCGCTGGGCCGATCCCCGGCAAGTGCAGCGCACCCTCCATCCCTACGGCCTGGTCCTCAAATCCGGTCGCTGGTATCTGGTGGCCGCGGCGGGGGAGAGCGTCCGGACCTACCGGGTCTCGCAGATCGTCACACTCGAGGCGCTCGATGAAACCTTCGAGCGCCCCGCCGATTTCGACCTGGCGCGGTACTGGCAGGACTATTTGGACGAGTTCGACGCCCGCCGCCGACAGGGAACCGCCACCGTGCGACTGTCGCCGCACGTGCTGAATCGCCTCGAACACCTGCTCGATCCCGATGTGGTGCGAGCGGTACGCGACACCGCCCGCATCGAATCGGACGGCTGGTCCAGCGCCGAGATCCCCCTGGAAACCATCGAACACACGGCGGGTGTGCTGCTGCGTCTCGGCAGCGACGCCGAGGTTCTCGGCCCGCCCGCCCTGCGTCAGCACATGAGCGAGATCGCCGCCGCCCTGGCCCGCACCTACGCGAAATAGTGCCGGATTCGCTGACACGAGATGTCAGCGAGGCGTCTCTAGATTGCCGGGCATGCCGAAAAGTGTTGCGCCGCGTCCCGATTCCGGACGGTCCGTGCTGCTGTTGCTGGCAGCCGGTCTGTTCGCCATCGGTACCGATGGCTATGTGATCGCCGGATTGTTGTCGCCCATAGGCGCGGATCTGGGTGTCGGCACCGCCGCGGCCGGACGGTTGGTGACCGTGTTCGCTCTGGCCTACGCCCTCGGCGCACCGGTGGCGGGCACGCTGACCGCGCGGTTCTCCCGGCGCGGTGTCCTGCTGGTCGGTCTGGCCGGATTCGCCGCCGCCAACCTGGCCACCACGGTTGTCGGCGACTACGGCGCAATGCTCGCGGCCAGGGTGGTGGCGGCATTGGCGGCCGCCGCTTTCACTCCGGCCGCGTCGGCCGCCGCCGCAACGCTGGTGACCCCCGAACGCCGGGGCCGTGCGCTGGCCACCGTCGGCGCCGGGATCAGCGTGGCCACCGCGGTGGGCGTCCCACTCGGCACGCTCGTCGGCGAATGGTTGGGCTGGCGAGCAACATTCGCCGGAGTCACCGCGCTCGCGACGATCACCGCCCTCGGACTGGCGGCCCTGCTACCGCCGATACCGTCCGATGCGGAGCGCACCACCGAAGGATTCACCGCGATCGCGGACATGCGCGTGTGGGCGGCATTGCTGCTCACCGTGACCTGGATCATGGGAGCATTCACCGTCCTGACCTTCATCGGCCCGGTACTCGTCGCCGCGGCCGGAGTGCACGAGACGGCACTCAGCGCCTGGCTGCTGATCTTCGGCATCGCCGCGGTAGTCGGCAACAACCTCGGCGGCCGAGCCGCCGACCACTACCCAACCGGCCGCCTGCTCCCGATCAGCACCGCCGGACTGGCCGTCGCCCTCGTCATACTCGCGCTGTTGTCCAGCACCGGCGGCCACGGCCGACTCGGCGCGGTATCGGCAGCCGCAGCCATGATCGGATGGGGCATCTTCGGCTGGTCGTTCGCCCCCATCCAACAACACCGCCTCGTCGACCTGGCACCCTCATCCGCCGGAATAGTGCTGTCGTTCAACGCAAGTGCCATTTATATCGGGATCAGCGGAGGAAGCCTGGCGGGCTCCTTCGCCCTGGAACGCCTTGGCGCGGCAGGTGTCGCCTGGACCGGGGGACTGATCGAACTCATCGCTGTCGTCATAGCCGTCGCGATCGCAATCAGCTCGACGTCTCGATACAACCGGTCGTCTGCCGCAGTGCGCTGATGTTGAGACGCCGGGAGCGTTCGGTGACTGCGGTGATGGCGACCGTGGTCAGGGCGAGGGTGGCGGCTGCCAGTGAGCACCATGGGGCGAGGAGGTATCGGCCGGGGTGCCAGGTGATGAGTAGCCCGGCGATGGCTGGTCCCAGTGCGTTACCGAGGTTGAGCATGGCTACGTTGACGCCGGAGGCCAGCGTGGGTGCGTCACCCGCCAGTGCGAACACCCGACCGTTGAGGGCGGGGACGGTGATGCAAGCGGTTGTTCCGAAAAGGAATACGACCACACCCAACACGATCACCGACTGGTGGATCAGCACCATCAATGCCGCGATCGTGATAATGGTGCCGATCAGGCCGGTTGCCATGGTTCGGAGGAAACCGTGTCGGACCGCGGTGCCGCCGAGGGTGACGCCGAGCATGGAGCCGATCCCGAACAGGGCGAGAAGGCCGCCCGTCACGCCGGATCCGAGGTGCCCGATCTGCGTGGTCAGCGGTTGCAGGTAGGTGAATGTGGCGAACATGGCCACCTGGAACAGCACCACCACGGCAAAGGTGACCAGCATCGCCGGACGGATCAGGACGCGTGCCTCCGCGGCCAGTTGCGCGCGCAGGCCGTCGGCGGCCGCCGGTGCGGATTCGATCCCGGTCCGCCCGAGCAGCACGCATCCGGCCACGGCGAGCACGGCAACCAGCACGAAGGCGGCCTGCCAGCCGAAAAACGACCCGGCCCACGCCGAAACCGGCACCCCCACCACGTTCGCCACGGTCATTCCGCCGACCACCACGGCCAGCGCCCGCGCCCGCATCGACGGCTCGACCATGCGCACCGCCGCGACCGCGCCGACGGACAGCTGGGTGGCGCACGCGACACCGGATACCGCCCGCAGGGCGATCACCGCCCAGAAGACCGGGATCGCCGCCGAAAGCACGTGCGCGACAGCGAATGCCGACATCGCGGCGATCAGGGTGCGCCTGGGATGCAACCGGACGGTGAACGCCGCCGTAACGGGCGCGCTGACCATCACCGCGACGGCGAAAACGGTGGTGAGCAACGCGATCACCGGCGCCGGTCGCCGGAACGAGGCGGACATCGCATCGAGCAGGCCCGAGATCATGAATTCGCTGATACACACCGTGAATACGCACGCCGAGAGCACCACCACGCCGGATGGCAGGCGTCCGGTCGGCCTTGTCGTTGTCGTCATACCCGGCAGCATCGAGGATTGACGCTTGTGGCAAGGTCAAGTCCGATCCACGCGCTTTATCCAGGAGAGGTCGATGCAGATCGGCGATTTCGCGGCGGCAACCGGCACAACGACCCGCATGCTGCGCCACTACGAGTCGCAGGGCCTGCTGGAACCGGCCCGCCGCGATGCCAACGGCTACCGCGACTACGACGAGTCCCAGATCGCCCAGGCCCGCCAGATCCGGGACCTGATCCGCTCCGGGATCCCCACCCGCCTGGTCAAGGATCTGCTCGGCGCGCTGACCGACAGCGACGGCATCTACCCCGAGCACGTCGATCCCGGCACGGTCGACGCCGTCGAGAACGAGTGGCAGCGGATGTGCCGGTGCGTCAATTGCATGGCGCAGCGCCGCGATGCCCTGCGCGCCTACCTCGACCAACTCGGCTCCCCGGCCCGCCCGGCCTGACCCGGACCGCCGCGAAATTACCACCGAGGTAATCGTTTTCGCTTCCGGCGCTCCGTAGGTTGGATGCCGAGATCCCGACCGGACAGGAAGTTGGAACACCATGCCGTACCTCAGCGCCGACAGTGTCGATCTGTTCTACCGGGACTGGGGCACCGGCGCGCCGGTGGTGTTCACCCATACGTGGGCGCTGAGTTCGGCGATGTGGCAGTACCAGGCGGCGGCGCTGGCCGACTGCGGGTTGCGGTGTGTCACCTATGACCGGCGCGGTCACGGGCGCTCCGATCAGCCCGGGGGCGGCTACGATTTCGACACGCTGGCCGACGATCTGGCCACCGTGATCGAGCGGCTCGACCTGCGCGATGTCACCCTCGTCGGCCATTCCACCGGGACCGGGGAGATCGTGCGCTATCTGGCGCGGCACGGTTCGGACCGGGTCGCCAGGATCGTGCTGGTGTCCTCGGCGCTGCCGTTCATGTTGCGGACACCGGACAATCCCGACGGTCTGCCGATGGCCGCCTGGGACGAGATGCGGGCGCAGTGGCGCACCGATTTCGCGGCGTGGGCGCGTCGGGTGGCCGAGCCGCTGTTCGGGGTCGGGCTGCCGGGGATCTCGATCTCCCGGGCGCTGATCGACTGGTCCACCGCCGACAGCCACGCGACCTCGGTCAAGGCCATGCTGGACCTCAGCCACGCCGTGAGCGAAACCGATCCACGGCGCCGCAGACGAATTCAACCCGCTGCCGCTGTGCGGCGAGCTGACGGCGAGCCTGATTCCGGACAGCCGCCTGAAGGTCTACGACAACGGACCCCACGGCCTGTACCTGACCCACCGGGAGCAGCTCACCGCCGACCTGCTCGAGTTCATCGAGGGTGGAAGCTAGCGGCGGGTTCCCGACCGGTACGCGCGCCAGTCGCCGATATCGGAGATGTCGATGAGGTCCGGTGAACCCAGCCGGTCTCGGCGCAGAACCGTTGCCAGGCAGGCGGTTCCGTCGTCGAGTTCGATGAGGTCGAGTTCGAGTTCGGGGGGTTCGGCGGGGATCAGGTGGTCGCGCAGGACCTCCATCGGCACCTCGTAGACCTCGCCGATGACCGCGCGGCCGTCGCGGTCGGTGGCGATCATGGCGGGGAAGCGGTCGGCCACGGAGTAGTAGCGGTATTTGGCGGCGCTGTGGGCGGTGCGCAGCAGCGGGGCGCCCTGCAACTGGGCGTTGAGGCGGCCGCCGCGCATGCCGTCGCCGTTGAGGAACATCAGAACCATGGGGTGTCCGTTCGGGTCAGTGGGCGGCGGTGGCGGTGAAGCGATCCCGGAGCTGTCGTCGGCCCGCGTCGGTGAGGGCGCCGAACAGCCGCAGGCGTGC
Source organism: Nocardia terpenica (assembly GCF_013186535.1). Taxonomy (NCBI): domain Bacteria; kingdom Bacillati; phylum Actinomycetota; class Actinomycetes; order Mycobacteriales; family Nocardiaceae; genus Nocardia; species Nocardia terpenica. The sequence goes on from NZ_JABMCZ010000001.1 coordinate 879,982, forward strand.
GATGCCGCCGTCGGGAAAGACATTGAGCCGCACCTGTGTCAGCGGCGGCGAACCGGCGAGCCGGAAGCGGTGCGGGGCGTCGGGTTGCACCGGGGTGCAGCCCAGCAGCGGTACCAGCTCACCGGATCGCGTGAATCCCTCGAGCGAAATCTCCGCGGGCGCATTGCCCTTGTAGTGCGTGGTGTCGACCTCGAGCACCGCGGGCACCGCCTCGGCGGCCAGTGCCAGTGTGGCCCAGTCGTTTCCGTCGTCGCGGCGGCGGCGCATCTCCCAGCCGTCGGCCATGAACCGCGAAAGGCCCGGCTGCAGCATATTGTTCGGCGGCGAGAAGAAGCCGTCGCTGCACGCCACCGCCCGGCCGCCATTGCGCAGCGCGACCAGATCGAACGGCACATCGTCGATTTACTGCGGGTCCGGCACCGCGGTGCCGTGCACCCGCACCCGCGCGATGCCGCCGTCCGGATGCATGTTCACCCGCACGTGGGTGAACCGCCGCTCCCCGGACACCTCGAACTCGTTGCGGGCGTCGCCCTGGATCGGCGAGCGCGGCACCACCGTATGCCAGTGCGCCGCAAGCAGTTCCGCCACGGTGGGATGACCGGGAACGCCGCAGCCCTCGATCGACACGTGCGGCGGATAGTTGCCGACGAAATGCGCGGTGTCGACCACGATGCCGGTCGGCACCCCGGCAATGCCCAGGCGGATCACCGCCCAGTCGGGCCCGGGGCCGCCGTCGCGGCGGCGACGAGTCTCCCACCCGTCGTATTCCTGCCCCTTGTTGTTGAAGGTGTGCGGGCGATACACCGGCGCCTCGCCCTTGATGAGATTCTCCCGCTCGGCGAAGAACTCGTCATTGGCGGCGACCACGCTGCCGCCGACCTCTCGCGCGGCCAAGTCGGGAAGCTGGGACCAATCGCTCATCTCCATCCCTTTCTGCAGTGCACTTTCCGTCGCCCTGGCGGAAGCCGAAACTCGTTGACGGCGAGTTGGTTTCGGCTTCCGCCAGGGCGACGGGATGCGTCATAACGGTATATTCGGCAGCCAGTCCCGGGCAATCCGCTCGCCCTGCCGTTCCAGCAGCGACCCCGCATTCAGCTGGCAGCGTTCCACGTCCGGTTCCAGCGCGGTGAGCGGGTAGACCGCCTCGATTCCGGCCGCACGCAGCTGTTCGGTGTCGAGCAGGCAGCGACCGGCTACCGCGACGGTCGGAATGCCTGCCTGTGCCGCGCGGGCCGCGACGCCCACCGGGGCCTTGCCGTGCAGGGTCTGCTCGTCGAGCGAGCCTTCCCCGGTGACGACCAACCGGGCGCCCTTGACGGCCCGGTCGAAGCCGACGAGGTCGAGCATGACGTCGATCCCCCCGGCCCGGCGCGCGCCGAGCACCGCGAGGGCCGCGAATCCGATACCACCGGCCGCACCGGCGCCCGGCCGGTCGGCGGCATCGAATCCGGTGCGCCGCGCCACCAGGCGCGCCCAGTGCGTGAGACCGGCCTCCAGCAGGGCCACCTCGCCGGGCCCGGCCCCTTTCTGCGGGCCGAAAACGTGTGCGGCACCGTGGTTTCCGAGCAGTGGATTGTCGACATCGCTGGCCAGGATCAGCTCCACCTCGTGGATCCGCGGGTCGAGCCGGTGCAGATCCGGATAGGCGATATCGGCGAGCGCCCCGCCACCCGGTCCGACCGGATCGCCGTGCGCATCCCGCAGTGTCGCGCCCAGGCCGACCAGCAGCCCGGCGCCGCCATCGGTGCAGGCGCTGCCGCCCACGCCGAGAACGACGGTGCGACAGCCGGTGTCGAGCGCCGCCCGCAGCAGCTGACCGACCCCGAGGCTGGTCGCGGTCCGCGGCGAGAACCGCCCGCCCGGCAGCCGCCACAGCCCGCACGCCGCGGCCGACTCCACCACCGCCACCTCACCGTTGTGCGCGAAGGCCGCACCCACCGGCTGCCCCGTCGGCCCGGCCACCTCGACGGTGACCCGCTCGAATCCGGCGGCCAGCGCGGCGTCGACGGTTCCCTCGCCGCCGTCGGCCACCGGCACCCACCGGATTTCGGCGCTCGCACACACCCGCCGAACCCCGGCCCCCACCGCCTCCGCCACCTCGGCAGCACCGAGCGAGCCCTTGAACTTGTCCGACGCCAGGACGATTCGTGGCCCACTCATGCTGCCCTCCTTCGTTCGGAATCTGGCCTCCGATAGTGGATTCCGGCCAAAAGCATGCCGGAATGACGAGGTGGTCTGCGGCCGGGATGACGAGGTGGTCTGCGGCCGGGATGACGAGGTGGTCTGCGGGTCACGCGGGCTCGAACTCGCGCACCGCGTCGATGGCCGGGCCATGCGCCGTATTCGCCTCGCGCTCGACCATGATCTCCACCAGCACCGGCCGCGAGGTCACCTCGGCCTGTTTGCGGGCCCAGGCGATGGCCTCGGCGATATCGGCCGGGTCGGCGACGCGGCGGCCCGAACAGCCGTATGCCTCCATGAGTTTCACGTTGTCGGTGCCGCATTCGTCGTAGTGGATGTCCACCTGGTAGTTCATCTCGTACGGCAGCGACGCCTGGCGAATCAGGCCCAGGTACTCGTTGTTGATCATGATGATCACGAACGGCACGTCGTACTGGGCCGCCACCGCCAGCTCCTCGACCAGGAACTGGAAGCCGTAATCGCCCACCACCGCAACGACTTCCGCCTCCGGCCTGGCCGCCTTGACGCCGATGGCGGCGGGCACCTCCCAGCCCAGCGGGCCCGCCTGACCGCACACCTGGTAGTGCCGCGGCAGGTACGACTTCTGGAACTGGCCCGACCAGATCTGATAGAGGCCGATGGCGGTGACGAAATACGTGTCCTCGCCGAAGATCTCGTTGATCTCCTTGAACACCCGCGGCGGCTTGATCGGCGTGACATCGAAATCGTCACGGCGGGTGAGGGTTCCGCGCAGCTCGCCGAGCCGGGCCACCCACGGGGCGAAGTCCCGCTCGCTGCGGCGGCCGCGCGCCTGCGCCAGCAGCGCGGTGAGGAACGGCCGAACATCCGACACCACACCGAGATCCGGCCCGAACACCTTGCCCAGCTGGGTCGGCTCGATATCGACGTGGATGAACTTGCGGTCGCCGCGATACACGTCGAGCTTGCCGGTGTGCCGGTCGCCGAAGCGCGCGCCCAGCGCCAGCACCAGATCCGATTCCAGGAACGCCGCATTGGCCCAGCGCTGACTGGTCTGCACCCCGGTGATGCCCGCGAACAGCTCGTGATCCTCGTGGAAGGAGCCCTTGCCCATCAGCGTCACCTGCACCGGAATGCCCAGCAGCTCGGCCAGTTCGCGCAGTTCCTCGTGCGCCTCGCCGGTGATCACGCCGCCACCGGCCAGGATGAGCGGACGCTCGGCCGCCAGCAGCAGATCCAGCGCGCGCCGCACCCGCGGCGGATGCGGCAGCACCCGCGCCACCGGCAGCGGCGCGTCGATGCTCGGATCCCACTCGATCTCCTGCTTCTGCACGTCCAGCGGCAGATCGACGAGCACCGGCCCGGGCCGCCCCGAACGCGCGATCCGGAACGCCTCGCGGAAGATCCACGGCGCCTGCGCCGCCTCCTTCACCTGCACCGCCCACTTGGTGACCGGCTCGGCGATGGCGACGATATCGACCGCCTGGAATGCCTCCTGGTGCAGCTTGGTCGACTCGGCCTGACCCGTGATGCACAGGATCGGAACCGAATCCGCCTGCGCGGTGTACAGGCCGGTGATCATATTGGTGCCCGCCGGACCCGAGGTGCCGATGGCCACGCCGACATTGCCGGTGGTACGGGCCCACCCGTCGGCCATGTGCGTGGCGCCCTCCTCGTGCCGCACGATGAGATGCCGCATATCGGTTTTCCGCATCGCGTCGTACAGCGGCAGGATGGCCGCGCCGGGACAGCCGAACGTGACGTCCACGCCCTCCGACAGCAGCACATCCAGCACGGCCTGCATGACCGGAACCTTTGCCATGATGTGAATTCCCTTCTGGTGCGGCCGGTTACGCGCCGCGGCCGTTGAGGTTCTCGATCACCTTCAGCAGCGCCGAGTGATCGAGCGAGCCGTAGCCCTGCGCGCGCCCGGCGGCGATGAGCGAGGCGACGAGACCCGACACCGGCAGCGCCACTTCGGCCTGCCGGGCGGCGTCGGACACGATGCCCATGTCCTTGTGGTGCAGGTCGATTCGGAATCCGGGCGCGAATTCGCGCGCCACCATCGAGGTGCGCTTGAGTTCCAGGATCCGGCTGCCCGCCAGGCCACCGGCCAGCACGTCCAGGCCCTTGCCCGCGTCGACGCCGAGCGCCTCCATGAGCACGATCGCCTCGGCCACCAGCGCGTAGGTGCCGCCGACCACGAGCTGATTGGCCGCCTTGACCACCTGCCCCGCGCCGTGCGGGCCGACGTGGATGAACGTCTTGCCGACCGCCTCGAAAATCGGTGTGGCGGCGGCGAAGTCGGCGTCGTCGCCGCCGACCATGATGGACAGCACGCCCTGCTCGGCCCCGGCCTGACCGCCCGATACCGGCGCGTCCAGCACCCGGTATCCGGCCCGCGCGCCGGTTTCGGCGATCGCGATCGAGCTCTCCGGGCGAATGGTGGAGAAGTCGATCAGCAGCGCACCGGCGGGCGCGTGCGCGAAGACACCGTCCTCGCCGAGCACCACCTTCTCGACCTGGGGGTGGTTGGGCAGCATGGTGATCACGATCTCGGCGTCGGCGACCGCCTCGGCGATGCTTGCGGCGGTCTTGCCGCCGTCGGCCGAAAGCCGTTCGTAGGCTTCGGTATTGAGGGTGTAACCGGTGACCTCGTGGCCCGCCTTCACCAGGTGGCTGGCCATGGGTGAGCCCATGATGCCGAGGCCGATGAATCCGATCCTGCTCATTCGGTGACTCCTTGTCGGGTGGGCAGCCAGGCGAAGCTGTCCGCGCTGGCGCCGGAGGGGACGTATTCGGCGGCGACGTAGCCGCGGTAGCCGGTCGCGCCGATCTTGTCGACGTAGCCGAAGATGTCGAGTTCGCCGGTGCCGGGCTCGTGTCGCCCCGGGGCGTCGGCGATCTGGACGTGGGCGATGCGATCGGCGTATCGCACGATGACCTTGTCCAGGTCGTCGCCGTTGACGGTGAGGTGGTACAGATCGGCGAGCAGGCCCAGGTTCTCCGCCCCCTGCGCGGCCACCCGGTCGATGACGCCGATCGCATCCGCGGCGGTGCGCAGCGGATACCGCGGCGCGCCGCTGACCGGTTCGATCAGCACCGTGGCGCCGATGGCGGCCACCGCGTGCGCGGCGTGTACCAGATTGCGGACCGCGACCTCGTCCTGTCCGGCCGCGTCGACGCCGTCGATCCGGTTGCCGTACAACGCATTGAAGGCGCGGCAGCCGAGCCGGTCGCCGATGCGGACGGCCACCTCGACGCTGGCGGCGAAGTCGGCCTCGCGCCCGGGCCACGACACCAGGCCGCGATCACCGGCGGGCATATCGCCCGCGGAGAAGTTCAGCCCGATCAGCCGCACCCCGGCCCGCTCGACGGCCCGCACGAAGTCGTCGACCTCCGCGGGGTCGGGCGTGGCGGTGGGGAACGGCCACCAGAACTCGACCGCGCCGAAACCGGCCCGGGCGGCCGCGGCGGGGCGCTCCAGCAGGGGGAGCTCGGTGAACAGCAGGGACAGATTCACCGCGTAGGGGAGGGGTTCTCGAGTCATGCGGTCTCTTTCCTTCTCGGCCGCGCTTGCTTCCGTCGTTCCGGCCGCGCTTGCTTCCGTCGTTCCGGCTGCGCTTGCTTCCGTCGTCCTCGGCATGCTTTTGGCCGAGGATCAATTCCGCAATATGGAATCTTTCTTCCGTAATACGACGGTAGCGGCACTCGGGTGTGGCGGTCAACACTTTTGGCGAAATCCGGAGAACCCTCGACGGACCCGTTGACAGGCTGCTGTGAGCGGCCTTACATTCGATAAAGCGGAATTTAGTTTCCGCATTGCAGAATTCTCTAGCGGAGGTTTGCCCGTTGACGGAACCGCTCCCGATATCCACCATCAATGCCCTGCCCGCCGATGCCTGGTCGGCATCGTTGAAAGCGGTTGTGGGCGTGGCGGAATGGGTCCAGGCGGTCGGCGCGGCCCGCCCGTACGCCGACCGCGCCGCCCTGGTGGACCTGGCCGAACGCGAGGCGCTGGCGCTCACCGATGCGCAGGTGCGGGCCGCCCTGGCCGATCACCCGCGCATCGGCGGCGCGACCGACCCCGGCTCCCGGGCCGCGAGCGAACAGTCGGGGGTCGATGCCGCCGACACCAATCTCGTGGAACGGCTGCTCGCCGGAAACGCCGCCTACGAGGAGCGTTTCGGCCACATCTATCTGGTCTGCGCCGCCGGTCGCGACGGGCGGGAGCTGCTCGCCGATCTCACCGAGCGACTGACCCACGACCCCGAGACCGAAATCGGCGTCACCCGGGGAGAACTCGCCGCGATCGCGCGAAAGCGGTTGGAACGGACGGTAATCGAATGACCCGCAGTGCCATCACCACCCACGTGCTAGACACCGCCGCCGGGCATCCGGCGCGCGGGGTCGCGGTGCGGCTGGAGGCCCGCGACGCCGACGGCTGGCGCGAACTCGGCTCCGGCCGCACCGACGACGACGGGCGCGTCACCTCGATCGGGCCGGACAGCGTGCGGGCGGGCGACTATCGCCTGATCTTCGACACCGCAGGCTATTACGGCGATCGCGACCGATTCTTTCCCGAGGTGACCGTGACCTTCACCGTCACCGATCCGCGGCAGCACCACCACGTGCCACTGCTGCTGTCCCCCTTTGCCATGTCCACCTATCGAGGGAGCTGACCATCCATGGCCATCCAGCTCGGGCCGAACCAGTACGGCAAGGCCGAAAACCGTCTCGTGCGGGTCTTCCGCGACACCGATCGCCACAGCATCCGCGATCTCAACGTGTCCACCTCGCTGCGCGGCCGGTTCGCCGACGCGCACACCTCCGGCGATCAGCGCGACATCCTGCCCACCGATACGCAGAAGAACACGGTCTTCGCCTTCGCCAAGGAGAAGGGGGTCGAGGCGATCGAGGACTTCGCGCTCTCCCTCGCCGATCACTTCATCGCCCGGTGCCCGGGCGCGGACGGCGCGCGCATCGAGATCGACGAATACGCCTGGGACAGAATCCCGGTGGACGGGCTCGGGCACGACCACTCGTTCGTGCAGACCGGCGGCGGCATCCGCACCACGGTCGTCAATGTGGACGGGGTCGGGCCGGACCGGCGCGCCCATATCGTCTCGGGCATCAAGGATTTGGTGCTGCTGAAGACGACGGGCTCGGAGTTCCACGGCTTCTTCAAGGATAAGTACACCACCCTGGAGGAGACCCACGACCGGATCCTGGCGACGTCGCTGGTGGCTCGGTGGCGATACGACTATGCGGATGTGAACTGGGACAAGAGTTTCGACTCGATTCGCGCGATCCTGTTGCGGCAGTTCGCCGCCGTGCACTCGCTGGCGCTGCAGCAGACCCTGCACAGCATGGGGCGCGCGGTGCTGGAACAGCACGTGGAGGTCGCCGAGATCCGGTTCTCCGCGCCCAACAAGCACCACTTCCTGTATGACCTGGCGCGTTTCGGCGTCGACAATCCCGGCGAGGTGTTCATCGCCGGGGATCGCCCGTACGGGCTGATCGAGGCGACCGTCGAGCGCGACGACGCCTCCGATGCCGGTGCCGCGTGGCACGGCATCCCTGCCTTTTGTTGATCCACAGCTAGGAGGTGCGGCAATGGGCGTGCGCCGCAGGACAAGGGTGTCCACCGGGCTCGGCGGCGAAACCGAAGAGCCGCACCATCATCCGGTCGACGCGTTGCCGCCGCCGTGGCAGCTGCTGGCCGGTGGGTTGCAGCACATCGCGGCCATGGTGGCGGGAGTCGTTGCGCCGCCGTTGATCATCGGCGCGGCGGTCGGGATCGGCGCGGTCGAGCAGGGGCTGCTCATTACCGCGAGCCTGTTCAGTGCCGGGCTGGCGACGCTGCTGCAATCGTTGGGCTGGTGGCGATTCGGGGCCCGGCTGCCGCTGATCAACGGGGCCTCCTTCGCGGCGGTCGCGCCGATCCTGGCGATCGTGGGGTCCTCGGCGCACGGGGACGCGCTGCCCATCGTGTACGGGGCGACATTGGTCGCCGGGGTGTTGGCAACCCTTGCCGCGCCGTATTTTTCGCGATTACAGCGGTTCTTCCCGCCGGTGGTGGGCGGGACGGTGATCACGCTGATCGGGCTCTCGCTGTTGCCGGTCACGCTGAACTGGGTGCGCGGCACCGGGGAAGGGGGCGGGACGCGGGTGCCGACGGCGAATCTGGCGATCGCGGCGGTGACGCTGGCGGTGGTGTTGATCTGCCATCGGTTTCTGCGCGGGTTCTGGCGGCAGCTGGCGCTGCTCATCGGGTTGGTGGCCGGGACGCTGCTGGCCTGGCCGCTGGGCTTGATCGATACGTCGACGCTGCGGGGGGCCGCCGTGTTCGGATTCGTGCCGCCGCTGCACTTCGGTGCGCCGCAATTCCATGCCGGAGCGATTATTTCGCTGTGCATCGTGATGCTCGTGGTCATGACGGAGAGCACCGCGACCATGATGGCGCTCGGTGAGATCGTGGACCGGCCCGCCGACGAGCGCACCCTCGCCGACGGCCTGCGCGCCGCCGGTGCGGGCACCGCGCTGAGCGCGGTCCTCGGCGGATTCCCCTGCGGCGCATTCGCTCAGAACGTCGGCCTGGTCGCCCTGACCCGCATGCACAGCCGCTACGTGGTCGCCACCAGCGGCGCCCTGCTGGTGCTGCTCGGCCTGTTCCCGGTGGCCAGCGGCATCGTCGAACTGGTCCCCAAACCGGCCCTCGGCGGCGCGGGCCTGGTCCTGTTCGGCACCGTGGCCGCCAGCGGCATCCGCACCCTCGGCCGAGCCGACCTCTCCGACCCGGTCAACACGATCATCGTCGGCGTCTCCCTCTTCATCGGCATGACCCCGATCGTGGCCCCCTCCTTCTACACGGGCCTACCCGCCCCGGTGGTCACCATCATGGGCTCGGGCATCAGCGCAGGATGCATCACGGCAATCCTGCTACACCAAGCCTTCCGCATCCGAGCGCGCCGAGCCGTCGGCGCGGAGGCATAGCGATACTCACCGCCGTGGACTCCCAGCGCGCGGCCTATTGTCTTGGTCGATGCACAAGCTTGGTGTTGTGGTTGCGGTGCGGGGCTTGGTGTTGTGGTTGCGGTGCGGGGCTTGGTGTTGTGGTTGCGGTGCGGGGCTTGGTGTTGTGGTTGCGGTGCGGGGCTTGGTGTCGTGGTTGCGGTGCGGGGCTTGGTGTCGTGGTTGCGGTGCGGGGCTTGGTGTTGTGGTTGCGGTGCGGGGCCTGGTGTCGTGGCCCCGGTGCAGGGCCCGGCGTCTTGGTCCCGATGTAGGGCCGACGTCTTGGTCCCGATGCACGGCTTGGTGTCTTGGTCCCGGCGTGCTTTTGGCCGGGACCACATGCTTTCCGCAATACTGAACTAATATTCCGCCATGCGAACTTCCATAAGGTGGAATGGGCCTGCGAAGATGGTGGAGACATCCACACCCGAGGGAAGGATCGCCGTGGTCGAGACGCGAGCGCGGGCCGGTGGCGGGGTGCAGTCCGTCGACCGGGCCTTCGAGCTGCTGGAGCTGGTGGCCGACGCGGGCGGGGAGGCGACGCTGTCGCAGCTGGCCGAGGCGTCCGGGCTGCCGCAGCCGACCATTCACCGGCTGCTGCGCACATTGATCGCCGGTGGTTACATCCGGCAGCAGCCGTCGCGGCGGTACTCGCTGGGGCCCAGGCTGATTCGACTCGGCGAGACGGCCAGCCGGGTGCTGGGCGCGTCGGCCCGGCCGCATCTGACCCGGCTGCGCGACCTCACCGGGGAAACCTCCAATATGGCGGTGCTGGACGGCGATCAGGTCGTCTACGTCGCCCAGGTGCCCTCCCCGCACGCCATGCGCATGTTCACCGAGGTCGGCCAGCGCGTCGACCTGCACTGCACCGCGGTCGGCAAGGCCGTGCTGGCCACCCTCCCCCCGGACGAGTCCGACCGCATCCTCGCCCGAATCACCATGAGCCCCCGCACCTCTCACACCATCACCGACCCGGCGGTCATGCGCGACGAGATCGCCCGCATCCGCATCCAGGGCTACGCCGCCGACGACGGCGAACAGGAAATAGGCGTCCGCTGCTTCGCCGTAGCCATCCCCGAAGCCCCCACCCGAGCCGCCATCTCCATCAGCGGCCCCCAGGCCCGAGTCTCCAGCCTCGACATGAACGCAGTAATCCCCCTCCTCCAGGAAACCGCCGCCCACGTCGGCCGAGACCTGGTGTCCCGCAGTTGAGCAACTGATCAGCATCGTTGTCCGGACAGCGGGACGCAACACGCTCTATGGTCGTCCCAATGTCGTGATCATGAGTGGGGCGATGGCAGTAGTGGAGGTGGACGGTCGTTATGTCGGTGACTGAGCGTGTGGTGGCGGTGGCTGGGGAGGCGCTGGTGGATTTGGTGCCGTTGGAGGGGGTGGGGCGGTTTCAGGCGGTGCCGGGGGGGAGTCCGGCCAATGTGGCGGTGGGGCTGGCGCGGTTGGGGGTGCCGGAGCGGATGTTGGCGCGGATCGGGTCCGATCCGTTCGGGCGGCGGATTCGAGAGTACCTGCGGGACAATGGGGTCGGGCTCGAGCATGTGGTGGACGCTACGGAGTCGACGTCGCTGGCCATTGTCGACTTGGATGGGGAAGGCGTGGCGCACTACGACTTTCGCATCGACGGCACCGCGGACTGGCAGTGGACCGACGCCGAACTGGCTCATGCCCTGGACGGCGATGTGGTGGCCCTGCACACGGGTTCGCTGGCGCTCATGATCGCGCCCGGCGGAGATGCGTTGCTGCGCTTGGCGGAACGGGCCCGAGACTCGGTGACCATCTCCTTCGACCCGAATGCCCGGCCGCAGTTGATGAATCACGAGGCGACCGTCGAGCGAGTGCGGGCGATGCTGCGCGTGGCCGATGTGGTCAAGGTCAGCGCCGAGGACCTGGCCTGGCTGCACCCCGGCTGGTCCCCCGAGGACGCCCTCGCCGACTGGATCACCCGCGGCCCGGCCCTGGTGGTGGTCACCCTGGGCGGCGACGGCTCGCTCGCCGCCACCGCCGCCGACCCCACCCCGATCCACCGTCCCGGCAGGCAGATCCGCCTGGTGGACACGGTGGGTGCGGGCGACGCCTTCACCTCCGGCCTGCTTTCCGGCCTGCACCGCCGCGACCTGCTGGGCGCCGACCGCCGCCCCGCCCTGCGGGAACTCCCCAAGCCCGACCTGACCGCCGTCCTCGACGAGGCGACCCTGACCGCCGCCCTGACCTGCACCCGCCGCGGCGCCAACCCACCCACCGCCGACGAGATCCGCCGGTATCGGGAGTGAATCGGTCGGTCTCCCAGGAAGCGCACAGGGTGTGCGCAGGTGGTGGCCACGAATCGCGGCCACGATCGGTGGGGTGACTTCGACTGTGGTGGAACGGGCCGCGGTGCCGGTGGCGGCATCGGCGGTCGGGCGCGGGTACGGGCGGCGAGTGTCGCTGGTGGTGTTGCTGGCGGGGACGGCGGTGCTGTACCTGTGGGATCTCGGGGCCGCGGGGTGGGCCAATCAGTTCTATGCGGCGGCCGTGCAGGCGGGGTCGGTGAGCTGGAAGGCGATGCTGTTCGGGTCCAGCGACGGGGCCAATGCGATCACCGTGGACAAGACGCCCGGGGCGCTGTGGGTGATGGATCTGTCGGCGCGGCTGTTCGGATTCAATGCCTGGAGTCTGCTGGTGCCGCAGGCGCTGGCGGGTGTGGCGGCGGTCGGGGTGCTGTACGCGGCGGTGCGACGGGTCGCGGGGCACGGTGCGGGGCTGTTGGCGGGGGCGGCGCTGGCGCTGACTCCGGTGGCGGCGTTGATGTTTCGCTACAACAATCCGGACGCGCTGCTGGTGCTGCTGCTGACCGCGGCGGCCTACTGCGTGCTGCGGGCGATCGAGAAGGATTGCGCGGCATGGTGGTTGCCGCTCGCCGGGGCGGCGGTGGGCTTCGCCTTCCTGGCCAAGATGATGCAGGCGTTCCTGGTGCTGCCCGCCTTCGTCGTGGTGTATCTGCTTGCGGCGCATGGGCCGTGGCGCACCCGGATCGTGCGGTCGGTGGTCGCGGTCGGGGCGCTGGTGGTGTCGGCGGGGTGGTATCTGGCGCTGGTGGCGCTGTGGCCCGCGGATGCGCGGCCCTATATCGGTGGGTCGCAGCACAATAGCGTCCTCGAATTGGCCCTGGGCTACAACGGTGTGGGGCGGCTCACCGGCAATGAGACCGGCGGTCTGGGCAATACGAACTTCGACGCCGGGTGGGACCGGCTGTTCGGTGACCAGATGGGCGGCCAGATCGCCTGGCTGCTCCCGGCGGCGGTGATCCTGGCCGCGGCGGGTCTGTGGGTCCTGCGCCGCGCTCCGCGCACCGACGCCGTGCGGGCGGCGCTGCTGCTGTGGCTGGGCTGGCTGCTGGTGACCGGGGTGGTGTTCAGCTTCGCCGGGGGCATTGTGCACCCGTATTACACGGTGGCGCTGGCTCCGGCGATCGGCGGCGCGGTCGGCATCGGCGCGGCCCTGATGTGGCGGCGGCGCAACGACATTCGCGCGTCGGCGGTACTGGCGGGCACGCTCGCGATAACCGTTGCCCTGGCGTGGGTGCTGCTGCGCCGCACGCCGGACTGGACTCCGTGGCTGGCCCCGGCCGTTGTGGTCGTCGGTGTGGTGGCGACCGTCCTGCTCCTGATTATCGGCCGACTCCCCGAGGTCCTCGCCGCCGCGGCCACCGCCCTGGCCCTGACCGCGGCGCTCGCCGGACCGACCGCCTACTCGTTGGTCACCGTATCGTCCACCCACGGCGGCGCGATCCCCTCCGCCGGTCCGCCCGGCTCCGGTTTCCCCGGCCACTTCCGTCCGGGCAATGGAATGCACGGCCGCCCAGGGGCTCCCGGCGGCAGGCACCCGGGCATTGGCAACGGATGGAATGCGGCGGCCTTTGCGGCGATGCTCGGTGCCGGTAAGGCGGGACCGAATGTTGTTGCGGCGCTGGAGAACAATGCGAGCGGCTACACCTGGGTCGCGGCGACGGTCGGGTCCAACAATGCGGCGACCTATCAGCTGGCGACCCGGGAGCCGGTGCTGGCGGTCGGCGGTTACAACGGCACCGATCCGTCGCCGACGCTCGAGCAGTTCGAAGCGGCTGTGGCGCAACACAAGATCCACTACTTCATCGACAGTCCCATGATGGGTGCGCGGCGGGGTACCTCGTCCGGCGGAAGTCGGGCGGCCGCCGAGATTTCGGCGTGGGTGCGGGCGAACTTCGTGGCGCGCACCGTGGATGGGGTTACCGTGTACGACCTGACGGGTACCGGATAGTGTGCGACCCTGACGGGACTCGAACCCGCGACCTCCGCCGTGACAGGGCGGCGCGCTAACCAACTGCGCCACAGGGCCTTGAAGAGAAGTGGAGCGGATGACGGGATTCGAACCCGCGACCCTCACCTTGGCAAGGTGATGCGCTACCAGCTGCGCTACATCCGCGTTTCCGCCTTCCGGCGGCGAGAGAAAACAATAGCCGATGGGCGCGGGAATGACGAATCGCCTGGTCAGGGTGTCTAGGACCGGACCCGGCCCGCGGTCTGCAGCCCGACCACCCGCGCCAGCCGCCGATGCGATTCCAGCCGTGCGGACCGGTCGTAGGTGCTGGTGTGCACGAGGATCTCGTCCGCGCCGGTGCGGGCGATCAGGCGCTCCAGATCGTCGGCGACGCCGTCCTCGGTGCCGTGGATGTGCCCGAGCATCGCCTCCTCGAAGTGGCGGCGCTCCCGCTCGGTCATGGTGGCGGGGTCGGCGGCCTCCGGCGGCATCAGGACCGGGAACTCGCCGCGGGTGCGCGACCAGGCCGCCGACCACGCCTCCGGGATCAGCAGCCGCCGCGCCTGCTCGACCGTGTCGGCGATGACGACCGACGAAGAGACCATCACATACGGTGACCGCCCGCCCGCGCCGGGCCGGAAGTCGGTGCGGTACTGCTCGATCGCCGCCACCATGGCGTCCTCGCCGTGCGCGGCGGCGATCACCAGCGGCAGGCCGAAGCGGGCCGCCCGGTCCGCGCCGGACCCGATCGCCAGCAGGAACGCGGGCACCCGCAGACCCTCCGCGGGCCAGGCGTGCACCCCGTCGCGGCCGCGGGCGAAATAGTCGAGCAGCTCGGTGAGCTGCCGATCGAAATCGTCGGCGTCGGAACGATCGTGGCCGAGGGCGCGCCGCACCCCGCCGGTGAAACCCACCGACCGGCCCAGCCCCATATCGATCCGGCCCGGGAACAGCGACTCCAGCACCCCGAACTGCTCGGCGACCACGAGCGGCCGATGGTTGGGCAGCATCACCCCGCCGGTGCCCACCCGGATCCGCTCGGTCGCCGCGGCGACCGCGGCCGCCAGCACCGTCGGCGCCGAGCCCGCGACCCCGGGCACGCTGTGATGCTCGGACACCCAGAACCGGTGGAAACCCCACTGATCGGCGAGCCGGGCGAATTCGACGGTGTCCCGCAGTGCCGCCGGATGGCTCTGCCCCTGCCGGACGCGGGAGCGGTCCAGGATGGAGAACCGGACGGAATACAACGAACCCATGCCCATGACAACGCCTGCCGCCCGCACAGATTCCGCATCATTGAGCAGGACTCAACGCCGGTTACCGGAATGGCCCTTGTTCCGTGAGGCATTCAGAGCGACGATTCACTTGGCAACAGCGTGGGCGACGTTGGGGGAGGGCCGATGATCATGCTGTCCGCGGTGCTATCGATGACGCTGATCGCCGCGGTGGGGGTGGCGTGCTGGTGGCTGCTGCACACCGTCGAATCGTTGGATCGATACGACCTGCCCCATCGCGCCCGGCGGTTGCCGTTGGATCATTCCGACGGCCCGCTCAGGAGGGACTTGGCCCCGGGGATACGGCATACCTGTGCCCCTTCGCCGCGATCCGACGTCTGATGTGCCCGGCGCTCAGTCCCGGGGCCGGGTGATTCGCCGGCGCAGCGCGTCCAGTCGGGCGGCGAACTCCGGCGAGCCGAGCGAGGCCAGCTGCGGGGCGAGTTCGGCGTCGACGGCGTCGGTGTGCGAATCCAGGGTCCGGGTGATCCGCATCGTCCGCTTGGTGGCGATCACCAGGTCGCGGGGCGCGTCGGCGGCGCCCCGGGCGAAGCCGACCGCCTCGTCGATCAGGGTCTCGTGATCGCCGAGGACCGTGCGGTGCACCAGTCCCGCGGCGTGCGCGGCGTCGGCGTCGAGCGCCTCGCCGAACAGCGTCATCGCGGCCGCGCACTGGGGGCCGACGGCGCGCTGCAGCATCCAGGTCATGCCGCCGCCGGGATGCAGGCCCAGCCGGGCGAAGCCCGCCTCGAAACGCGCTCGCGGACCGGCGATCCGGATATCGGCGGCCAGCGCCAGGTTGAGCCCGGCGCCGACCGCGGCGCCGCCGACCGCGGCGATGGTCGGCAGCGTGCAGTGCGCCACGGCGAGGAAACCGGCGTAGATCGCGCGCAGGGCCTCCGGCGCGGCGGCGCCGAGCTCGCCCAGATCGGCCCCGGCGCAGAACCTGGGCGGCGCGCCGGTGATCACCAGCGCGTGAATCCCGTTGTCGCGCTCGGCCTTCGCGACCGCGGCGGCCAACCGCTCGGACAGCTGCGGGGCGAGGGCATTGCGCCGCTGCGGATCGGACACGGTCAGCACGGCGACCCGCGCGCGATGCTCCACGATGATCTCGGCCATGCTCGGATGGTAGACCGTCTGGTATGTCACGCGATGGGCGTGGCGCACCAGGTTTCGCGGGCTTTCCTCCGCCGCGCGGGGATGGGAGGCTCGGCAGCAGTCGATATTTCGGGGGTGACCACAATGGGCGGTTTCCGTGGCCGTTGACGTGGATTTCCGTCAGCTCGAGGCGTTTCTCGTGCTGACCGAGGAACTGCATTTCGGGCGCACCGCGGAGCGCCTGCGGCTGACGCCGGCGCGCGTGAGCCAGCTGGTGCAGAAGCTGGAACGCCAGATCGGTGAGCCGCTGTTCGCCCGCACCAGCCGCCGGGTCGAACTGCTCGCCTCGGGCGAGGCGCTGCTGGCCGAGGTGGGGCCGACCTACCGGCACCTGCAGGAGGCGATGTCGAACGCGCGGGCGCGGGCGCGGGGGCTGCACCGCGCGCTGCGCGTCGCCTACGTGGTGACGGTCGGCATGCCCCGGGTGCACGCCCTGGTCTCCGCCTTCGAGCGGCGGTGCCCGGACGTCGCGGTGTCGACGCATCCGCTGCGGCAGATGCCGGTGTTCGCGGCCCCGGTCCGCGACGGAACCGCGGACCTGCTGCTGCTGTGGCTGCCGGGCGCGCCCGAGGAGTTCCGGGATCGGGAACCGGATCTCGAGGTGGGCCCGTCGCTGGGGACGCGGACGCGGGCGCTGGCCGTGGGCCGCGATCATCCGCTGGCGCAGCGGTCGGGGGTGCACATCGAGGAATTGGCCGCGCACCGCGTCTTCCGGCCGCCCGCGTATCTGCCGGACTGGTTCACCGATGCCTGGACCCCGCCCGTCACGCCCGGCGGGCTGTCGATCGAGCGCATCGACCTGGGGTCGCGCTGGGGGGTGGACCAGGTGGTGGACGGCATGGTGCGCAAGGGCATCGGGCTGCTGACCGTCACCTCGCTGGTCGATATCGTGCTGGTGCCCGATATCGTGCTGGTCCCGGTGATCGGGTTGCCGGTGGTGCACCTGGCCGCGGTGTGGCGGCGCGGGGCGGAGTCGGCCGTGCTGCGCGAGTTCCTCGAGGTGGCCGCGGACACCGCCGACTAGCACGCCAATTATCAACTCGCGCAGTGTAATTGTGCCGATTGTCGGCGGCGGGGTCCACTCGTACATTCGAGCCGTGTCGAATTCCATGCAGTCCAGATCGGTTCTGGTAACCGGTGGCAATCGCGGTATCGGGGCGGCGATCGGCCGGCGGCTCGCCGCCGACGGGCATCGGGTCGCCGTCACCCATCGTGGCACGGGCGTGCCCGATGACCTGTTCGGAGTGAAATGTGATGTGACCGACCCGGATTCGGTGGATCTGGCGTTCACCGAGGCGGAGCGGCGGCACGGCCCGGTGGAGGTGGTGATCGCCAACGCCGGGGCCACCGAGGACACCCTGCTGATGCGCATGAGCGAGGACCAGTTCGCCCGGGTGCTCGACGCCAATCTCACCGGCGCCTTCCGGGTGGCCCGCCGGGCCACCATGGGCATGCTCCGGGCGCGGTGGGGGCGGCTGGTGTTTCTCGGATCCGTTGTCGGCCTGGGCGGTTCGGCGGGGCAGGTCAATTACGCCACCGCCAAGGCGGGCCTGGTGGGCCTGGCCCGCTCCATCGCCCGGGAGCTGGGTTCGCGCTCGGTCACCGCCAATGTGATCGCGCCCGGATTCATCGAGACCGATATGACCGCCGCGCTCGGCGACAAGGTGCGCGACCAGGTGCTGGCCGCCATTCCCGCACGGCGGGTGGGGCGTCCGGACGATGTCGCCGCGCTGGTCAGTTTCCTCGCCTCCGACGAGGCGCAGTACATCAACGGCGCCGTCATCCCCGTCGATGGCGGCCTGGGCATGGGACATTGAAATGAGTGGCCTGCTGGAGAATAAAACCATCCTCGTCACGGGCATCATCACCGATGCCTCGATCGCCTTTCATGTGGCCCGCGTCGCCCAGCAGCAGGGCGCGCGGGTGCTGATCACCGGGTACGGCCGGGTGGGGCTGGTGAATCTGATCGCGCGGCGGCTGCCGGAGCCGGTGCCGCCCGCGATCGAGCTGGACGTGCGCGACCCCGGGCAGCTGGCGACGCTGGCCGAGCGGGTGCGCGAGCTGGCGCCGCAGGGGCTGGACGGGGTGGTGCATTCGATCGCCTTCGCGCCGCCGAGCTGTCTGGGCAATCCGTTCCTGGCCGCCCCGTGGTCGGATGTCGCGGTGGCGCTGGAGGTTTCGGCGTACTCGTATGCGGCGCTGGTACAGGCGCTGCTGCCGGTGCTGAACCCGAACGGGTCGGTGGTCGGCATGGACTTCGACCCGCGCACCGCCGTGTCGTTCTACAACTGGATGGGCGTGGCCAAGAACGCGCTGGAGGCGGTGAACCGCTACGTCGCGCGGGAGGTGGGCGGCAAGGGCATTCGCTCGAATCTGGTGGCGGCGGGGCCGATCAAGACGCTGGCGGCCAAGGCGATCGCCGGGACGGCCATGGGCGCGGGCGCCCAGCTCGACGAGCTGAACGAGGCGTGGAACCGGCGGGCGCCGCTGGGCTGGGACGTCGAGGACCCGACCGCGGTGGCCAAGTCGGTGTGCGCGGTGCTGTCGGACTGGTTGCCCGCCACCACCGCCTCGGTGCTCTACGTCGACGGTGGGGCCGGGCACATCAGCGCATGAAAAGCGTTCTGCGCAAGCAGAATACGCCACTACTGCGCGCGCGGCGCACGTCGTCACTGCGCGCGCAGGATGTCGGCCATGCGCTGGCGCAGCACGATCGGTGTCCCGGCCGCGCTCAGCCAGCCCGCGCAGTCGCGCCACAGCTTCTCGATGCCGCCGCCGCGCACCAGACCGGCGCCGCCCCACAGCTCCAGCGCGCGCCGGGCGGCGGCGATACTCCGTTCGGCGGCAACGAGTTTGGGCAGCACCGTGAATTGCAGATCGGGCATCGGGTCGTGGTCGGCGTTCCAGGCCGCCCGCCACAGATAGGTGCGGGTGAGCTCGATGTCGGTGTACATGTCGGCCAGATACGCACCGACGGACTGATGTTCGATGATCGGCCGCCCGCCCTGCACGCGGGTGCGGGCGCGGGTGAGCGTGCGGTCGAAGCACTCCCGCATGACGCCCAGCGCGCAGGCCGCGGTGTAGCAGTTGCTCGCCTGCACCGGCCGGGTCAGCTGGGCGTAGACGCCGTTGACCGGTCCGAGAATGTTCTCCTGCGGCACGAAGACGTCGTCGTAACCGATTTCGCCGTTGTTGGCCAGCCGCTGGCCCAGCATGTCGTGCACCACACCGAAACTCACGCCCGGCGTCTCGGCCGGGACCGCGAAGCAGGTGGCGCTCGTGACGAGCGGGCCGGACGGGTCGGTCCGCGCGATGCACAGCAGCACATCGGCCCGATTGGCGTTGAACACCAGGCATTTACGGCCGTTGATCCGATAGCCGCCGTACACCGGTCGGGCGCTGGTGGCGACGCCCGCGCCCGGCGCGTTGTAGGGCAGCACATTGTCCGAACCGGCCTCCGGCTCGGTGATCGACATGGCCAGCAGGCCACGCGGATTGGCCGCCAGGCGGCCCAGCAGCTCGTCGCGCTGCTCGGGAGTGCCCAGCTGCTGGATGATTTCGATCGAGCGCCAGTGCTGCCCGAAGACGGCCGCCGCCCCGGCATCGGCGGCGGCCAGCTCTTCGAGGATGGTGATATTGGTGAGATGGTCGGTGCCGTGCCCGCCGTGCCGCACCGGCGCCGGGGCCTGCCGGATGCCGCAGGCGTCGGCCTTCTCGACGATCTCCCACGACCAGCCGTCCTCCGGGCGCGGCTGGGCATCCAGGGTGGCGGCCATCGGCCGGATCGCCTCGTCGGCGAAGCGCCGGGCGATCTCACGCCACTCGCGGGCACCGTCGGGCAATCGGAAATCCATGGCTCTCCTCGTCTCCGCGATCGCAAGGGTGGAACCGAAAGGACCGATCGTCAGGCGAGATGCGGATCGGGGCGGCGAGCGTGCCAGCGGGTGAACGTCTTCGGGTTCAGGAACATGTCGCGGCAGTCGGGATTGGTGAGCGCCCAGCGGAATCCGGAGCGCGCGACCGCCAGGTTGGCCTCGGTCAGCTCCAGCTGGATGTGATGCCCGGAGCGTTCCAGGCCCTCGCGCGTCATCCGGATCGGGAACTTGTATTCGTCTGCGACGGTGAGGATTCGGTGCGCGGTCTCGCCCGCGGCGGCCTCGCCCGCGCGGAACCGGTCGAGCAGGTCACCGGCGCGGGTGAAGAACGCGCGGTAGTCGGGGTCCTCGAAGTCGGAGAACACCGGATCGGCGACCTCGCCGGACAGATACCGCGGATCGCGGGTGGTGGTGTAGGCGGCCAGCGCGGTCATGAGCCGGAACTCGGTGGGCACGGTCGCCAGCGCCCACACCCGCAGCCACGCGTTCCACAGATCGAAATCGGCGGTGGCGGTGAAGGCCCCGGCGACGAGCCGGTCGTTGAAGCCGAGCACCCGCCCGTGCATGGCCTCCAGATGCTCGAAACGCTCGTCGGCGAAGTCGTCCTCGCGCAGCGCCTCCAGCAGCGGATCCACCAGTGCCGCGGTCACTTCCAGGGTGTTGATCAGGCCGCGGGAGAACAGCGGGTCCAGCGCGCCGGAGGCGTGCGACATCATCGACCACCGGTGGCCGACCGATCGGCTGCTCGAGTACTGCAGGCGGCCGGTGTTGACCCACGGCCGCACCGTCTTGGCGCGTGCGAATTGCGGTGCGACACTGGGGAATCGATCCAGGAACTGCTGGAACTCGACCTCGGCGGGCACGTTCTCCGGCTTCGGGTACACCCGCGGATCGACGGTCAGGCCGATGCTGACCAGGGGGTTGGTGGTGCCCTCCCGGTTGTCGAACGGGATCACCCACAGCCAGCCGCCCTCGAACACGTGATGCAGCGTGCTCTGGTTCCACGGCACCGACATGGGGGAGTCGGGGTCGAAGACGCCGACGTCGACCATGTGGGTGAACATCGAGCGGGAGTGGTGCGCGAAGCGCGGCGGATTCTCGCGCAGGCCGTACTTCTCGGCCACCACGCTCCGGAAACCGGAGCCGTCCACCAGGTATCGGGCGCGCACCGTGGTCTCGCCGCCCGCGTGCTGGGTGTGCAGGGTGACCCCGGAGTCGTCGATCTCGATGTCGCGCACCCGGGTCTGCTGCCGCAGCACCGCGCCGTAGCGCACCGCCTGATACGACAGCCACGCGTCGACGTCCTGGCGGAACAGGTGGTTCTCGTCCTTGGAGCTGGTGCCGATCGCGAAACTGTCCCGGGGATCGTAGATCTGGCCCGCGCGGTGGTAGGCGAAGCCGAAGCTGCGCTTGATCCCGGAGGTGGAGGCCACCTCGCGGTGGATCCGCTCCGGGTAGGCGATGGTCTCGAGTTCGGGCACGTCGTAGCGCTCGGCGAGCATGCAGCTCAGCAGCGAGGTGTGCGGGATGGTGGATTCGCCGACCGCGAACCGCGGGTGGACACCGCCCTCGATCATCAGCACGCGCACGCCGTGCCGCGCCAGGATCATGCCCAGCACGGCGCCGCTCATGCCCGACCCGATGATCGCGACGTCGAAGGTGGTCTCAGTGTCTCGGATCATCGCCAGAACTCCTCGTATGAAAATCGTTGGGGTACTTAAGATCCCGCCCTGATCGGCGATTGTCGAGGCGCGTCGTTGCACACGTCGGCGGGCTCGGCCGCCCGCGCCAGCGCCGCGGTGAACGTCCGGCAGTCGTCGTCGCCGGGGGCCGCGCTGCGCAGCCACAGATGACCGGGGTCGGGCGCGCAGCGCTGGCCGAACTTCAACAGCGTGTGCGAGGGCCCGATCTCCACGAACCGGAGTGGGCCGCGGGCGGCGGCGGTGCGCACGGCGGCGGCGAAGTCGACCGGCTCCAGGCAGTGCCGGACCCAGTGCTGCGGGCGCGACAGCTCGGCCGCGTCCGGTTGGCCGCCGTCCAGCGCGGAGATCAGCGCGCAGCGCGGCTCGGTGAATCGCAACTCGGCGATGATCGCGCCGAGCGCGTGCGCGGCCGGGGCCATGAGCGGGGAGTGGAAGGCGTGCGACACCTTCAGCCGGGTGCTGGGCATCTTCCGCTCCCGCAGCGCGGCGGCCGCGGTGGTCACCGCGTCGGGCGAACCGGAGAGCACGCACCGGTCCGGGGCGTTGATCGCGGCGAAGGACAGCACGGCGGCGAGCTCGAGCTCCTCGACCACCGGCCGCACCCGATCCACGCCCGCCGCCACCGCCAGCATCGCGCCGGGCTCCTCGAGCTCCTGCATGAGCCGTCCGCGCGCGGCGACCAGCCGCACCGCGTCGGGCAGCGACAGGCATTCGGCCACCGCGGCGGCCGCGATCTCGCCGATGCTGTGGCCGAGCACGGCATCGGGCCGCACCCCGTGCGCGATCCACAGCCCCGCCAGGGCGTATTCGAAGGCGAACAGGGCGGGCTGCTGGTAGGCGGTCCGCGCCAGCAGGGTTTCCGCGTCGTGCTCGGCGCCGTCGTCGGTGCGCACCCGGTCGCGCAGCATCAGATCGGCGACCGAGAGGTCCAGGTGCGCCCGGAACAACCGGTCGCAGTCCGCGAGCCGGTCCCGGAATTCGGGGTGCCGTTCGCGCAGCGGCAGCGCCATCCGCGGGTACTGTGAGCCCTGGCCGGTGAACAGGAATGCGGTCCGCACGGTGTACCCCTTTGTGCCGGTTCAGAATTCGCCGATCCAGTCGGCCTCGGTGTCGGTGCCGTCGAGGAAGTCGACGGGGCGCAGGACGCGCATGTAGTCCCGGCGCCAGTAGCCCAGCGGGAAGCGCCGGGGATCGGCGTCCCCGGCCAGCACCCGGCCCAGCACGATGACGTGATCACCGGCCTCGACGATGTCGTGCACCGCGCACTCGGCGTGCGCGAGCGCGGCATCGATCAGCGGCAGGCCGGTGTGCGCCGCGCCCCGCCACGCCACGCTCGCGAACTTGTCCGGCGCGGGTTTGGCGAAAAGGTCGGAGATGGCGTGACTTTCGACGTCGAGCAGCGAGACCACGAAGGCGCCGCGGGCGCGGATGGCGTCCAGGGTGCTGCTCGGGGTCTTGACGCAGAACAGCAGCAGCGGCGGCTCGAGCGAGACGCTGCAGACCGCCGAGCAGGTCAGCCCGCACGGCGCGCCCGCCGCGTCGGCCGAGCCGATGATGCAGACGCCGCTGAGCAGCGAGCCCATCACGCGCCGGAACTGCTCGGGCTCGATGCCCGCGGTCTGCTCGGGAGTGGCTGCGGGGCATGCGGTTACGTCGGTTCCGGCCATCTCGTCCTCCATTCTCGTCGTCAGTGAACACCGAGGTCGGCGGGTGTGTCGACGGGTGCGATTGCGCGCCGGGGCGTGCAAGTGCGGACTATCCGCTGTTGCACGGCCGCGCGCACAGCACGTGGAACTCGTGCGCGCCGTGCCCGGCGCGGTGGTGGGTGGTGACGCGCAGGCCCGCCGCCCGCACCGCGTCGACGATCGTGGCGACCGGCCGCAGCCGGAATCCGTATGCGGTGAACGGCAACTCCGTCATCGCGACCGGATCGCCGAACACCAGCACCAGCCGCCCGTGCGGGCGCAGCACGCGCGCCCACTCCAGGCACGCCGGTTCGGGATCGTCGAGGAAGTAGAGCGTGTGCACGGTGAGCGCGGCATCGAGGCTGGCGTCGGGGAACGGCAGCCGCAGGATCGTGGCGCCGTGCAGGGCGAGCGTGCCCGCGGTCAGTGCCGGGCGGAAGCGGCGGGCCGCCAGGGTGAGCATGGCAACCGATCGCTCCACGCCGTGCACCAGCCCGGCCGGGCCGACCCCGGCCAGCAGCCGGGCGAGCCCGAGCCCGCCGCCGAAGCCCAGGTCGGCGACCACCTCACCCGGGCGGGGCCGCAGGGCGGTGACGCCCTCGACGATGGCGCGCCGGTTACCTCGATCCAGGCCCGGACCGAGCAGCGGCCCGGCCGGACCGTGCGGTTCCCGGAGTTGGGCGGCCAGCGCGGCGGCCACCGGTGCGGGAAGTGTCATGGCAACTCTCCTTGCGAACGAGACGGGATTACGCCGGGATTACGCGCGGCGAGCCCCGATGCCCGCACACTCGGTTCATGCGTGACACATTCGGCCACCCGCGAAGGATTTGGAGACTTCAGGTGTTCACCGATCCCGCGTACCATCCCGGATGGTCGTTTCCCACCTACACCGGGGGTACGAAAATGGCTGTCCCTCAACCGGATAAGCATTACTCGCACATCATCGTCGGCGCCGGATCCGCCGGATGCGTACTGGCCGGACGGCTGTCGGAGGACCCGAACGCATCGGTCCTGCTGGTGGAGGCCGGTCCGTCGGATCGGCACCCGCAGATCCAGGTCCCGGCGGCCTTCACCCGGACCTGGCACACCCGCTTCGATTGGGCGTATCACACTGTGCCGCAACATCTTTGCGCCGACAGGGAAATGTACTGGCCGCGCGGTCGGGTGCTCGGCGGCAGTTCCTCGATCAACGCGATGGTCTACATCCGCGGCAGCGCCGACGATTTCGACGGCTGGGCCCGCGACGGCAACGCGGGCTGGTCCTACCGCGACGTGCTGCCGTACTTCCGGCGCAGCGAGGACAACAGCCGCGGCGCCGACGAGTGGCACGGCGTCGGGGGACCGCTCGGGGTCTGCGATCCGCGGTCCCCGCACCCGTGGTCGGAGGCATTCGTGGCCGCGGGCGCGGCGGCCGGGCTGGGCCGCAACCCGGATTTCAACGGTGCCACCCAGCGGGGCTTCGGGGTGTACCAGGTGACGCAGCGCGACGGCGCCCGCTGCTCCACGGCGCGCGCGTACCTGGCCCCCGCCCGCGGCCGCGGCAATCTCGACGTGCTGACGGACGCGCTGGTGACCCGGCTGCTGTTCGACGGAACCCGGTGCGTCGGAATCGAATTCGTCCGGCAACGACGTGGCGTCGCGGACCGCAGCGTCACCTACAGCTGTTACGGCGACGAGGTGATCGTCAGCGGCGGCACGGTGAACTCGCCGCAACTGCTGATGCTCTCGGGCATCGGGCCCGCCGATCATCTGCGCGAACTGGGGATCGCGGTGCGGCAGGATCTGCCCGTCGGCATCGGTCTACAGGACCATCCGATGGTGCAGGTCGGTTTCCGCTCCCGCAGCGGCGGCAGCCTGCTGGGCGCGGAGAGCCCGCGGCAGGCACTGAACTACTTCCTGCGCCGCCGCGGCCCCTGGACATCGAATGTGAGCGAGGCGGCGGGCTTCGTCCGCACCGACGAGACCGACGCGCCGCCCGACATCCAGTTCAACTTCCAGCCCGCGCTCATCGCCGGGCACGAGCAGCCGACCGAGCACGGCCTGAGCATCGGCGTGGTGCTCATCGATGTCGCGTCCACCGGCCGAATCCGGTTGCGCAGCACCGACCCCGCCGAGCCGCCGCTGATCGATCCGAACTACTACGCCGAGCCGTCGGACCTGCGCTCGGCGGTGCGCGGCGTGCGGATCGCGCGCCGGGTGGCGCAGTGCGTCCCGCTGGCGGGCATCCTCGCCCGGGAGGACTGGGTGGGCGCGGACGCGCGGACCGACGACGAGATCGGCCGGGCCGTGGCGCGGTCGGCGGAGACGCTGTTCCATCCCACCTCGACCTGCCGCATGGGCGTCGGCGCGGACGCGGTCGTCGACCCCGAACTCCGGGTGCGCGGCATCGAGGGGCTGCGGGTGGTGGACGCCTCGGTCATGCCGCGGGTGCCGCGCGGCAACACCAATGCGCCCACGATCATGATCGCGGAGCGGGCCGTGGATCTCATCCGGGCGAGCGGGGGGCACCGCCACCGGCAACACCAGGTGTCACCCGCCGACTGACACCGGTTCCGCATTCGACCCTTCGGTACTCGCGGTGGTGGCGTTTATGCGAAAGACAGTGACCGACGATCCGGGCCGCGCCCGGGAGCGAGACGGTAGCCGGGAGCGATGGCATCTGGTGTATGCCCACCGCACCCGGCTGGTGGAACTGGCCCGGCGGCGATTGCCCTCGGCGGCCGACGCCGAAGACTGTGTGCACGAGGCGTTTCTGCGGGCGGTGGGGCATCCACGGCTCGACCCCGACCGGGCGGGCGGCTTTCTCACCGTCACCGTGCTGCGGCTGTGCGTGGACTTCCATCGGCGCGCGCAGCGCACCGACCGGCTGCTGTATCGGCTGCGCGATCCGGGATACGCCCCGGCGCCGGAGCAGATCGTGCTGGCGCACAGCGCGGCGCTGGCGATGCTGGAGGCGGTGACGCGGCTGCCGCATCGGCAGCGGCAGGTGGTGTGCGAGCGCCTCGGCGGCTCGTCCACCGCGGAGGCCGCCGGTCGGTTGGGCGTGAGCGTGAAATCGGCGGAGTCCGCGCTGACTCGGGCGCGCGCCCGGCTGGCCCGCGAACAGGCGATGGCGGCGCTATGACAAGCGAATTCGTGACGCCCTGGCGGGCCTGCCCCGCGGCACCCCGACCCGCATTGCGCGGCGAACGCCGCTGTGCCACCGCCATCGTCGGTGGCGGCCTGGCCGGGCTGTCGGTCGCGGTGGCGCTGGCCGAACTCGACCCCGGGCACGAGACGGTGCTGCTGGAGGCCGGGCGGATCGGGGCGGGCGCGAGCGGCCGGGGCACCGGGCTGGTGGGCCCGCGGGTCGGGCCGCCGCTGCGCCGGGTGCGCCGCCGCCACGGCGACGAGGTGGCGCGCGCGGCATACCTGGCCTCGGTGCGGGCGGTGCAGCGGGTCGCCGAGCGGATCGACCGGTACGACATCGATTGCGCCGCAACGAGAGGCGACCAGCTGCTGGTGGGCGCCGGCGCGACGGCGACCGAGCTGGCCGCCGACACCCGGTGCGCGCTCGACCTGGACCTGCCGGTGCGCGAGGTCGCGGCGCAGACGCTGCCGCCGGGATACGACTACGGCGTCCGGCACGGCCCGGCGCTCACCGTGGATCCGCTGGCGCTCACCACCGGGCTGGCGGCGGTGGCCGAGCGCGGCGGCGCGGTCGTGTACGAGCACAGCCCGATGCGGGCGGTGCGGTCCGGCCCGCCGATCCGGCTCGAGACGCCGGAGGGGGCGGTGACCGCCGATCGAGTCGTGTTCGCGCTGAATGCCTTCGCCGGTGCTCACGGGCTGCTCGGGGTGCGGGTGCAGGCCGCGGCCACCGCGCCGCTGCCCGACTCCGCGCTGGCCGGTCTGCCGTGGTTGCGGTCCGGCCCGATCCTCGAATTCGGCACGCTGGCACCGTATTTCCGGCTCACCCCGGATCGCCGGATCGTGCTCGGCGGGGGCGCGGTGCGACGCGGCGTGCGCGGGGACCGGCCGCTGGATCGCCGGGCGCTCGAGGCCGCGCTGCGGCGGCTCGGGTCCGGCGCGCCGATCGCGCTCAGCCACGCCTGGTCGGGGCCGATCGCCATGACCCGCGACGACTGGCCGGTGGTCGGCCCCGTGGCCGCGGACGACGCGATGCTGATCGCCGGGGGCTGGTGCGGGCACGGGCTGGCGCTGACCGCCGCCGCGGGAGCGTGGCTGGCGGAGCGCATCGTGCACGGAGAACCGGTGGCGGGCACCACCGCTGGGCTGCCGTGGGAACGCGGCGCGGGGCCCGCCCTGCCGACCGGGTCCGTCCCCGAGCGGGTGCTGGACCGCTATCTGGCCCGCGTCTCGGCCCGGGCTTACCCGCCGGGCGCCGCGATCGGGTGAGGGTCGGCGAGGTGTTCGAGCGTAAGAGAAATGAACGCTGTCACAAGGGGTCAGGAGAGAGCGCATGCAGCCGGAAGACAAACAGACCTATGACGTTGCGATCGTCGGCGGGGGAGTAGGTGGCTCCGCGCTGGCGGCGATCCTCGCCCGCCACGGGGTGCGTGTGCTGATCGTCGAGGGCGGCGGGCATCCGCGCTTCGCGATCGGCGAGTCGACGGTCCCCGAGACCACCATCGGGCTGCGGGTGCTGGCTCGCCGCTACGACGTTCCCGAGATCGCCAACCTCGCCAACAACACCGACCTGCGCCACCACGTCAGCAGCGCGTGCGGGGTGAAGCGCAACTTCAGCTTCGCCTACCACCGGGAGGGCGAACCCTTCCGCGCCCGCGAGTGCACCCAGTACCCGACCTGGGGTCCGCCGCTGGGCCCGGACTCGCACTTCTTCCGGCAGGACGTGGACGCCTACCTGTACTCGGTCGCCCTGTCCTACGGCGCGACCGGGCGCACCCACACGCCCATCACCGGCGTCGAATTCGATTCCGCCGGAGCCGAACTGCACACCGGCTCCGGCGAGACCTACCGCGCCGCGTTCGTCGTCGACGCGGGCGGGATGCGCAGCGTGCTGGCCGACGTGCTGGACCTGCGCATCGACCCGCCGTATCGCACCCGCTCGCGCGCGATCTACAGCCACTTCGTCGGCGTGCAGCCCTTCGACCGGGTGATCCCGCCGCGCCGCGAGCACGGCATGCCGAGCCCGCTCGGGCAGGGCACCCTGCACCACCTGTTCGAGGGCGGCTGGATGTGGGTGATCCCGTTCGACAACCACGTCGAATCCACCAATCCGCTGTGCAGCGTGGGCATCAACCTCGACATCGACCGCTACCCGCGGCCCGACGATATGACCGCGGAGCAGGAGTTCTGGTCGCACGTCGAGCGATTCCCCACCATCGCACGGCAATTGGCGCACGCGAAGGCCGTGCGCCCCTACATCGCGAGCACCCGCAGCCAGTTCGCCTCCCGCCAGGTGGTCGGGCCGCGCTGGTGCATGCTGCCGCACGCGTCGGACTTCATCGATCCGCTGTTCTCGAGCGGGCTGGCGGTGACGGTGATGGCGCTCAACGCGCTCGCGCACCGGCTCATCGACGCCGTGCGCGCCGACGACTACGCGGTGGAGCGGTTCGACTACCTACAGACCTGGACCAAGCGCATGTTCGACTACTACGACGCGCTGGTGTTCAACTCCTACACCGCCTTCGACGATTTCGAGCTGTGGAACGCCTGGAACCGGGTGTGGACCATCGGCACCCTGTACGGCGCGACCTCGCAGATCCAGACGCTGCTGTCCTATGAGCGGCGGCAGCGGCCGGAGGCGTTCGAGGCGCTGGAGCGCGCCCCCTACCGGGGACTGCAGGCCATCGACAATCCGCAGTTCGCCGAGCTTTTCGACACCGCGTGCGCGGCGATGGCCGACTACCGCGCGGGGGACATCAAATCCGACGAGGCGTGCGGGCGCATCTACGACGCGCTCGGCCGCAGCGGCCTGGTGCCGCGGGTGTGGGGCACCCTCGACCCGGCCGACCGGTGTCCGGCGGGCACGTTCACGCTGCCGCCGATGCACTTCATCCACCTGTGGGGCAAGCATTTCAGCCCGGCGCACGTGCGCGGCTCGTATTTCACCCAGGGCGTCGGCACCGTGGTGCGCGACGCGGCCGGGTTCTATGCCAAACAGGTCGGTCGCAATGTGACTGCGCTGCACCAGTCCATGCGCGATATGTGGATCAATTGGAATCAGGATTGGCAGAAGGTAGGGGGACCGCGACGGTGAACAACAACTGATTGTCGTGAGGTCGACGGGTCGGCGGCCCGCGTGGCTGCCGATATCTCGTCGTGGGCAGGGAATTATCGAATAACGTATCGGGGTGGTTCCTTTTCCGCACACCGCACGGATCGAATAATGCTCGGGGGCTCGTAGTGGTGCGCGGGCGAGTATCCGGGGAGCCACTCCGAAATCATTGAACGATCCGACGACTCGCAAGGGCGCGGGCGATGGCTCGGCTGCGGCCGGATGTCCATCGATCTCGGATATTTCATTCGGTCGTACTCGCGAGAGGTTTCGACATGGTCGCCGAATGCGAACAATTGGACACATCCCAGGACATCGGTCAGCGGCGGTCGGCGGACCGCTCGGCGGTCACCCACCTGCATGCCGTCGACGGCGCGCGGGCGGTGGAGAAGGTGCCGATCGCGGAGTTGGTCGGCGCGGACTCGCCACGCTCGGGCGGCGCGGACGAGGCGCACGTGCTGCGGCTGATCGAGGCCGGTGATCAGCTACCGCCGATCATCGTGCACCGGCCGACGATGCGGGTCATCGACGGCGTGCATCGGGTCCGCGCCGCCGTGCACGAGGGCCGCACGGAGATCGATGCGATCTTCTTCGAGGGCTCCCGCGAATCGGCGTTCGTGCTGGCCGTGCAGACCAATATCCGGCACGGCCTGCCGCTGTCGCTGAGCGACCGCCGGGCCGCCGCGGTGCGCATCATCGGGGCCCATCCGGCCTGGTCGGACCGGATGATCGCGAAGATCGCGGGCCTGTCCGCCCGGACCGTGCGCGGCGTGCGCACGTGTGCAACCGCGGA